>CANJID010000025.1 GCA_947474395.1 Caulobacterales bacterium
TCAACCTGCCCGACATGCACGGGTACGACGTGCTCAAGAAGCTGCGCGTCGCCAAGGTGCAGACGCCGGTGCTGATCCTCTCCGGCATTGCCGAGATGGACTCCAAGGTCCGCAGCTTCGGTTTCGGTGCCGACGACTACGTGACCAAGCCCTTCCACCGCGAGGAACTCATCGCCCGCATCCACGCCGTGGTGCGCCGCTCCAAGGGCCATGCCCAGTCGGTGATCAAGACCGGCGACATCACCGTCAACCTCGACGCCAAGACGGTCGAAGTGAACGGCTCCCGGGTCCACCTGACCGGCAAGGAATACCAGATGCTGGAGCTGCTCTCGCTCCGGAAGGGCACCACCCTCACCAAGGAGATGTTCCTCAACCATCTCTACGGCGGCATGGACGAGCCCGAGCTGAAGATCATCGACGTCTTCATCTGCAAGCTGCGCAAGAAGCTGGCAGCGGCGACGCTTGGAAAGCATTACATTGAGACGGTCTGGGGCCGCGGCTATGTGCTGCGCGACCCGCAGGAGCAGGTGGCCACCGTCGCCGCCTGATCCCTCCATTTATCGGGGCGTTCCGAAAGCCCGCCGGGTCCGCCCGGCGGGCTTTTCGTTGCGCGAAATTCAGCGGGCGACCGCAATCCCAAATTGCCCCTGGAAACCATTTGGCAAGACTAGTTGCGGGATTGTTACCGCGAAGGTCGCGCCAAGGTCTCTCCACGAGACGAAACCGGCGGGGCGGGCGATACTCGATAACGATTCGAGGCACGCGAGACCGATGCGCAAAGCCATCCTCGCCCTCCTGGGGGGCGCCTATCTCTGCTTCGGCCTGACGCTTGGGGCCCTCGCTTGGCGTTCCGGCGCGGGCGTGGCCGCAGCCGCCTCGGTGGCGCTCGGCGCCTTCGCCGTCATGCTCAGCCTTCACAGCCTGATCGCGCGGGGCATCGAGGGCGCGGCCCTGAAGGGCGAAGTGTCGCGGCTGCGCGAAGCCCACCGCCTCCTCGCCGACGACCTGGAGAAGACCCAAGGCACGCTGCAGAACCTCGGCCAGACCGTCCAGGTCGAGGCGGCCGAGCGGACCGAGGCCCTCACCTCCGAAGTGCGGATGCTGGAGGATCTGGTCGCTCGCATGGGCGAGAACATGGACACCCAGCTCGCCGCGCCGAAGCCCGGCGGGACCGTCGTCTCACGGCAGAGCCAGGCCCTGCTGCACACGGTCCGGGAAGCCTTGGCCGAGAACCGGGTCGATCTCTACCTACAGCCGGTGGTCTCCCTGCCCCAGCGGCGGACCGTCTTCTACGAAAGCTTCTCGCGGCTGCGCGACGACACCGGCCGGGTGCTGATGCCAGCCGAGTACCTGGCCGTGGCCGAGCCCGAGGGCCTGGTCCCCGCCATCGACAACCTGTTGCTGTTCCGCTGCGTGCAGATCGTCCGGCGCCTGGCCAAGACCGACCGCAAGATCGGCATCTTCTGCAACATCAGCCTGGCCTCGCTCTCCGATGAGAGCTTCTTCCCGCAGTTCCTCGACTTCCTGGATCAGAACCGCGACCTCGCCGGCTCGCTGATCTTCGAGCTGGGCCAGCCCGCCTTCAAGGAGCGCGGCGCCGTCGAGGCCCGCAACATGGCCAAGCTCGCCGACCTCGGCTTCCGCTTCTCCCTGGACAAGGTCACCGACCTCGACCTCGACTTCGCAGACCTCGGGCGCACGGACGTGAAGTTCGTCAAGATCGCCGCCGGGGTGCTGCTGGAGCAGCTGCTGGAGGTCGAGGGCCGGATGGCGTTGAAGTCCATGCGCGACCTGCAGGCGGCCGACTTCGCCGCCCTGACCCGCCGCTACGGGGTCGAGGTGATCGCCGAGAAGGTCGAGGCTGAGCGCCAGGTGATCGACGTGCTGGAGCTCGATATCGCCTACGGCCAGGGCCACCTCTTCGGCGAGCCCCGGGCCATCCGCGAAGCCGTCCTGGCCGAAGCCGACCCCCCCGCCGAGTTCATGCGCTCCACCCTTCGCCGCCAGGCGGCGGGCGGCGGACGGCGCTAGCTCTTCCGGCAGAACATCGTTCTGGCATCCACCAGGAACCCGGCAAGTCGCGAGGGCGGCTTGTCGCCGGGTGCCCTGGGCGCGACCAGGGGGCACTGTCCGCAGTCCGGCGATCCCGCCGGTCCATAGTCGGTCATCCTTAGCGCTTCGAGCATGTCGGGCTCGAGACGGTAGGACGCCACGATCCCCCGCAGTTCCTCCATCTCGCGCGTGTGGCAGATGTTCACGCCATCGGCATGCGCCACGGAGATGAGCACGCCGCCATAGCGGTTGAAGTCGGCGAACTTGCTGCCCCGAAGCCGGCTTACGAGGAAGGTCAGTGTTTCCTGAGGCTTGTCCCTGAAGGCGAAGTCGAACCTGCCATAGTCTGGCCGATGCGGATTGTTGTGACCTGCGTAGTACCTGTCGAAAAGGCGGAACCGCTCCTCGATCGGGTAGGACTGGAACTGGGCGATCTGCTCGTCGCCCCTCTTGGCCATGACGGCGTCATAGTGCGCGTCCGGCGCCTGGGCGCGGCAGGCCGCCAGGAGGAGCAACAGCCCGCAAGCCGCGTAGATCAAACGCATGGACGCCCCCTGGCAACCTTGACG
The DNA here is from genome assembly GCA_947474395.1 of Caulobacterales bacterium. Classification (GTDB taxonomy): domain Bacteria; phylum Pseudomonadota; class Alphaproteobacteria; order Caulobacterales; family Caulobacteraceae; genus CANJID01. The sequence continues at coordinate 2,622 of CANJID010000025.1, forward strand.
CGAGGGGGAACCCTAGCTTGCCCATGTCCCGGCCGCCAACAGGAGGCGGCGCAGGCCAGGGGCCGCGCTAACCGGCGGCGTCGGGCTTCTTACGCCGCTTCAGCCAGCCGAACAGCGTCACCGCGCCGATCACCAGCAGCACGCCGAAGGCGAGCTTGAACGCGCCCTCCACCACGCTGAGCAGGCCCGATATCCCCACGATGATCGCGACCACGGCCAGGACGGCGTAGATGGTCCATTTCTTCACGGCGTGTCCCTCGAACGGCTAAGCTGAAGGCTGAACGCCTGCCTGCGGCCAAGGTTTCCGCAACACGGCGGGCGTTGACGGGCGGGCGGGCGGAAGGCTAGGCCCGGACGATGAGCGCCCCCCTCCTCCCCAGCGGCCTTGCCGAGATCGCCGATCGCTATGACGCGGTGCTCTGCGACGTCTGGGGGGTGATCCACAATGGCCGGGAAGCCTTCCCCGAGGCCTGCGACGCCCTGGTCCGCTTCCAGGAGACGCGGGGTCCCGTGGTGCTGATCTCCAACGCTCCGCGTCCCTCGAAATTCGTCCTGCCGCAGCTGAGGGGCCTGAAGGTCCCCGACGCCGCCTGGTCGGGCTTCGTGTCCTCCGGCGACGCCACCCGCGCCGAACTGATCGCCCGCGCGCCCGGCCCGGCCTGGGACCTCGGTCCCGAGCGGGACATGGTGCTCTACCAGGGCCTCGACCTCGCCTTGGCGGGACCGGAGGAGGCCGCCTTCATCTCCTGCACCGGCTTCATCCACGAAGAGGTGGAAACCCCCGAGGACTACCGCGAGCGCCTCACGGCCGCCGCGGCCCGGGGCCTGACCATGATCTGCGCCAACCCGGACCTGGTGGTTCAGAAGGGCGACAGCCTGATCTACTGCGCCGGGGCCCTGGCCAAGCTCTACACCGAGCTCGGCGGCACGGTCGTCATGGCCGGCAAGCCTTACGCGCCGATCTACGACTGCGCCTACCAGGAGGTGGACCGCCTCGCGGGCAAGGCGGTGGACCGCAAGCGCATCCTCGCCATCGGCGACGGCATCGCCACCGACGTCGCCGGGGCCAACGCCCAGGGGCTGGACCTACTGTTCATCGCCGCCGGCATCCACGGCGCGGACGCCATCGGACCGGGCGGCAAGCTGGACGAGGCCGCGATCGCCGACCTGCTCGAGGAAAAGGGCGCGCGGGCGACCTATGCAGCCCCGAAACTGGCGTGGTGAGCTAGCGCGCGGCCGGCGGGTTCGGCCAGGTCAGGCCGTCGTCCGGTTCCCGGCCCGGCGGGACCGCCCCGAAGTGGTCGGCCAGGGACCGCCCGTTGTTGCCCGCGGTGAAGCTCGCCAGGGTCTCCGGCAGCATGGTGGCGCTCCAGGCGCTCCACTCGGATGTCATGCGGCGATAGATCGCCGGCTCCCGCGCCTTCAGGTTGGCCCGCTCCAGGGGATCGGCGACGACGTTGAAGAGGAAGGTGTTGTCCAGGATCTTGAGCACCTTGTAGTCGCCGTCGCGCATGGCCCGCTGGTGGTTGGCCTTGTATCGCCAGTAGAGCTTGCGGCTGACCGGCGCCGCCCCCCGCGTGAGGGTCGGCAGCAGATTCATCCCATCGAGGGGATAGGCCGGATCGGCCGCCGCGCCGGCGGCGGCCAGCAGGGTTGGCGCCCAGTCCATCGACATGGCCGTCTGATCGACGATCCGCCCCGCCGGGATATGGCCGGGCCAGCTGATCAGGGCGGGGACGCGTAGTCCCCCTTCCAGGAGCTCGGTCTTTCGGCCCGTGAACGGCCAGGTGTAGGCGAAGCGTTCGCCGCCGTTGTCGCTGGTGAAGACGACGATGGTGTTCTTCGCCTGGCCCGTCGCCTCCAGGGCGCGCATGACCCGCCCGATCTGGAAATCCAGCCGCTCGATCATCGCCTGATAGGTCTTCTGGTCGCCCGTCTCGTCGATGGAGGCGCTGGGCTTGTTCTCGTCCCCCGGCCCCTCCCAGGGCCAGTGGGGCGCGCTGAAGTGCAGGCTGATCAGGAAGGGGCCGGCGCGCCTGGCCTGCTCGCGCACCACCTTGACCGCCCGGTCGCCGAGGAGATCGGTCAGGTAACCGGCCTGCTGGACCGGTGTGTCGCCGTCCCAGAGGTCGTCGTCCTTGCCGGACTTGTGGGTGAAGTAGTCCACGCCGCCGCTGCGGAAGCCGTAGAACTCGTCATATCCGCTCTGCAGGGGGCCGTACTTGGGCAGGTACCCCAGGTGCCATTTGCCCAGCAGGGTGGTGTGATAGCCGGCGCGCTTCAGCAGGGACGGCAGGGTCGGGTGGTCGGTCGGCAGGCCGATGTCGGCGCCGATGCCCAGCGGCTCCTCCAGCCCGATCGGCAGCCGGTACTGGTAGCGGCCCGTGAGCAGGGCGACCCGGGTGGCGGTGCAGACCGCCGAATTGGCGTAGGCCTGGGTGAGCTTGGCGCCCCGGGCGGCGATCCGGTCGATGTTGGGCGTGCGCACGTCCGGCCGCCCGTAGCAGGCGACGTCCGCGTAACCCATGTCGTCGGCCAGGATGAAGACGATGTTCGGCCGGCCGTCGCCCGCCGTCGCCGCGCCCACGCGGCTCGCCGCCAGACCGACCCCCGACGCGGCCGCGCCCAGAAGGACGCCGCGCCGATCGACCCTTCGATGGGGCATGGCTGAATCTCTCCCAGCGCCCGCCGGACTGGTTGTCGTCGCTGTCGTCCAGCTTGGCCGGGGAATGTGGGGCACGAGGCTTCGCGGCCGTCAAGGCGGGCCGGGGCGGCGTCCGATAGGCGGTTCGGGAAGTCGCGGCGGCGCCGCGTCGGCGTCAGAAGTCGCCGAGGACCGTCACCATCTTTCCCTTCAGCGTCGGCGCGTTGAAGGGCTTGACGATGTAGTTGTTCACCCCGGCCCGCTTGGCCTGGATCACGTTCTCGGTCTTGGATTCGGCGGTGACCATGATGAAGGGAAGCTTCTTCAGCTCCGCGTCGGCGCGCACCTGGACCAGGAGGTCGTAGCCGCTCATCGGCTCCATGTTCCAGTCGGAGATGACCAGGCCATAGCGGTTGGCCTTGATCTTCTCGAAGGCTTCCTCGCCGCCGGCGGCGCCTTCGACGTTGGTGAAGCCAAGGATCTTCAGCAGGTTCTGGATGATCCGAACCATCGTCTTGTAGTCGTCGACCACAAGGATCGGCATGGACAGGTCCACGGACATTTAGAAGTCGGCTCCGCGTTCATACCTTGCGGATGGGTTCGACACCCTCGCCCCCGCACGATCCACAAGGTAAGAGAGCGCCGATAAGATCAGGTAAATGGGGCGGTCGGGCGTGCAGCCATCTCGGGCGGGGTTTTTTCTCGATGACCTTGAGGTCGGCCAGGAGGCCGAAACCAGCCGTCAGGTGACCCAGGCCGACATCGCCGCCTTCGCCGCCGTTTCCGGGGACGACAATCCCCTGCACCTCGACCGGGCCTATGCCGAAACCACCCCGTTCAAGGGCCCGATCGCCCACGGCATGCTCTCGGCCGCCTACATCTCCGCCGTCCTCGGCACGAAGCTGCCGGGGCCAGGGGCGGTCTATGTGACCCAGTCCTTGCGCTTCCGCCGTCCGGTGCGGGCGGGCGACCAGGTGACCACGCGGGTCACCGTCGAGGCGGTGGACGAGGCCAAGGCCCTGGTGACCTTGAAGACGGTCGTCCTGGTCAACGGCAAGACCGCCGTGGACGGCGAAGCGGTGGTCACCGCCCCGCGGCGTCCAACGGAGGCTTCGTGAGCCTGCGTCTGATCGAGAACTGGCGCGGCCTGGAGGGGCCTCAGCGCGGCGCGTCCGTGGCGCTCGGCGCCTTCGACGGCGTGCATCGCGGCCATCGCCAGGTGATCGCCGAGGCCGCCCGCGCGGCGGCGGCCCTGCGCGCGCCGCTGGGGGTGATCAGTTTCGAGCCCCACCCCAGCCTCTTCTTCGACCCTAAGCGCGAACCGTTCCAGCTCACCACCCTGGCCCAGCGGGCCAAGCTCCTGTCCGACCTCGGGGTGGACCTGTTCTACGTCCTGCGCTTCGACGCCGAGATGGCGAACCTTTCCGACGAGGCCTTCGTGCGCGACGTGCTGGTCGGCGGCCTGGGCGTGCGCCACGTGGCCGCCGGCTTTGACGTCACCTTCGGCAAGGGCCGCTCCGGCAGCGCCGAAGCCCTGGCGGCCTACGGACAGCGGTTCGGCTTCGGCGTCTCCATCGCCCAGGCCGTGGTCGACCCTTCCGGCGACAAGTGCTCCTCCAGCGAAATCCGAGCCCACCTGCAGGGCGGGCGCCCCGACAGGGCCGCCGAGCTTCTGGGGCGGCCCTTCTCCATCGAGGGGGTGGTCGTCCACGGCGACCACCTGGGGCGCACCCTGGGCTTTCCCACCGCCAATGTGGCGCTGGAGAACTACCTGCGGCCGGCCTTCGGCATCTACGCCATGCGCACCCGGCTCGGCGACGGACGGGAGATTCCGGGGGTCGGCTATGTCGGCCGCCGCCCCACGGTGAACGGCGACGACGAGCGGCTGGAAGTCTTCCTGTTCGACTTCGACGAGGACATCTACGGCCAGACCCTGGAGGTCGACCTCGTCGCCTACCTGCGCGGGGACGAGAAGTTCGACAGCCTCGACACCATGGTCACCCAGATCAACCTCGACGTGGCGGCGGCCAAGGCTATCCTGACCCCGGCCTTCTAGCCTCCGCCTTCCGATCGGCTCTTTTCACCGGCGGAAATGAGGGGGAAGGTTCTTGTGTGCGTAGAATCTGCCTGAGGCGGAGGAGTGAGAACCCCCATGGGTGACCAGCTCGACGATCTTTTGCGGGCCCTGCCCGCGCCCGGCGACGACCACCGGCTCGACCAGCTGGAGCCCCTGGTGTGGCGCCGGATCGAACGCTCGGGCCGCGAGGCCAGCGTGAACGGCCTGACCGTGCGCCTGCAGGTGGCGGTCGCCGTCTGCACCCTTTGCCTCGGCGTCGCCCTCGGCTGGTCCCAGGGCGCGGGCGCGCCGCCCCTTCGCCAGCAGACCCCGCTACTTCTGACCCATGCGGAGCTCGCCCTGGTCACGGGGCTCGGCGCCCCCCGATGAACACCACATGGCGGGTGGTGCTGATCACGGTGGTGATCGCCACCGTCTGCGGCTTCCTCGGCGCGCGGCTCGGAGCCAGCCGTAGCGCGACGCCCACCGCCAACCAGATGCAGGAACCGACCGTGCGCCAGCAGGTCGACGACATCCTGCGCAAGAAGTTCACCCTGACCGCCGCGCAGAAGCAGGCCGTCGACGCCATCGACGAGCGCTACACCAAGCGCCGCAACGAGATCATCGCCGATCTGCACGCCGAGAACGTCGACCTCGCCGCCGCCGTGGGCGAGAACATGACGCTCAGTCCCCTCGCCAAGGACGCGATCATGGAGATCCAGGACAGCGTCGGCCGGCTGCAGACCGACACCATCAACTACATCCTCGAGATCCGTCAGGTGCTGACGGCCGACCAGAAGAAAGCTTTCGACGAGGAAATCGTCGAAATGATGATGACCTCGGGGTCGTGACACCCGAGGGGCCCACAGACGCCGAACTCGTCGAGAGGATACTCAAGGGCGACGAGGCGGCTTTCACGGCCCTGATGCGCCGCCACAAGACCTGGCTCTACCAGTTCATCCGCCGCCATACCTCGACCTCCGAGGACGCCTACGACGTGGTCCAGGACACCTTCGCCTCGGCCTGGCGCGCCCTGAAGGGCTATGATCGCGCGCGGCCGTTCGAAATCTGGCTGCGCCGCATCGCCCTCAACAAGTGCCGCGACCGGGGCCGGCGCGAGGCTGTCCGCCGCACGGCCTTTCGCCTGATGGGCCGGTTCGAGGACCAGACACCCGCCGCCGCCGAACATACCGAGATCCAGAACGAGACCCTGCGCCGCCTACAGCGGGCGCTCGAAGCCCTGCCGCCCAAGTACCGGGAGGCCATCACCCTGACCGCCCTGCAGGGCATGTCGCAGCGCGAGGCCGCGGAGGTGCTCGGCGTCACGGTCAAGGTGGTGGAGCTGCGGGTCTACCGGGCCAAGCAGCGCCTCGCCGCCAACCTCGATCCCGGCGACATCGGCGACATCGCGGGCCAGGAATAGCCATGCCCCGCTGGCTCATCATCCTGCATCGCTACACCGGCGTGGTCATGGGCCTGCTCATGACCCTGTGGTGCCTGTCGGGCGTGGTGATGATGTACGTCGGCTATCCCGAGCTGTCGGACGCCCAGAGGCTGAAGGCGCTGTCCCCCATCGATTGGGCCCGCTGCTGCGACGCCGCCGGCGCCGGGCGCGAGGACGCCGATCCGGTGGACGGCTTCCGAATAGAGAGCCTGGGGCAGACTCCTGTGCTCCGCCTATCCCTGGGCATGGGCCGGGTCCGCACCGTGGACCTGACGACTGGCCGCGCCATCGAGGCGATCGACCCCGCCCAGGCGAAGACCCTGGCCGCCGGCCTCGGCGAGCGACTGGGGATCGGCGCCCCGGCGCGGGTCGAGACCATCGATACCGACCAGTGGACCGTCTCCGGCGAGTACAGCCGCCACCGCCCGCTCTACCGCGCCGCCTTCGCCGACCGGGGGGGCACGACCCTTTACCTGTCCAGCGTCACCGGCGAGCTGGTGCAGGAGACCACCCGGGCGCAGAGGGCCTGGAACTGGCTGGGGGCCGTGCCGCATTGGCTCTATCCCACCCTGCTGCGCCAGAACGCGCCCCTCTGGAGCCAGGTGGTGATCTGGACCTCGGTGGTCGGGACCTTCCTGACCCTGACCGGCCTCTACCTCGGCCTCGTCCAGCTCGCCCGCAAGCACAGGACCGGCCGCTGGTCGCCCTACAAGGGCCTCTTCTTCTGGCACCATGTCAGCGGGCTGGTGTTTGGGCTCCTGACCCTGGCCTGGGTGTTCTCAGGGCTGATGTCCATGAACCCGTGGGGCCTGCTGGAAGGCGGCGGCAGCCCCGCGCGGGCGCAGGTTTCGGGCGATCCCCCGACCTGGAGCCAGGTCAAGGAAACCCTCGCCGCCCTCAAGACCCGCCCCCCCGCCGGGGCGGTCAGCCTCTCGGCCGCGTCGATGGGCGGAGACCTCAATCTGCTCAGCTACTCGGCCGACGCGAAGATGCTGCGCCTGAACGCCCAGGCCCTTCCGTCCCGCGTCACCCTGCGCGACCTGCACGACGCCGCCGAGCGGGTGTCCGAGGGCCTCGGCATGCGCACCCAGGCCCTGCTCACCGACGAGGACGACTACTATTTCGCCCACCACGGCTCGGTGACCCTGCCGGTCTACCGCATCATCCTCGCCGACCCGGACAGGACCCGCGTCTATATCGACACCGAGACCGGCCGGGTGGTGCGCACCGTGGACGCGGACGGGCGCGGCTATCGCTGGTGGCACCTGGCCCTGCACCGCTGGGACTTCGCCGCGCCGCTCCGCGCCCGCCCGGTCTGGGACCTGGTGATGCTGTTGCTGCTGGCGGGGGTGACCTTGTCCGTGGGGCTGGGGACCTGGATGGGACTGCGCCGGCTGGTCCAGGACCTCAGGCCCCGCCGCGCCGCATCCCAACCCGCAGACGACCGGGGCTGAGCCTTTCCCCCCGCTACGGGCTCTGTTACATCCGCGCCATGACCGCGGCGCGCACCCAAACGGCCCGAATTACCCGCCCGGCGTGACGTCGCCGGGCCTTAGAGCCCATCTGCGTCCCCGCCGGGTAAAGCCCTCGCCCTTCGCTCCCGGCGGCTTCCGCTCGGGAACCCTCGAATCCCGATAGATTGCCCCGACCCATGGCCGACGACGCCCCCGCCTCCCGCGACTACCGCGACACCGTCTTCCTGCCGCAGACGCCCTTCCCCATGCGCGCGGGCCTGCCCAAGCTCGAGCCCGAGATCCTGGAGCGCTGGCGCGCCGACGACCTGTTCGAGACCGTCCGCAAGGCCCGCCAGGCCGCCGGCGCCCCGCTCTATGTGCTGCACGACGGCCCGCCTTACGCCAACGGCGCCATCCACATCGGCCACGCCCTCAACAAGATCCTGAAGGACTTCGTGGTCCGCTCCCGGTTCCTGCTGGGCTACGACGTCGACTACATCCCCGGCTGGGACTGCCACGGCCTGCCGATCGAGTGGAAGATCGAGGAGGAGTTCCGCTCCAAGGGGCGCCGCAAGGACGAGGTCTCCAAGGCCGAGTTCCGCCACGCCTGCCGCGCCTACGCCGGCCAGTGGATCGAGGCGCAGAAGGCCGAGTTCCAGCGCCTGGGCGTCATGGGCCGCTGGCGCGCGGCCTACGCCACCATGGACTTCACCACCGAGGCCGCCATCGTCGGCGAGTTCCACAAGTTCCTGATGTCCGGCCAGCTCTACCGCGGCTCCAAGCCGGTGATGTGGAGCCCGATGGAGCGCACGGCCCTGGCCGACGCCGAGGTCGAGTACCACGACCACGTCAGCCCCACGGTCTGGGTGAAGTTCCCGGTGAAGTCCGGCGACCTGAAGGGCGCCGCGGTGGTGATCTGGACCACCACGCCCTGGACCCTGCCCGCCAATCGCGCCATCGCCTATGGCCCCAAGATCGCCTACGGCCTCTATGAGGTCGGCTCCATCCAGACGGGCCTGGAGTTCGAGCCCTGGGCCAAGCCCGGCGACAGGCTGATCGTCGCCCAGGCCCTGGCAGACGCCGTGCGCGACGCCGCCAAGATCGCCGACTGGAAGCTGATCAAGCCCCTGGGCGCGGCCGACCTCGACGGCCTGTCGGTCTCCCACCCCCTCGCCGCCCTCGATCCCGGCTACGGCTTCGAAGTGCCCATGCTGTCGGGCGAGCACGTCACCGAGGACGCCGGCACGGGCTTCGTCCACACCGCCCCCGGCCACGGCGCCGACGACTACGACGTCTGGCTGAAGTCGGGCCGCAGCCGCGCCGACATCCCCGACACCGTCGATCCGGACGGGGTCTATTACGACGCCGTGCCGCTTTTCGGCGGGCTCAAGGTGCTGGAGACCGAGGGCAAGAAGGCCGGCAAATTCGGCTCAGCCAACAACGAGGTGATCGCCAGGCTGATCGAGGCGGGCAATCTCCTGGCCCGGGGCCGGTTGGAGCACTCCTACCCGCACAGCTGGCGCTCCAAGGCGCCGGTGATCTTCCGCAACACGCCGCAGTGGTTCATCCGCATGGACCAGCCGCTGGCCGACGGCCGCACCCTGCGCCAGCGGGCGCTGGAGGCCATCGACGCGACCGCCTTCTATCCCGACCAGGCGCGCAACCGCATCCGCTCCATGGTCGAGGGCCGCCCCGACTGGCTGATCTCGCGCCAGCGCGCCTGGGGCGCGCCGCTCGCCATGTTCGTCGACAAGAAGACCGGCGAGCCGTTGCAGGACGAGGCGGTCAACGCCCGCATCCTGGCCGCCATCGAAAAGGAAGGCGCCGACGCCTGGTTCACCCGCGACCCGACCGAGTTCCTCGGCGATCGCAATCCTGCCGACTACGAGCAGGTCGAGGACATCCTCGACGTCTGGTTCGACTCCGGCTCGACCCACGCCTTCACCATCGAGAACCGGCCCGACAGCCACTGGCCGGCCGACCTCTATCTGGAAGGCTCCGACCAGCATCGCGGCTGGTTCCAGTCGTCCCTCCTGGAATCCTGCGGCACCCGCGGACGCGCCCCCTACGACGGCGTGCTCTCCCACGGCTTCACCCTCGACGAGCAGGGGGAGAAGATGTCCAAGTCCAAGGGCAATACGGTCGAGCCCCAGACGGTGACCAAGGAGTCCGGCGCGGAGATCCTGCGGCTCTGGGTGGCCATGGTCGATTACGCCGAAGACCAGCGGATCGGCAAGACCATCCTGCAGACCACCACCGACGCCTACCGCAAGCTGCGCAACACCGTGCGCTACCTGCTGGGCGCCGTGGAGGGCTTCACGGACGAGGAGCGTGTCGGGCTGGAGGACATGCCGCCGCTGGAGCGCTTCATCCTGCACCGGCTGGCCGAGCTCGACGTGGCCGTGCGCGAGGCCTACGCCGCCCACCGCTACAACGACGTCTTCCGCCCCATCGCCGAGTTCGCCTCGGGCGAGCTGTCGGCGCTCTATTTCGACGTCCGCAAGGACAGCCTCTACTGCGACCGGCCGGACGATCTCACCCGCCGCGCGGCCCGCACGGTGATGGACGCGGTGTTCGAGCGCCTGACCGCCTGGCTTGCCCCCCTGCTGCCCTTCACGGTCGAGGAAGCCTGGACCACCCGCTTCCCCGGCGCGGGAGCCAGCCTCCTCCGCACCCTGCCCGACACCCCCGCCGAGTGGCTGAACCCGGTCGAAGCCGCCCGCTGGGAAAAAGTGCAGACGGTCCTGGCCGCCGTCACCGGCGCCCTGGAGATCGAGCGGCGCGAGCGCCGGATCGGCTCGGCGCTGGAGGCCGCCCCTGAGGTCACGGTCGCCGACGCCTCCCTGCTCGCCGCCTTCGAGGGCGTCGATCCGGCCGGCGTTTTCCGTACCAGCGGCGCGACGCTCAAGGCCGGCGACGCAGGCGCCGACGCCTTCGTCCTGCCCGAGATCCCCGGCGTCGCCGTGCGTCCGTTCCTGGCCGAGGGCAAGAAGTGCGCCCGATGCTGGCGCATCCTGCCGGAGGTGGAGGACGAGCTCTGCCTGCGCTGCACCGATGCGGTCGAGGCCTTCGACGGGGCCAACCGATGAGCGACGCCGCCACGCCGCCCGTCGTCTCGCGTTTGGGGTTCGTCGCCTACGGGATCACCGTCGCCGTGGTGGTCCTGGACCAGCTCTCCAAGGCCTGGATCCTGGGGGCGGCCAACCTGCCCGCCCTCGGCCAGATCGAGGTCCTGCCGCCCTATTTCAACCTGACCATGGTGCGCAATCCCGGGGTCAGCTTTGGCCTGCTGAAGGCCTGGAGCGGCGTCGGCATCTGGGGCCTGATCGGCTTCTCGGCCCTGGTGGTCCTGGCCCTGGCCGTCTGGGCGCGGCGGATCGACCGCCTGCTGCCGGCGGCGGCGCTCGGCCTGATCATGGGCGGGGCGATCGGCAACAATCTGATCGACCGGGTCCGCTTCGGGGTGGTGACCGATTTCCTCGACTTCACGGGGCTCCACTTCCCCTGGGTGTTCAACGTCGCCGACAGCGCCATCACCGTCGGGGTGATCCTGCTCCTGATCGACAGCGTCTTCGCGCCAAAGCCTGTCGTCCAACCGGAGCCGTGAACGCTGCGGCGCGCCAGCGCCTTTGCGTGGCCGCCGGAATGCGCTAACCAGCTTCTCCACGTCGGGGGGCCTTCGGGAGTCCAAGTCCATGCGTTCCAGTCGTAACCAGCGCCTCGCCACCGCGGCCCTCTGGGCCAGTGTCGCCGTGATCGGCCTCTCGGCCGCCGGCTGCAACAGCGTCGGCCGCGCCCTCGGCGGCAGCAAGGTCACGCCCGATGAGTTCCGCGTCGTGACCAAGGCGCCCCTGGTGGTGCCGCCCGACTACGCCCTGCGTCCGCCCTCGCCGGGCGAGCCGCGCCCGCAGGAACTGCAGCCCGAGAGCGCCGCCCGCGTGGCCCTCGTCGGCGAGCGCGAAGCCGCCGCCCGCAGCCAGGGCGAGAGCCTGCTGGCCAACCGCGCCGGCGCCGAGCGCGCCGATCCTCTGATCCGCTACGTGGTCGACGACGAGTTCGGCGACGTGGCCCACAAGGATCAGAGCTTCGCGAACCGGGTCATGTTCTGGCGCAAGGACCAGCCGGCCGCTCCGGGGGTCGACACCAGCGCCGCCGAGACCCCGGCGCCGGTCGATCCCGCCGCCGAAGCCGCTCGCATCAAGGCCCTGACCGGCTCCAATCCGGTGGTGATCCAGCGGGCCCGCACCGGCAAGGTCAAGCTGCCGGGGCTCTAGCCCCTGTTTTGCCTTGGCCGGTAAGGCGAAACCGTCCGGGAATTAACCGGACAGCCATACTGCTTCGCTAGGGTTCCCGGATGCATAGACGTCCGGGGTATTCCGCGCCATGAGCACCCACGCAGGCCGCCGCCGGCTGAGTGCGGGCGAACTCGAACTCGTTCTCACCGCCCATGAGCGTTTCGTCACCGGCAAGCCGGGAGGCAAGCGCGCCTCGCTTCGGCTGGTGAACCTGTCCGGACTCGACCTTTCCCAGCGCAACCTCACCGACGCGGACTTCACCGGTTCGGTGTTCGACGGGGCGCGGCTGATCAAGACCAAGCTGGAGCGCGCCAACCTGTTCGGCTGCGACCTGCGCGGGGCGGACATGCGGGCCGCCAACCTGCGGCGGGCGGACCTGCGCGGCGTGTGCCTGCGCGGCGCCAACCTGTCGATGGCGGATCTGACCCAGGCGGACTTCCGCGAAGGCCAGATCGCGATCGCGCATCCGCGCAAGGGCCTGGACACCATGCGCCACGAATCCCGCGCGGGCGAAGCCGACAATGTCAACTTCTCCGGCGCCACCCTGGACGGCTCGCAGTTCAACGGCTCCTCCGCCCACAAGGCCGACTTCACCGACTGCTCCATGCGCGGGACCAAGCTCGCCGGGGCCAATCTGAAGGAAGCGAACCTCACTGGCGCCAACCTGGAAGGCGCCGATGTCGCCGGGACCAACCTGGAAGGCGCCAACTTCTCCGGCGCGGTGTTGAGCGGCGTGAACATGGACGTGGCGCGTGTGCACGGGGCCGACCTGCGCGGCGTCCTGCGCGATCCCGACGCCGACATGCACCGGCGCATAGGTGAACTGATCAAGCGCGCCGACGGGAACGAGGCCTGGTGCCAGACCGGCGCCAAGGAAGGCAGCCCGGCCAATTTCAACGGCGAAGACCTGCGCCTGTTCAAGGATACGCTTAAGGGCCGGCGCCTGACCGCCATGTCCGCCCAGAACGCCTGCCTTGTCGGCCTCGACCTCTCGGGCTGCCACCTGCAGGGCGTGAATTTCGAAGGCGCGGACCTGCGCGGGGTGAATTTCCGCGGGGCGGACCTGCGCGGCGCCCGACTGATCGGCGCCAATCTCACCAAGGCGGACCTGCGCCAGGCGGTGATGTCGAGCCTTCCGCTGGGCGGTGGGCGCTCGGCGCCCGCGGCCCTGAATCACGCCCGCTTGCGCTACGCCCTGATCCAGGCGGTGGACGCCACCGCCGCCGTCTTCGACCAGGCCGACCTGCGGGGGGCGGACTTCACCGGGGCCCAGGTCGAGAACGCCAGCTGGCTCGGCGCCCACCTCGACGGGACCTCGGGCCTCGCTCCGGGTCAGGGCCGGGCGGCGTAAGCCGCCCAGCCCTCCCGGTTTTTAGACTATTCGACGTAGGTGATGGCCGTGATCTTGTGGCCGTCCAGGTCGCGCAGGTAGGCCGCATAGGCGCCGGGCGCGAACTGACGCGGGCCCGGAGCGCCTTCGTCCGTGCCGCCGGCCGCCAGGCCAGCCGCGTGGAAGGCCTTCACGGCCGCATGGTTCGGCGCCACGAAGCCGATGGTCAGGCCGTTGCCGACGCAGGCCGGCTCGCCGTTGGCGGGCTTCAGGATGATGAACTCGGGATGGTCGGCGCCGTAGAGCGACAGGTTGTCCATGTCGTGCAGGCGCTTCAGGCCCAGCGGCGCGAAGACCGCGTCGTAGAACTTGCGGGCGGTGTCCAGATTGTTGGTGCCGAGCGTCATGTGCGTGAAGATCGCCATTAGTGATTCCCCTCAAGGGCTTCGGAATTGAGCCGTTCGAGCCTCTTCCCTAAAGGCGAGCGGGCGCGCGGGGAAGGGCCGGCATGCGCATAGTCTCGGGCAGGTTTCGCGGCAAGTCCCTGGCGACCCCGCCGGGCCAGGGGACGCGCCCCACCTCGGACCGGGCGCGCCAGGCGGTGTTCAACATCCTGGAGCATGCCTCCTGGTCGCCGGGGCTGCGCGACGCGCGGGTGATCGACCTCTTCGCCGGTTCCGGCGCCCTCGGCTTCGAGGCCCTGTCGCGGTGGGCGGCCTTCTGCCTGTTCGTCGAGATCGACGACGCGGCGCGCGGCGCGATCCGCGACAACATCGAGTCCCTCGACCTGTTCGGCCAGACCCGCATCCACCGCCGCGACGCCACCGACCTCGGCCTGCGCCCGGCCAGTCAGGGCGAGCCCTTCGCGCTCGCCTTCCTCGACCCGCCCTACCGCAAGGGCCTGGGCGAGCGGGCGATACTGGAGCTAGCGAAAGGCGGCTGGCTGACCCCGGACGCCCTCGCCGTGCTGGAACGGGGTGCGGACGAGCCGGCGGTGGAGGTCCCGGGATTCGAGGTCTTGGACACCCGCACCTACGGGGCGGCGCAGGTGCAATTCCTGAGGCGGACGATCTAGGCGGATCAGCCGGCGGACAGGAAAAGCCGCATGAGGTTGTGGACGCCCAACTCCGCGAACAGGTAGGCGAAGACGACCACGAACACGAGGGTCAGGACGTAGATGGGAACCGTGACCAGGGCGGCCTCCACGCTGAAGTCGAGGTAGATCGCCCTCATCCACGGACGCGACAGGAACCGGATGTGCCTGTCGAGCCGGCCCGCCCGCTCCTCGTCGAACCGGTCGCCGAGATAGGGCCCATACCGGCGCCATTCCTCCAGGACCACCCGCATGGGCGCCACGTCGGCCACCAGCAGGCGCCACGGGCTGAGCAATCCCAGCAGCACCCGCGCGACCCGGGCGGGCTGGGGCCAGAGGTACGGTATGCCCCGGCCGCTTTGGGCGATCTGGTCTTGCAGCCAGTCCTCAGCGTCCAGCCGCGCCAGGAGACGCTCGCCGGCGCCTTCGGCGTCCAGGCCGGGGAAAGGCTGCCAGCCGTGGCCGGCCGCGAAGCTCAGCATGGTCGCCGTCGAAACCTCAGGATCGCTCGCAGCGGCGTCGAGCACCTGCTCCAGCAGCGCCCTTTCGCGCCCCATCGGAATGTAGGCCCGGGCCAGGCCCCCGTCGTAGAGCTCGGCCAGGGGCTGAAACCGGCCCGCCTCCAGCGCCGCCCGGAAGGCGACCGCGAAAGCCGTCGCTTCGCCGTGCAGGATTTGAAGGTCAGGCGGCGCGGCGGAGGACGAAGGCGCGGCCGGCCTGGCCTCGATCGCCGTCCCCGCCCCGTCGACCACCGCCTCCACGGCCGCTTCCCCCCGGTCTTCGAAGAGCATGGGGTCCTGCGGCTCCTCGCCGTCCAGGCACTCCTCGTAGGCCTGGCGCAGGCTGATGAAGGCGGCGGGGTCGCGGTCGACGTCGATAAGCCTCAGCCGCGCCACATAGGCTCGCCGGACCGCGCTGATCGGTCGTGGGGCCTATGCCCAGAATGTCCCACATGGCGCCCGACCTGCGAAGACTTGGCCGTCCTTCAGCCTGGAAGCCTAGCAGGGTATTTGCTGGAATGGCGGGACGATTGGGTGAATACTCGCCGCGCGTACGTAGCGTTTTCCAGGGCGATTACGTTTCCGGTAGACCGTGTGATTGCGTTCTCACCGGCCGTCGTCTTCCAGACGGCCTTCCAAGAGACGTCCGCGATGAGAAAACTCTACCTCCAGCTCCTCCTTTCCTTCGGCCTGATCGCCACGGGCGCGCAGGCCGCCGACTACCGCACGCCCGGGTCCCAGCGGTGCGCCGTCGTCGACTGTTCCGGCAAGGGCTCCGTCGAACGCGCCCCGGCCCCGCGCCGCCCCCCGCCCGACCCGAACATCCTCAAGCGCCAGCAGGACGAAGAGCGGCTGCGCCAGCGGCATGCGCAGGCGAACGAGGTCAACCGACAGGGCCAGGCGCTCTACGACACGCGCGACTGGAACCGCGCCCTGGCCCTGTTCATACAGGCCATAGAACTCGATCCCGGAACCACCGACTGGCGCTGGAACCGAGACAAGGCCCTGGTGATGATCGCCAACGACCGGGGGCGGGACTTCTCTCAGCAGGGGGAGTGGGCGAAGGCCATCGCGGCGTTCGAGGAAGCCCTCAAGATCCGCACGCAGATCGACACCTCCGTCATCCGCCAGAACCTGGACATGGCCCGGGAGGGGTTGCGCCTACAGCAGAGCAACCGTGCTGCAGCGAACCGGGTCGGGAACGCCTTCCTGCAACTGGAGTCGCCCCAGCAGAAGAACCGGAACGCGGGGATATCCCTCGAGCAGGCCTTCCAGCAGGCGAACGGAGCCCAGGCGCGGTCGACCGGGGGGGACGCACTGGAGTTCACCTCCTCCCTGCCGACGCAGAAGCCCCCCGCCGGCGGGGCGTGCGCGACCATGGCCAGCACCTCGACGGTCAATGCCTGCAATGTTCCCTCGGGCCTGTCCAAGTCGGTGGGCGACGCCATCGCCGGCGCCTACCGCGACGCGCCGCCGGGAGTCAGCGACCGGGTCCGCAAGGGATTCCAGGCGGTCGGCGACCGCGACTGGAAAGTGGCCAAGGCCTGGTTCCAGGACGCGCTCAACCGCGATCCGGGCAATCCCGGCCTGAAGCGCCTGGTGGCGCTGTCCGACGCCGGGCCGGCGCGCACCCGACCCGCCGCCGCCGGATCGAAGGCCCCCCCGCCCCTGCGCATGCCGGCCGACACGCGGGACGATCCTCAGTTCCTGTTCCCCAAGCTCGGGGCCATGGATCCCCGGGAGGCGGCGAACCTCAAGCGGTCGATGGACATCCTGTTCGGCCTGCCGCCCGCCCCATGAATAGGGGCGCGGGACAAGGGCGTTGGCTGTGATCTCGCGAGCATGTCTCGTCGCCGTGGCGGCGGTCCTGGCGCTGGCGCCCGGCCCCGGCTGGGGCGCGGCGACCGCTCCGGCGCGCCTGCCGCCCGCGGCCCAGGCCGCCCTCGAACGGGGCGTCGCGGCGGCGACCGCCTCGTCCTACCCGGAGGCGATCCGCCTTTTCCAGGAGGCGCGCAGGGCCGCCTCCGACGCGCCGGTGATCTATCTGAACCTTGGCCTGGCCGAGGGGCGGATTCCCGGTCGGGAGCTGCGGGCCGCCGCCTGGCTGGGCGCCTATGAGGCGGCCTATCCCTCAGCCCCCAACCTGGCGGCGGTGAAGCGCAGGGTCGCCGAGCTGCAGGCGGTCAACCGCGCCAATCTGGCGGTGCTGGTCGCCTCGCTGGTGGACGCCAACGCCGGGTCGGCGAGCAGCATGGAACTGCGCAGCGTGGCGATCATCCAGGCCGAGTTCGGCGACATCCCCGGCGCCCAGAAGACCGTCGCCCGCATTCCCGACGCCTTCAATTCCTGTCCCGCCTACGGCGCGGTGTACTGGGCGCAGCTGAAGGTCCTCGATTTCGCCGGGGCGAGGAGAAGCGGCGCCCTCATGCCCGACGGCTGCAACTACAAGACCGGAATTGAGGATTCGATCGGCAAGGTTCAGACGGGTCGGAACGTCATCCTCCATTCGACCGCCGACTGGCTGAGGCTGCTGGACGACACCGATACGGTGAACCCTTGCGCCCTGAACACCGGACCCTTCCTGGACCTGGCGGCCTATAGCGCCTCGGGAAAATCGAGCTACCAATTCCTGCGCACGACCATCGGCCTGCTGGTCACGTCTCAAAACTGCGTCGAGTGGATGCTGTCGAGACAGTAGGGCCGTCCAGGGCCGAACGCGCGTCCGCCTTACCGATCCGTCACCGCCGCCAGGCTCCGGGCGGGCTCCGCCTCGGCGGCGATCAGGCGGTCCATGATACGGCGGAACTGGAACAAGGCGGCGTCCGCCGTCGTGGCCATCATTCCCGCCTCGCCGGTCCGGCGGATCACCGCGGCCTGCGCCTCGATGATCGCCTTGTCCTCGGCGAAGGCCTGGCCGGCGATGCCCATCAGGGTGTCGGCCAGCTCGCGTGAGCCCTCCCCGGCGGGCGGTCCCCAGGAAAAGAAATAGCGTGAGGTTTCGTCGGTGATCGGCGTGACCGCCTGGCTGGTGAAGGTCTGGGTCAGCGGCGCCATGTCGGCGGGCGGCGGCTTGCGGTCGAGAGCGGCGGCCGTGCCCTTCGGATAGCTGGCGCTGCGCATCAGCAGCACCCCCGGCAGCAGGAAGTCGTAGGCGGTGTAGCCGTCCGCCTCGTCAGGGCGCATCGCCGGGCGCGACTTGACGGAATTGGGCTGCTCGACCCAGCGCTCGACCCGCACCCCCCGGTCCAGCCGGGTGATGTTCGGCCGGGTGTAGGCCCACTCCGGCCCCGCGCCGAAGGAGTTGGCGTGGACGTAGGTCAGGTGGGTGAAGTCCAGCAGGTTGTCGTTGATGAGCCGGTAGTTGGCCTCGTAGTCGAGCTGGCCCGAGCCGAAGGTCCAGGCCGGATCGTCCAGGCCGATCGCGGGGGGGATCAGGTCCTCGTCGGCGAGCGCCGGGTCTCCCATCCACACCCAGACCCAGCTGTGCTTCTCTGCGACCGGATAGCGCTTCAGGCAGGCGGTCTCAGGGACGGCGTCCTGGCCGGGAATCTCGATGCAGCGGCCGTCCGGGGCGAATTTCAGCCCGTGGTACAGGCAGCGCAGGTCGTCCCCCTCCAGCCGCCCCCGCGACAGGGGGGCGAAGCGGTGCAGGCAGCGGTCGGCAAGCGCGACCCAGCCCCCGTCGGCCTTGCGATAGAAGACGATCGGCTCGTTCAGGAGGGTCCGTGCGGTGAGCGCCCCGGCCTCGAACTCGTAGTTCCAGCCCGCCACGTACCAGCAGTTGCGAAGATACACCGTCGCCTCCCGCCTTGTGCTTATGGCGGCAGGCTAGCGCCTTCCGAACAGCTTTTCGATATCGGCGAGCTTCAGCTCCACATAGGTCGGGCGGCCGTGGTTGCACTGGCCGGAGTGGGGCGTGACCTCCATCTGGCGCAGCAGGGCGTTCATCTCCGCCGCCGTCAGCCGCCGGCCGGCCCGCACGCTGCCATGGCAGGCCATGGTGCCGCAGACCTCCCCCAGGCGCTCGGAAAGGGCAAGGGCGGCGCCGTTCTCGGCCAGGTCGTCGGCGATGTCGCGGATCAGGGCGCCCGCGTCGGTGTCGCCCAGCAGGGCCGGGGTCTCGCGCACCAGCACCGCGCCGGCGCCGAAGGCCTCGACGATCAGCCCCAGAGCCGCAAGCTCGTCGGCCCGGGCGATCACCCGCTCGGCCTCGGCCGGGTCCAGCTCCACCACCTCGGGCAGCAGCAGGGCCTGGCGGGCGACCGAGCCCTGGGCCATCTGCGCCTTCATGCCCTCATAGACCAGACGCTCGTGGGCGGCGTGCTGGTCCACCAGGATGAAGCCGTCGCGGGTCTGGCTGAGGATATAGGTCTCGTGCACCTGGGCCCGCGCCGCGCCCAGGGGGTAGTCGAGGGGATCGATCACCACGCTCGGTCCGGCCCCGTAGGGCGCGTCCTGTTCCTCGAGGCCCCAGGAGGGCTCAACGCGCGCCGAAACCTGCTCGACCCCTGGCAAGACCGGGGCGGCGGCCGAGCGCCACTGTCCTGACCCGCTCCACCCCTGCGCCGAGGCCGGAGCGGAATAGCTTCCGAGGGCGGCGCCGAAGCCCCGCGACTCCGGGCGGAACCCCGCCAGCGCCGCCCCGGCCACCGTGGTCGAGGCCCGGTGGCCGGCGCCGGCCAGGGCGTGGCGCAGGGCGCCGATGATCAGGCCGCGCACCAGGGCCGGGTCGCGGAAACGCACCTCCGCCTTGGCCGGGTGGACATTGACGTCGACGTAGCCCGGGTCGAGCTCGACGTAGAGGGCGGCGACGGGGTGGCGGTCGCGGGCCAGGAAGTCGGCGTAGGCGGCGCGCAGCGCGCCCTGAAGCAGGCGGTCGCGCACCGGCCGGCCGTTCACGAACAGATACTGGTGGCCGGCGTTGCCCCGCGAATAGGTCGGCAGGCCGGCATAGCCCGACAGCCGCACCCCTTCCCTCTGCTGGTCGATCAGGAGGGCGTTGGCCTCGAACTCGCGCCCCAGCACCGCCGCCAGCCGCTGCAGCCGCCCCGCGGGACCGGGATGCTCCGGGGTGAGCCGCAACATCTTCTTGCCGTCGAGATCGAGGCTGAAGCCCACCGCCTCGTGGGCCATGGCCTGGCGCTTGATCTCCTCGGTGATGGCGAGCGCTTCCGAGCGCTCGGACTTCATGAACTTCAGGCGCGCGGGCGTGGCGTAGAAGAGGTCGCGCACCTCCACCCGGGCCCCGTGCGGACCGGGGAAGGCGGACGGACCGGGCGCGCTCACCGCCCCGCCTTCGACGTCCAGCCGCCAGGCGTCGGACGCGCCTCGGATGCGGGCCGAGAGGCTGAGGCGCGACACCGAGCCGATCGAGGGCAGGGCCTCGCCGCGAAAGCCCATGGTGGCGATGTTCAGGAGGTCGATCTCCCCGTCCGCCCCCGCCGCCAGCTTGGAGGTGGCGTGGCGCTCCACCGCTAGGCTCAGCTCCTCGCGGGAGAGGCCGCAGCCGTCGTCGGCCACGAGGATGCGGGAAAGCCCCCCCTGGTCGGCCTGGACCTCGATGCGGGACGCGCCGGCGTCGACGGCGTTCTCCACCAGCTCCTTGACCGCGCTCGCCGGCCGCTCGACCACCTCGCCGGCGGCGATGCGGTTGACGGTCTCGGGCGGAAGCAGACGGATGGGCATGGCCAAAGGGCGACTGGGGGCTCGCGCAGACGATTCTGCGGCCCGTGAGGATAGCGTGAGGGTGACATCAACGTCGTCGCCGTAATGCTCGTGCCGCCAGAGCCGCGCCTCGGCGAGAGCCGCCCCGAGTTCTTCGACGTCCGCCCGCAAATCCACCCGCGACAATTTGCGAACCTCGACCACGTACGGCGCTTCGACCTGGTTCATTCCGCCGTAGATCATCGAGTCGATGAAGGCGTCGATGTTGAAGCCGTGGCCGGACGGAGACTGCAGCGCCGCCTGGAGCGCACGGTAGAAATCCACCACCGTGTGCCAACCAGAGCCGTCGAGCAGGACCTGCCGCATCAGTCCGGAACCCGCTCCAGCTCCTCCAGCCACGCGTCGGGGACGGCGTCGGACGGCATGCGCCAGTCGCCGCGGGGCGAGAGCGAGCCGCCGGAGGATATCTTCGGACCGTTGGGCATGGCCGAGCGCTTGAACTGGTTGGCGAAGAAGCGGCGCAGGAACAGCTTCAGCCAGCCCTTGATGGCGGCCATGTCGTAGGCGCGCCGGGCGCTGTCGGGGATATTGGCCGGCCAGGCGCCCCTCTCCGCGTCATGCCAGGCGTTCCAGGCCAGGTAGGCGATCTTGGACGGGCGGAAGCCGAAGCGGGTCAGGTAGTAGAGGTTGAAGTCCTGCAGGGGATAGGGGCCGACGAAGTCCTCCGTCGCCTGGGCCTTGTCGCCGGGGACCAGCTCCGGGCTGATCTCGGTGTCGAGGATCGAATGCAGGATGCGGGCGGTATCCGCGTCCACGTCCCCCGAGGCGGCGACGAAGCGGATCAGGTGCTGGATCAGCGTCTTCGAGACCCCGCTGTTGGGGTTGTAGTGGGACATCTGGTCCCCGACCCCGTAGGTGCACCAGCCGAGCCCCAGCTCCGACAGGTCTCCTGTCCCCAGCACGAAGCCGCCGTGGCGGTTGGCCAGCCGGAACAGGTAGTCGGTGCGCAGGCCCGCCTGCACGTTCTCGAAGGTGACGTCATAGACCGGCTCGCCCCGGGCGAAGGGGTGGTCGAGGTCGGCCAGCATCTGGTTGGCGGCCGGGCGGATATCGAGCTCGCCGGCGGTGACGCCCAGGGCCTTCAT
Organism: Caulobacterales bacterium; assembly: GCA_947474395.1. Taxonomy (GTDB): domain Bacteria; phylum Pseudomonadota; class Alphaproteobacteria; order Caulobacterales; family Caulobacteraceae; genus CANJID01. The sequence goes on from CANJID010000025.1 coordinate 24,247, forward strand.
CAGGGCCCAGGCGTTGGACTTGGTGCCTTCGGAGGTGGCGAACCCCGGCATGGTGTAGGCGAGGATATTGGTTCGTGGCAGGCCGAGCTGGTCCATGGCCACGGCCCCGACCATCAGGGCCTGGGTGGAATCGAGCCCGCCGGAGACCCCGATCACCAGCTTCTTGCCCGGAGTGGTCTCCAGCCGCTTGGCCAGGCCCTGCACCTGGATCTGATAGGCCTCGTAGCAGTCCTCCCGCAGCCGCTCCGGATCGGAGGGGACGTAAGGAAAGCGCTCGACCTTGCGGATCAAGGCCAGCTCTTCGGCGGGGGCGTCGAGGGTGAAGTCGCAGAAGCGCCAGGCCTTGGCGCGGACCGCCATCCCCGCCGCCGCGTCGGCCATGGTGCCCTGGCGCATGCGCTCCTGGCGGATGCGCCCGAGGTCCACGTCGACGGTCACGTGGGTCGAGCCCTTGTGGAAACGCTGGGTCTCGGCCAGCAGGGTTCCGGTCTCGAAGATGGAGGCGTGCCCGTCCCAGGCGAGATCGGTCGTCGATTCGCCGGGCCCCGCCGCCGAATAGGCGTAGGCGGCGTTGCAGCGCATGGACTGGGAGGCGCAGAGCAGGCGCCGGTTGCGCGCCTTGCCGATGGTGATGTTGGAGGCCGAGAGGTTCAGCAGCACCTCCGCCCCCGCCAGGGCCGCCGCCGTCGAGGGCGGCTCGGGCACCCAGACGTCCTCGCAGATCTCCACGTGGAAGGTGAAGGGCGCCGTGCCCGTGGAGCGGAACATCAGGTCGACGCCGAAGGGGACGTCCTGGCCGGCGAGGGGGATATTTCGGTTGGTGACCCCGACGCCGCTGGTGAACCAGCGGCGCTCGTAGAATTCGCGGTAGTTGGGCAGGAACACCTTCGGCACGACGCCTAGGATGCGCCCGGCGTGGATCACCACGGCGGTGTTGTAGAGCCGGCCCTCGATCCGCAGGGGCGCGCCGACGGCGAAGGCGGGGAAGCGGTCCCGGCTCGCCTCGACCAGGCGTGCGATCTCGGTCTCCACCGCGTCCAGCAGGGCGTCCTGCAGCAGAAGGTCGTCGATGGCGTAGGCCGACAGACCCAGCTCCGGGAACACCATCACCCCGGCGCGCTCCTGATGTCCGAGGTTCAAGAGCTCGCAGGTGCGGTCGGCGTTGAAGCGCGGGCTCGCCACCTCGATCGTCGGCACGCAGGCGGCCACGCGGACGAAGGCGTGGGCGTAGGGCGAGAAGAACGGCGGCTCGGCCATGGCGTCCGTTACTTATACTCGTTTTGAGCAAATGCTAGGGTAGCAGGGTCGGCGGGAAACACCAAAGGGATGCTTTTACCGCCTAAACGCGGTCGCCGCCTCAGGCGCGGGCCGGCCGGCGCGGTCGTTTCGGGGTGAAGGCGAGGAAGCGCCGCGGATTGTCGACGGCTATCCGGTGCAGGACGTCGTCGCGCGCGCCGGCGGCCCTCAGCTTGGGCAGGAAGTTGGTCAGGGGCCGGGCGAAGCCGCGCGAGGCGTCGCCCGAGACGAGCAGGTGGTCGGCGAAACCGGCGTCGATCAGCGCCATGACCAGGGGAACGACGGCGTCGTCGTTGGCCCCGCCCTGCCGGTCGAAGCCCACGAAGGCCCCGCGGCGGCAGACCGTCTTGTGCACATAGGCCTGAGGGTCCGCGAGGTTGCCCAGATGCCCGATGGCGACGCGCCGGGGATCGACGCCCGCGTCCTCCAGTATGTCGAGCTGCTCCAGCGCCGACTTGCCCGGTATGCCGGTGTGGGTGAAGACCGGCAGGTTCGTGGCCAAGTGCGCCTGGCCCACGGCGCGGAACACCTTGCGCTCGGCGGGCGTGATCTCGTCCCAGGAGCCGATCTCGCCAAAGGCGCCTGCGGGGAATTCGTCGGCCTGGCGGATGAGCGCGCGGACGATCTGGTCCTCGCTCATGCCCATGACCTCTCTGGGATAGAAGGGCTCGGTGTAGAAGCCCGCGCCCTTGACCACCGTCATGCCCGACATCCGGGCCGCGGCGCGGATGAAGCCGAGGTCCGCGCCCGTCCCGGGCAGGCCGGCGTCGACGATGCAGGCGACGCCGTCGCGCCTGGCGGCGCGCAGCTCCTCCACCATCAGGGCGACGTCGCGCTGAGGGTCCGGCCCGGTGCGCGGCGGCGGCGCGGCGGCGCCGGACGCCGGCAGGCCCTGCGCCCGCAGCACCGCGGCCCCGGCCGCGCGGAAGCGGTCGGAGAAATCCGGTCCGAGGGACAGATGCTCGTGGAACAGGGTGGCGCCGCCGCCGAGGGACCCGGGCGCGACGTCGGCGAACAGGGTCCGGATGATCGCTCCCTTGGGGAAGGTCGGAGGCTGAGCCGCCGCCGGCGCCGCCAGGGCCGCCGCGCCCAGTCCCAGGATCGCCTCGCGGCGTGTCGGTCGGTCCATCGCCCTCTCCCTATGCCGGGGTACGCCGTGCCCGGACCCTCATGTGATCCCGCCGCCCATAGCGTCGGCGATCAGGGCGTCCAGGTCGCCGCCCGCGAACTTGACGCCGCGCACGCCGGCGCCGGCGGCGGCCTCGATGTCGGTGTCCTTGTCGCCGACGAGGACGCTGCGGTCGCGGTCGACGGGGAAACGGGCCATCAGGTCGTAGAGCATCCCCGGCGCGGGCTTGCGGCAGGCGCAGTCGCGAAGGTAGGGGCCGATCCCGTCGACGGGATGGTGCGGGCAATAGCTCCAGGCGTCGACGCGGGCGCCGTGGGCGCGGAACTGATCGTCCATCCAGGCGTGCAGGCCCTCGACCGCCACCTCGTCGAACAGGCCGCGCGCGACGCCCGACTGGTTGGAGACGATGAAGACGAGCCAGCCGGCGGCGTTGGCCCGGGCGACGGCCTGGAATATCCCCGGCGTCCATTCGATCTGGTCCGGCCGGTAGGGATAGCCGGTGTCGCGGTTCACCACGCCGTCGCGGTCGAGGAAAAGGGCGGGGCGAAGCGGTTCAGCCATGCCGTCAATCTACCCCATTTCCGTAAGAGGCTCGCCAAGGCCGGGCGCTTTGGGCAAATTCGAGCCATGTCGCGATCCATCGTCGGATTTTTCGCCATCCTCGCCGCCGTCGCGGTCCTGCCCGCCCCCGCGCTCGCGTGGGGCGACCTCGGCCACCGGGTCATCGCCGGCCTCGCCTATGAGCGGCTGACCCCTGCGGCCAAGGCGCGGGTGGACGCGATCGTCGCCAGCCGGGCGGTGCGCGAGCCGGGCTGCATGATCAACACCTTCTCGGACGCGGCCGCCTTTCCGCTCTGCGTAAAGGACGTCGGCAAGTACCGCCGCTACAACCGCCTGCACACCGACGACATCGCCCTGTGCGAGCCCAAGCCCAAGCCGAGCTATTGCAAGAACGACGAGTGCGCGAGCGGCGGCGCCAAGAAGGCCCTGGCCGCCTTGCGCAATCCCGCCGCCACCCCTGAACAGCTGGAGCTCGCCCTCAGCGAGGCGGCCCACTTCATCGGCGACCTGCACGAGCCGATGAACGTCGTCGACAACAAGGACGACAACGGCGAGCGCCTGCGCATCGCCCTGCCCGGCTCCAAGGACAAGAGCCTGAACCTGCACGACCTGTGGGAAGACCAGCTTCCGGCGGTGGCCGTGGGCTCGGAGGCGCTCGGCCCGCGCTACCTCAAGCCCATCGCCGACGCGCACCAGGAGGAATGGCCGTCCGGCGATCCCGACAGCTGGGCCATAGAGACCCACAACATCGCCCAGGCGTTCGCCTACGCCCGCCTGCCCATGCCTGCGGTCTGCGGCAAGCGGGTGACCAACAACCAGCTTATCGACCGGGTCTACATCGTCGACGCCACCGCCATGGTGCGCGACCAGCTCGCCCGCGCGGCGGTGCGCCTGGCCGCTGCCCTCAACGCGGCATTTTCCTGATTGCGGGATAAAAATCGCCCGGCGGGAAACCTAGCTTAACCGAGCGGGGTTAGGCTGGGATCATGACCAGCCCTCGTACCCCCGTGAACAAGTTCCAGCGTTACCGCGACAACCAGCGCGGGCGCGGCCTGAAGATGCTTCGGCTCTGGGTCGCCAATCCCCAGTCGGCGGCGCCCGAGGGTGGCGGTGAGTTCCCCGGACCCAGGCGCGGCGACATCGTCATCGTGGCTCCAGCCACGAAGAAAGGGACGCCGGTTCCGGTGGTGATCATCCAGTCGGACGGACTGCCGCGGGACGGAAAGGTCATCGCCTGCCCGCTGGTGACTCCGGACGAGGCCGGAGAGACGCTCTTCCGCCTGCCGGTCAAAGCCACCCCGTCGACGGGGCTGGGCCGCGACCGCCTGCTCGCCGCCGACAGGATCATGGCGCCGCCGCTGGAGCGCTGCGGAAAGGTGATCGGACGGCTGGAGGCGGCGGACCTCGCCGCCCTCAACCGGGTCCTGGCCGTGACCGTGGGCCTTGCCGACTAGTCGATAGCGCCGCGCCTCGTCAGAGGTGCGGCAGCCACACGTCCAGCACGGCGCAGCGGCCCTCTTCCTTGACCGTCTTCACGGCGTCGGCCAGGGCGGCCTCGATCTCGTCCGGGTGCCTCACGGTGAAGGGCTTGGCCCCGCCGGCCGCCGCCGCGATGCCGGCGTAGTCGGCCGGCTCGGTGAAGGTCGTGCCGAGGTCGTTGGACTTCGAGCCATAGCCGTCAGGGTGGACGCCCAGCATCGAGAACTTGGGCGCGCGCCAGCCCCGGTTGTTCAGCACGATCTGCAGGAAGGGCGCCTTGCAGTGGCGGGCCATCCAGTGGACCGTCGCCGGCACCGAGAACATGAACGAGCCGTCGCCCGTGACGTTGATCACGAACTTGTCCGGCGCGGCCATCTTGGCGCCCACGGCGGCGCCGCCGTTCCAGCCCAGCGAGCCGGCGCCGGCGGTGAAGATCTGGCCGGGCTCGGTGGGAGCCAGGTGCTCATAGACCATGCGATCGTTGGTGATCGCCTCGTCCATGATGATGGTGTCCTTGTCCACGTACTTGCGCAGGCACGCCATCAGGTACTCGACCGTGATGACATCGCCGGCCGGCTTGGCCTCGGCCTTGCGCAGGACCGCCTGCTGGGCGTCGTGGATGGCGGTGAAGTGGGCCGTGCGAGCCGCGACCGCGGCCGCGTCGAGCTTGGTGTTGGCGACGATGGCGTTGAGCTGCTTCAGGGCGGCGGTGGGGTGCACCTTCGCGCGCCGCTGCGCCGGCAGGTAGAACAGGGGCATGGTCTCCTTCAGGGGATCCACGTCCAGGTGCCAGATCTTGGTGCCTTCGGTCGGCTTGTTGAAGAGCTGGATCCACGGCACGTCGGAGTCCAGGACCACGATCAGGTCGGCCGCGGCGATGGCCTCGTTCTGCTTCTTGTCGTTCCACTGCAGCCCCAGGTGCATCGGGCTGTCGGCGGGGAAGTTCATGGCGCTCGGCACGGACTGGTAGACGCCGACGCCCAGGGTCTCGGCGAGCTTGACCAGTTCCGGCACGGCGTCCGGCTTGCGGCCGACGTACGAGGTGATGATCAGCGGGCGCTTGGCGGCCATCAGGTCGCGCACCAGCTCTTCGGCGGCGTCCTGCAGCATGGGGGTCGGCGGCAGGGGCTCCCACTGGTCCATGTGGAGCTTCAGCGGGGTGACTTCCTCCTCCATCACCTCGCGCGGGCCGGTCAGGTAGACGGGCCCCTGCGGATCGGTGTGGGCGAACTGCATCGCCCGGTGGGTGATCTGCTTGATGTTCACCCCGGTGCGGAACTCGTTGTCGTAGCGCATGTACTCGCGAACGATCCCGCGCTGGTCGAACACGTCCTGGATCCACTGGATGAATTCGTTGCGGCTGCCGGTCAGCTCGCCTTCCTGGGTGTAGGGCGAGGCGCCGGCGAAGATGAAGACCGGGGTGCGGCCCTTGTGGGCGTTGTGGATGGCGCCGCCGATGTTCTGGGTGCCGCACTCCACGTGCACGATCACCGCCTGGGCCTTGCCGGTCACCTGGGCGTAGCCGTGGGCGCAGGACATGGCGACCATCTCGTGCGGAGAGGTGACCAGGGTCGGGATCTTGCGGCCGGCGACCTTGGCCTCGGCGATGCTTTCCAGGATGCCCGGGTGGTCCGACCCCAGGTTGGCGAAGATGTATTCAACTCCAGCCTCGGTGAGAGCTTCGAGGAGGGCGGTCGAGGCGGAGTACATGCGAAATCCTCAGGCGTCGTTGGAGCTCAAATGGAAATCGGGCGGGGCGGCTCAGCCTGCCCCGCCCGATCTGGTCTTGCCCCTCCCCGTCGCCGGGGAGGGATGGCGTCAAGCCGGGATCAGAACCCCGGCGGATAGTGTTGGTGGGTCTCGATGGTGATCCAGCGCAGGTCGGTGAACTCGCCGATCGAGGCCTTGGAGCCGAAGCGGCCGTAACCGGAGGCGCCGACGCCGCCGAACGGGATCTGGCCCTCGTCCTGAACGGTCGGGCCGTTGATGTGGCAGATGCCGGTATTGAGCTTCTGCGCCATGCCCAGGCAGCGGTCGATGTTCTGGCCGAAGATGGCCGAGGACAGGCCGTACTCGGTGTCGTTGGCGATGCGCAGGGCTTCCTCGTCGTCCTTCACCCGGATCACCGAAACCGACGGTCCGAAGGACTCCTCGGCGTAGATCTTCATGGTGGGGTTCACGTGGTCGACGATGGTGGCGTCCATGATGGCGCCGTTGGCCTTGCCGCCGATCACCAGCTTGCCGCCCTTGGCGACCGCGTCGTCGACCAGCTCGACCACCCGGTTCATGGCCTCGACCGAGACCACGGCGCCCAGGGGGTTCTTGCCGGCGCGAGGATCGCCCGCGGTCAGGCCGGCGGCCTTTTCCTTGAACTTGGCGATGAACTGGTCGGCGATGGCGTCCTGCACGATGATCCGCTCGGCGGACATGCAGATCTGGCCCTGGTGCATGAAGGCCGAGAAGGCCGCGGCGCGGACCGCGTCGTCGAGGTTGGCGTCGTCCAGCACGATCAGCGGGGCCTTGCCGCCCAGCTCGAGCAGGCAGGGCTTCAGGTAGCGCCCGGCGGTCTCGGCGATGATGCGGCCGACCCGGGTGGAGCCGGTGAAGTTGATGCGCTTGACCGCCGGGTGGGCGATCAGGGCTTCCACGACGAGGTGGGCGTCCTGCGGGGCGTTAGTCACGACATTGACCACGCCGGCGGGGAAGCCCGCTTCCTGCATGACCTGGCCGATCAGGCGGTGGGTGGCGGGGCAGGCTTCGGAAGCCTTCATCACCACGGTGTTGCCGCAGGCCAGCGCCATGGCGATGGAGCGGACGCCCAGGATGACCGGGGCGTTCCAGGGGGCGATGCCCAGGCACACGCCCACGGGGCGGCGCACGGCCATGGAGAAGTTGCCCGCCTTGTCCGACGGAATGATCTCGCCGGTGATCTGGGTGGTCATGGCCGCCGCTTCACGCAGCAGGCCGGCGGCGAAGGCCGCGTTGAAATGGCCCCAGCCGACGGCCGCGCCGGTCTCGGCGGTGATGATCTCCGAGAACTTCGCCCCCATGGTCGCCATGATGTCGGCGGCCTTGTTCAGGAGGGCGCGCTTGGCGCTCGGGCCCGTGGCCGACCAGGCCGGGAAGGCCGCGGCCGCTGCGTCGCAGGCCGCCTTGGCGTCGGCGACGCCGGCCGCCGCCGCACGGGACGCCACCAGGCCGGTGACGGGATCCTTGCGCTCAAACGTCGCGCCGCTCTGCGCGCCGACGTCACGATCGCCAATCAGAAGACCGATATCCATGGAAATCCTCCGGGGACTTTTTCTTGGATTTAGACACGCCCCACCGGCGCTCTCGGAAGGCTCATTACCGCGTGGGGCGGGTATGACTCAAGCACCCTCGGCGCGCGCACGCCGGTTGCCGCCTCGGGGGCGGCGTTGCAGCATGCCCCGGCGAGCGGCGGACGGGCCCGGAACGAGGCCCGCAGGACGGTGCGGAGGAGTACGGCGATGGCGACTTTCGTGCTGGTTCACGGCGCCTGGCGCGGCGGCTGGGCCTACAACCGGGTGGTCGAGCGCCTGCGGGCGAAAGGCCACCGGGTGTTCAATCCGACCCTGACGGGCCTGGGCGAACGCTCCCACCTGCTCAGCCACGCGGTGAACCTGACCACCCACATGGACGACGTCTTGAACCTCATCAGGTTCGAGGAGCTGGAGGGCGTGGTCCTTGCCGGCCATTCCTACGGCGGCATGGTGATCACCGGCGTGGCCGAGCGGGCGGCGCCGGGCGCCATAGCCTCCATCGTCTATCTCGACGCCTTCCTGCCCGAGGACAATATGTCCCTCACCGACTACGCCCCGCCCGAGCATTTCGCGGCCTGGCAGGCGCACCTGAAGGCCACCGACTACCTCTCGGTCCCGCCGATCCCGGCCGCCGCCTTCAACGCCAACGAGGCCGACCGCGACTGGATCGACCGCATGGGCGTGCCCCATCCCTACGCCACCATGACCGAGAAGGTGCGGGTCTCGGGCGGGCGCGACCGCATCCCCAAGAAGGCCTACGTCCTGGCGACCGGCTACGAGGGCGCGGCGTTCCGGGGCTTCGCCGCAAAGGCCAAGGCCGATCCCGCCTGGGCCTATTACGAGATTCCGTGCGGGCACGACCTGATGCTGGCCATGCCCGAGCGCACCGCCGAAATCCTCGAGGCTTGCGCCTAGGGGTTGGCCGGCGGGGCGTCGGCGTAGGCCGCGCAGCCCTTCAGGGTCCTGCCCTCCGCCTCCAGCGCGACCGTGAAGGGATAGCGTCGCTCGGACATGCCGTCGGAACAGTCCTTGACCGATACGCTCGCCTTGATCGCGCCCCCGCCCGGCAGGGTGGTCATCCACACCGCCATCCCCGGCTCGATGGAGAGGCCCGTGTTCTTGGCCCGCCGCATCGGCTTCTCGGGCGTGGAGAAGTTCAGGGTCTCGGGGCGGATCTGCAGGGCCCAGAAGGGCTCGGTCCCCACCGCGTCGATGGCCCGGCCGGGGTCGATGGCGGCGGCGGTCGAGGACAGGGTCGGGGCCGCTGACGGGGCGGGCGAAGAAATGGGGCCGTCCGCGGGCGCATCGGCGGGCGGCGGCGGCGCGGCCGAGGTCGAGTCCTGGGCCTTACCGCAGGCGGCGAGTAATCCGAGCGCAGCCAGCGCAACCCAAGTCCGTCCGTGCATGCGCTTCCCCCTTATCCGCTCATCCCGGCGGAAGCCGGGACCCAGGTTTTAGCCCAGGACGCGCCGCTTGCAGGAAAAAAGCCTGGGCCCCGGCTTCCGCCGGGGTGAGCGGGTTTTGAGGAGGTTTCAGCCCAGCCCCCGACTCCCTCTAGGCTCGCAGCCGATGAGTCGGGCGCCCTTCACTGCTTACGAGTTCTTCGCCGGCGGCGGCATGGCCAGCCTGGGCCTTGGCGACGGCTGGCGCACGCTGTTCGCCAACGACTTCGATCCGGCCAAGGCGGCGGCCTATCGCGACAATCTGGGGGGCGACGACCTCGTCTGCGGCGACGTCTGGGACATCGACCCCGCCCGCCTGCCCGGCCGCGCCGACCTCGCCTGGGCCTCGTCGCCCTGCCAGGACCTCAGCCTGGCGGGCCGCCGCGAGGGCCTGTCCGGCGCGCGCTCCTCGGCCTTCTGGGGATTCTGGCGGCTGATCGAGGCCCTGAACCGCGAGGGCCGCGCCCCCCGCACTCTCGTGATCGAGAACGTGACCGGCCTGGCCAACTCCCACGGCGGCCAGGACTTCGCCGCCCTCTGCGAAGCCCTGGTGCGGGAGGGCTACGCCGTCGGCGCCCTGGAGGTGGACGCGGCCCTGTTCCTGCCCCAGAGCCGCCCGCGCCTCTTCGTCATCGCCACCCGCCAGGCGCCGCCCGCAGGCCTGACCCGCTCGGGGCCCACCCCCCCCTTCCACGGCCGCCGCGTCGTCGAGGCCCACGCCCGCCTGCCACAGGCGCTGAAGGCCCAATGGCTGTGGTGGTCCCTGCCCGCCCCGCCCCTGCGCAACCAGAATCTCGCCGGCGCCCTGGAGCCGGACGGCGCCGTCCGCTGGCACAGCCCGGCCGAGACACAGCGCCTGTTCTCCCATCTCGGCCCCATCCACCGGGCGCGCCTGGACGAGGCGCTGGCGGGAGGAGAGCGCAAGGTCGGGGCCCTCTTCCGCCGCACCCGCATCGAGGAAGGGCGGCGCGTGCAACGCTCGGAACTGCGCTTCGACGGGGTGGCGGGGTGCCTGCGCACCCCCGGCGGGGGCTCGTCCCGCCAGTTCATCGTCCTCGCCGAAGGTGGCGAGGCCCGGTCCCGTCCGATCACCCCGCGGGAGGCGGCCCGGCTGATGGGCCTGCCCGACGACTACCGTCTGCCCGGCTCGACCACCGCCGCCCTGCACCTTGCCGGCGACGGCGTGGCGGCGCCGGTGGTCCGCCATCTCGCCCGCCATATCATCGAGCCGCTGCTGTCCGCCCCGGCCGCCATCGCCGCCGAGTAGGCGACAAGCCGCGCCGACCGCATTATGAAGGCGGCGAAGGGCCCCGAGCTTAAGGATTGAGACCTCAGACATGGACGCCTCCGAAGCGGACAAAGCCGCCGCCCGTTTCCGCCGCGCCGGCCGGGGCAGGATTTACGATTCCGTCCTCGATCTGGTGGGCGACACCCCCCTGGTGCGCCTGCCGCGCCTCACGGCCGAGCTGAAGCCCAAGGGCGAGGTCGTCGCCAAGCTGGAGTTCTTCAATCCCCTCGCCTCGGTGAAGGACCGCATCGGCGTCGCCATGATCGCGGCGCTCGAGGCGAAGGGACTGATCAAGGACGGCACCACCATCATCGAGCCGACCAGCGGCAACACCGGCATCGCGCTCGCCTTCGTCTGCGCCGCCAAGGGCTACAAGCTGATCCTGGTCATGCCCGAGAGCATGTCGCTGGAGCGGCGCAAAATGCTGCTGATCCTCGGCGCGCGGCTGGAGCTGACGCCGGCGGAAAAGGGCATGCGCGGGGCGATCCAGCGGACCCAGGAGCTCCTGGCGGAAATCCCCGGCTCGGTCATGCCGCAGCAGTTCGAGAACGCCGCCAACCCGGCCATCCACCGCGCCTCGACCGCCGAGGAGATCTGGAACGACACCGACGGCAAGGTGGACGCGGTGATCTCCGGCGTCGGAACCGGCGGCACCATCACCGGCGTCGGCCAGGTGCTGAAGCCCCGCAAGCCCTCCCTGAAGATGATCGCCGTCGAGCCCGAGGGCTCGCCGATCCTCTCCGGCGGCCAGCCCGGCCCGCACAAGATCCAGGGCATCGGCGCGGGGTTCGTGCCCGCCATCCTCGACCGCTCGGTGATCGACGAGGTGGTGCAGGTCAGCAACGACGCCGCCTTCGACATGGCCCGCAAGATGGCGCGGCTGGACGGCGTCCCCGGCGGCATCTCCTCCGGCGCGGCGCTCGCCGCCGCCTTCGAGGTCGCGGCGCGGGACGAGATGGCCGGCAAGCTGATCGTCGCCATCATCCCGAGCTTCGCCGAGCGCTACACCTCGACGGCCCTGTTCGAAGGCCTGTGACGCCAAGCCTGTGACAGACGTCTTCACCCCGGAGCAACGCTCGGCAGTGATGCGCCGGGTGCCGGGGCGCAACTCCTCGGCCGAGATGAAGGTGCGAAAGCTCCTGACGCGGCTCGGCCTGCGCTATCGCCTGCACCGCAAGGACCTGCCCGGCTCGCCCGACGTGGCGATGCCGGGCCGAAAGGTCGCCCTCTTCGTCCACGGCTGCTTCTGGCACGGCCACGACTGCAAGCGCGGCGCGCGCTCGCCCAAGGCCAACGCCGACTACTGGACCGCCAAGATCGCCCGCAACCGCGCCCGCGACATCCGCTCGACCGAGGCCCTGATCGCCATGGGCTGGAAGCCGGTGGTGGTGTGGGAGTGCGAACTGAAGGCTGAGGCGGGGCTGACGGAGCGGCTTCGGGCTGAGCTGGATAACAAATAGACCCGCTCATCCCGGCGGAAGCCGGGATGAGCGGAATATTGGGGACCGCTCACGCCGCCTTCGACGCGCCCTTGCCGCCGTAGAAGCTCTCGCCCTTCCTGGCCATGTCGCGCAGCATCTGGGGCGGGGTGAAGCGGGGGCCATACTGTTTGGCCAGGGCGTCGCAGGCCTCCACGAAGGCGGCCACGCCGGTCTGGTCGATCAGGGAGATGGGCCCGCCGGTCCAGGGCGCGAAGCCCCAGCCGAGGATTGCGCCAACGTCGGCGTCGCGGGCCTCGGTGACCACGCCCTCGGCCATGCAGCGCGCCGCCTCCACCGCCTGGCGGAACAGCAGGCGCTGCTTCAGGTGGGCGACGAAGGGCGGCTCGGCCTCCCTGATCTTCACCGGGGCGACCTTGCCGAGGTCGGGCCACAGGCGCTTTTCCCCGCCGTCGGCCGGGTAGTCGTAGAAGCCCTTGCCGTTCTTGCGGCCATTGCGGCCGAGGTCGGCGACCATGGTCTTCATCAAGGCGTCGGTGGCGCCGGGGACATAGGCGTCGCCGAGGTCCTTGGCCGTCTGCACCCCGATCTTGTAGGCGAGGTCGAGGGCCACATCGTCGATCATTTCGAGCGGCCCGCGCGGCATGCCGGTCATGCGGCCCACGTTGTCGATGATGGCGGGGGCGATCCCCTCGGCCAGCATCTCCAGTCCCTCCTGCACGAAGGTCATGAAGCAGCGCGAAGTGTAGAAGCCGCGACTGTCGTTCACGACGATCGGGGTCTTCTTGATCTTCAGGACGTAGTCGATGGCCTTGGCGACCGTCTCGTCCGAGGTTTCCTTGCCCCGGATGATCTCCACCAGCCCCATCCGGTCTACCGGCGAGAAGAAGTGGATGCCGATGAAGCTTGCTGGGCGAAGAGAGACCTCCGCCAGGCTGGTGATCGGGATGGTCGATGTGTTGGAGCCGAACACGGCGTTGGCGCCCAGATGCGCCTCGGCCTTCTTCGTGACCTCGGCCTTGACGCCCCGGTCCTCGAACACCGCCTCGATGACGATGTCGGCGCCGTCCACCAGGGAATAGTCGGTGGTGGGATGCACCCGGGCCAGGGCTTCGGCGGCCTTGTCGGCGGTCATGCGGCTGCGCGAGACGGCCTTGTCCAGGATGTCCTTCACATGGGCCGCGCCCTTGTCGGCGGACTCCTGGGCGACGTCGATCAGCACGGTCTCGACGCCCGAGATGGCGTGGGCGTGGGCGATCCCCGCCCCCATCATGCCGGCGCCGAGGACGGCGGCCTTCTTGACCTCGAACTTGGGCACGCCCTCGGGGCGGGCGGCCCCCTTGCCCAGGGCCTGCATGGAGATGAACAGGGTCCGCACCATGGCCTGGGCCTGGGGCGTCGCCAGGGTCTTCACGAAGTAGCGGGTCTCGATGCGCAGGGCGGCGTCCATGGGGACCTGCAGGCCCTCGTAGACCGCCTTCATGATGTTGAGCTGCGCCGGATAGTTGCCGTAGGTGTCCTTGCGCAGCTGGGCGTTGCCGACGGTGAACATCATGAAGCCGTTGGGGTGGTACGGCCCGCCGCCGGGGATCTTGTAGTCCGGCTTGTCCCAGGCCGCCGTCGCCTTGGGATTGGCCTTGACCCAGGTCCTGGCCGCCTCGACCTCGCCGCCGGGCGCGACAACCTCGTTCACCAGGCCCGAGCCCAGGGCCTCCTTAGGACGCATCGTCTTGCCCTGCAGCAGCAGGGGAGCGGCCATCATCACCCCGATCATGCGGGGGACCCGCTGGGTGCCGCCGCCGCCGGGGATCAGCCCGACCTTGCCCTCGGGCAGGCCGATCTGGGTCTTGGAGTCGTCGCCGACCACACGGTAGTGGCAGGCCAGCGTCATCTCGAAGCCGCCGCCGAGCGCCAGTCCGTTGATCGCGGCGGCCACCGGCTTGCCGCAGGTCTCCATGGCCCGAAGCGCCTTGTTGAAGGCGAACAGGGCCTCGAAGGCCGTCTTCAGCCCCGCCTCTGTGGAGAGGTCCGCCCCGCCGCTGAGGTCGCCGAGCTGGTCGAGGTCGGCGCCGGCGCAAAAGCCCGTGGTCTTGCCCGAGGTGATGACCGCGCCCTTGATCGCTTCGTCCGTCTTCAGGCGCTCGGCGATTTCGGCCAGCTCGCTCACCGCCTTGGCGGTGAGGGTGTTCATCGACTTGCCCGGGGCGTCGAAGACGATCAGGGCGATCCCGTCGGCGTCCACATCCAGCTTGAAGTTTTCCATCCGCTTCTCCTAGTCCATCCCCCTCTGGGGGAGGGGGACCGCACGAAGTGCGGTGGTGGGGGCTTTCTGGGCGCCGCCGCGCCCTTGAGCCCCTTCAGTCAGGCCGTTCGGCCTGACAGCTCCCCCACAGGGGGAGCGACCAAATTCAGACCCGCTCGATGACGACAGCGGTGCCCATGCCGGCGCCGACGCAGAGGGTGACCAGGGCCGTCTGCTTGTCCGACCGCTCCAGCTCGTCGAGGGCCGTGCCGAGGACCATCGCCCCCGTCGCGCCCAGGGGATGGCCCATGGCGATAGCCCCGCCATTGACGTTCAGCTTTTCCGACGGGATGCCCAGCACCTGCTGGTAGCGCAGCACCACCGAGGCGAAGGCCTCGTTCAGCTCGTAGAGGTCGATGTCGCCGACCTCCATGCCGAGCTTCTTGAGCAGCTTCTCGGTCACGAAGGAGGGGCCGGTCAGCATGATCGAGGGCTCGGAGCCGATAGAGGCCATGCCCCGCACCCTGGCCCGGGGCTTCAGCCCCATCGCCTTGCCCATTTCCTTCGAGCCGAACAGGACCCCCGCCGCCCCGTCGACCACCCCGGAGGAATTGCCGGCGGTGTGGACGTGGTTGATCTTCTCGACCTGCGGGTAGCGCTGAATGGCCACCGAATCGAAGCCCATCTCGCCGGGGCCCTGGAACGAGGCCTTCAGCCCCGCCAGGCTCTGCATGGTGGTCTCGGGGCGCATGTGCTCGTCGTGGTCCAGGATGGTGAGGCCGAGCTGGTCCTTCACCTTCAGCACCGAGTTCTTGAACCGGCCCTCTTTCCAGGCCGCCGCCGCGCGCCTCTGGCTCTCCACCGCATAGGCGTCGACGTCGTCGCGGGAGAAGCCGTGCAGGGTGGCGATCAGGTCCGCCGAAATGCCCTGCGGAACGAAATAATTGTGGAAGGCCGAGCTCGGGTCCGCCGGCCAGGCGCCGCCGTCGGCGCTCATCGGCACCCGGCTCATGGCCTCGACCCCGCCGCCGATGGCCATGTCGGCCTCGCCGGTCATCACCTTTGAGGCGGCCATGTTGCAGGCCTCCAGCCCCGAGGCGCAGAAGCGGTTGATCTGCACTCCGGCGGTGGTCTCGGCGTAGTCCGCGGTCAGCACCGCGGTGCGGGCGATGTCGGCGCCCTGCTCGCCCACGGGCATGACGCAGCCCATGATCACGTCGTCGACCTTGGCGGTGTCGAGCGCGTTGCGATCGCGCAGGGCCTGAAGCACCTGGACCGCCAGGGACAGGGCGGTGATCTCGTGCAGGGAGCCGTCCTTCTTGCCGCGCCCCCGGGGCGTGCGGACGGCGTCGAAGATGTAGGCGTCGGCCACGGAGGCCTCCTTTGACTAGAACGCGTCTTCCTAGAAGGCGTCGGGGGCCAGGGCCATGACGGGCCCCGCTCCGGTCTTCAGCTTGGCCAGGTGCGAGGCCGCCTCGGGCAGGATGCGATCGACGTAGTAGCGACCGAGGACGAGCTTGGTGGCGTAGAACGGATCGGCGTCGCCGCCGGCGATCCTGGCCTCCGCCGCCTTGACCATCATCCCCCACATGTAGGCGAGGGTGGTGAGGCCGAAAAGCTGCAGGTAGTCGTGGGCGCCGGCGCCGGCGTTCTCGGGGTTGGCGGGGCCGTTCTGCATCATCCACAGGGTCGCTTCCTGCAGCTGGGCCTTGGCGGCCTTCAGCCCAGCGACCTGCGCCTTCATGGCGTCGGACCCGCCTTCGTTTGCGGCGATGAACGCGTCGATGTCGGCGAAAAAGGCCATCACGCCCCGGCCGCCGTTCTGGCCAAGCTTGCGGCCTACCAGGTCCATGGCCTGGATGCCGTTGGTGCCCTCGAAGATCAGGGTGATGCGGCAGTCGCGCAGATATTGCGAGACCGGGAAGTGCTCGGTGAAGCCCGAGCCGCCGTGCACCTGCATGGCCTCCGAACAGGCTCGGAAGCCTCGGTCGGTGAGCATGGCCTTCACCACCGGAGTGACCAGCGCCATGTAGTCGCCGGCCTTCTGGCGGGTCGCCTCGTCCGCCCCGTGCTTCTCCAGGTCGCCCTGCAGCGCCGCCCAGTAGAGCAGGGTTCGGCAGGCCTCCAGCGTCGCCCGGCTGTCCATCAGCATGCGCCGCACGTCGGGGTGGACGATGATCGGGTCGGCCGGCCCCTCGGGGTTCTTCGCCCCGGAGATCGAGCGACCCTGCAGCCGCTCCCTGGCGAAGGCCACCGCCGCCTGATAGGCCGCCTCGCCCAGGGCCAGGCCTTGGAGGCCCACCGCGATGCGGGCCTCGTTCATCATCACGAACATCAGGCGCAGGCCCAGATTCGGCTCGCCCACCAGCCAGCCCGTCGCCTCGTCAAAGGCCATGACGCAGGTGGCGTTGCCGTGGATGCCCATCTTCTCCTCGAGCCCGGCGCAAGCGACCGGGTTGCGCGCACCGAGCGAGCCGTCCGCGCCGGGGATGAACTTCGGCACGATGAAGAGGGAGATGCCCTTGGTGCCCGCCGGGGCGCCCTCGATCCGGGCCAGGACCAGGTGGACGATATTGTCGGTCAGGTCGTGCTCGCCGCCGGAGATCCAGATCTTCTGGCCGGAAATCTTGTAGGTCCCGTCCGCCTGGGGCGTCGCCTTGGTGCGGATCAGCCCGAGGTCGGTGCCGCACTGGGGCTCGGTCAGGTTCATGGTCCCGCCCCACTCGCCGGAGACCAGCCGGGGCAGGTAGAGGTCCTTTTGCGCCTGCGAGCCGCCGGCCAGGATCGCCGAATAGGCGCCGTGGGCGAGGCCGAAATACATGCCGAAGGCCATGTTGGCCGAGGACACCTGCTCGGCGAAACCGGTCTGCACCACCGCGGGCAGGCCCTGCCCGCCGTAGTCGGTCGAGCCGCCGAGGCTCAGCCAGCCCGCGTCGACCATCTGGCGGTAGGCGTCCGGGAAGCCGGTCGGGGTCTTCACCCCCTGCGGCGACCAGGTGCAGCCTTCCTTGTCGCCGACCTTGTTCAGGGGCTCGAGCACCCCCTCGCAGAACTTGGCGGCTTCCTCGAGAATCTGTTCGACCGTGTCGCTGGAGGCGTCGGCGAAGGCGGGCAGGGCCGCATAGGAATCAAGGCCGAGCACATCTTTCAGAACGAACATCTGGTCGCGGAGGGGGGCGCGGTAGGACATGGCGGACTCTTCGGACAGCTTGGCCCGCAAGGCTAGCTGATTCCGACTCAGATCATCGGATTCCGGCCCGAAAGAGCCGAGCTTGGCGGCGCAAAAGCCGCAGGCCGCCGCGTATGCGGCCTGCCGCCTTGGCAATCCCGGACGGACGGTCTATGGGCTGGCTCGGACTGGGGCTGGCCGCGCATCTGCGCGCCGCCGCATCCTGTATCGTTACGAGGGAACCGGCAGGCATGGCGATGCGAAGGCTTAAGGTCGTTTCGGGGCTGGCGGCGGCGCCCTTGGTAGCGCTGATGGCCACCCCGGCCTGGGCGGACCTCCTGGGTCAGCCGACCCCCGGCGGGATCGGCATGCAGCCCGCAGCCTCGTATCTGAAGCATCAGGCCAACTTCTTCCACGACATCATCCTGATGCCGATCATCGTGGCCATCAGCCTGTTCGTGCTGGGTCTGCTGGCCTGGGTGGTGATCCGCTACAACAAGCGCTCGAACCCGGTGCCGGCGCGCTGGAGCCACAACACCCTGGTCGAGATCATCTGGACCGTGCTGCCGGTCCTGATCCTGATGTTCATCTCGATCTTCTCGTTCCGGCTGCTGTTCGCCTACCACGACATTCCCAAGCCGGACGTGACCATCAAGGCGACCGGCAACCAGTGGTACTGGTCCTACGAATATCCGGACAACGGCGGCTACAGCTTCGACTCGCGGATGCTCACCGAGGAGCAGGCCAAGGCCAAGGGCGTGCCCTTCCGCCTCGCCGCCGACAATCCGATCGTGGTGCCGGTCAACAAGAACGTGCGGGTGCTGGTCACCGGCGCCGACGTGATCCACTCCCTCGGCCTGCCGGCTTTCGGCCTCAAGACCGACGGCATCCCCGGCCGGGTGAACGAGACCTGGTTCAAGGCCGAGAAGACCGGTGTCTACTACGGCCAGTGCTCCGAGCTCTGCGGCGTCGACCACGCCTTCATGCCGATCCAGATCGACGTGGTGGACCAGGCGACCTACGACGCCTGGATCTCCGCCCGCGCGCCCAAGCCCGCTCCGGCCCCGGCCGCCGCTGCGGCCCCGACCGCCGCCGCCCCTGCCGAGACCCCCGCCGCGGGCGCGCCCGCCGCCCCCGCAACCCCCACCGCTTCCGCCCCTGCCGCGCCCGCCGCGGCCAAGGGCTGATCCGTCAGTACGCGAAGGCTTCGAGAAAACATGGCGACCTCGGCCCATTCCGCACCAGACGCCCATGGCGACGCCCACGGGCATGACCATAAGCCCGGCTTCTGGACGCGCTGGTTCCTGTCCACGAACCACAAGGACATCGGCACCCTCTACATCCTGTTCGCCATCATGGCGGGCCTGGTGGGCGGGGCCTTTTCCGGCCTGATCCGCTGGGAGCTGGCGACGCCCGGCATCCAGGTGTTCACCCCGGATTCGTGGATCGCCCACAGCTTCCTCGGCCACATCGTCGAGTTCTCGAAGCACGGCTACAATGTGGTGGTCACCGGCCACGCCCTGATCATGATCTTCTTCATGGTCATGCCCGCCATGATCGGCGGGTTCGGCAACTGGTTCGTGCCGATTATGATCGGGGCGCCGGACATGGCCTTCCCGCGCATGAACAACATCTCGTTCTGGCTGCTGGTCGCCGCCTGGATCCTGCTCTGCACCTCGATGATGGTGGACGGCGGACCGGGCAAGGGCTTCGGCGGGGGCTGGACCCTCTATCCGCCGCTCTCGACCTCGGGCCACCCTGGCCCCTCGATGGACCTCGCCATCCTGTCGGTCCACCTGGCCGGCGCCTCTTCGATCCTGGGCGCCATCAACTTCATCACCACCATCTTCAACATGCGCGCGCCGGGCATGACCCTGCACCGCATGCCGCTGTTCGTCTGGTCGATCCTGGTGACGGTGTGGCTGCTGCTGCTGTCCCTGCCGGTCCTGGCGGGCGCGATCACCATGCTGCTGACCGACCGCAACTTCGGCACCAGCTTCTTCAATCCGGCGGGCGGCGGCGACCCGGTGATGTTCCAGCACCTGTTCTGGTTCTTCGGTCACCCCGAGGTCTACATCCTGATCCTGCCGGGCTTCGGCATGGTCAGCCACATCGTCTCGACCTTCTCCAAGAAGCCGGTGTTCGGCTACCTGGCCATGGCCTACGCCATGGTGGCGATCGGCTTCGTCGGCTTCGTCGTGTGGGCCCACCACATGTTCACGGTCGGCATGAACGTGAACCTGCAGGCCTATTTCGTCGCCGCGACCATGGTCATCGCCGTCCCGACGGGGGTGAAGATCTTCTCCTGGATCGCGACCATGTGGGGCGGGTCGGTGGACTTCAAGACGCCCATGCTGTGGGCGATGGGCTTCATCTTCCTGTTCACCCTGGGGGGCGTAACGGGCGTCGTCCTGGCCAACGCCGGCGTCGACTACTCCTTCCACGACACCTACTACGTGGTGGCGCACTTCCACTACGTGCTGAGCCTCGGCGCCGTGTTCGCGATCTTCGCGGGCTTCTACTACTGGTTCGAGAAGATGTGGGGCGTGAAGTACAACGAGGCCCTGGGCTGCGCCCACTTCTGGATCATGTTCGTGGGCGTGAACCTGGTGTTCTTCCCGCAGCACTTCCTGGGCGCCCAGGGCATGCCGCGCCGCTACATCGACTATCCGGACGCCTTCGCCCTCTGGAACAAGGTCTCCTCCACCGGCTACGTCATCACCCTGGTGGGCGTGGGCGTGTTCCTGCTGGTGCTGATCGAGGCGGCCGTCCGTCGCCGCAAGGCCGAGGCCAATCCCTGGGGCGTGGGCGCGACCACGCTGGAGTGGACCCTGCCCTCTCCGCCGCCGCACCACCAGTTCAACGAGCTGCCGCACATCCAGCCGGACTCCGCCCACTAGCGTGGTCCGGCCGGTCTTGAACCGGCCGCAAAATGAGCGTTTGAAGGCGCGGGTTCATCGGACCCGCGCCTTCTCCTTTTCTCCGGAGCTGTCCACCTCATGAGCCCCGCCGCCGCGAAACGTCTCGACGAGACGCCCGCCGCAACGGGCGACTACATCCAGCTGCTGAAGCCTCGGGTGATGTCGCTGGTGGTGTTCACGGGTCTGACCGGGCTGGTCGCCGCCGACACCCCGCTCAACCCCGTGCTGGCCGCCATATCGGTGTTCTGCATCGCCGTAGGCGCGGGCGCCGCCGGGGCCCTGAACATGGCCTGGGACTCCGACATCGACGCCCTGATGCGCCGCACCCGCGCCCGTCCCGTGCCCACTGGCAAGGTCAGCCGCGGCGACGCCGCCGGCTTCGGGGTGGTGCTGTCGCTGTTCTCGGTGATGGCGATGGGGATGGCGGCCAACTACCTGGCCGCGGGCCTCCTGGCCTTCACGATCTTCTTCTACGCCGTGATTTACACCATGTGGCTGAAGCGCTCGACGCCGCAGAACATCGTCATCGGCGGCGCCGCCGGGGCCCTGCCTCCGGTGGTCGGCTGGGCGGCCGCGAGCGGGCACGTCCCCCTGAACGCCTGGCTGCTGTTCGCCATCATCTTCATGTGGACCCCGCCGCACTTCTGGGCCCTGTCGCTCTACACCTCCGGCGACTACGCCAAGGCCGGGGTGCCGATGATGCCGGTGGTCAAGGGCGCCAAGTCCACCCGCCTGCAGATCCTGATCTACAGCCTCATCCTGGCGCCGCTGGGCGTGGCGCCGGCCTTCACCGGCCTGGGCGGGCGGCTCTACGGTCTGGTCGCGGCGATCGGCGGGCTCTTGTTCGTGGGCTTCGCGGTGCGCCTGTTCCTGTCCAAGGCCGGGGACGCCCCGACCACCGGCGAGGATGGGCTCTATACGGAGCGGCCGGGCTCCAAGACCGCCCGGGACCTGTTCGCCTTCAGCCTCGCCTACCTGACCCTGCTCTTCTTCGTGCTCCTGCTGGAGCACCTGGTTTCGAGGCTGTGATGAGCCAAGCCCCCCTCCCCTTCAACGAAACCCCCGAGGCAGCCCGCGCCCGGCGGCGCCGGTCCTGGGCCATCGCCCTGGGCTGCGTCGCCTTCGTGATCCTGGTGTTCGTGATCACCGTCATCAAGTTGAGCCAGAATGCCATCATCCCCCAGCGCTACTGAGCCCGAAGGCTCCGGGCGGACGCAGCGCCGGCGGCTGACCAACCGCTCGGTGGGGCTCGTCTTCGGCCTGCTGGTGGTGGTGATGGTCGGCGCTGCCTACGCGGCCGTGCCCCTCTACAAGCGCTTCTGCCAGCTGACCGGCTTCGACGGCACGGTGCGCCGGGCCGACGCCGCGCCGACCCCGGACAAGGCCCTGGCCCGTACCGTGACGGTGCGCTTCGACACCAACGTCCGCGGCGGTCTGCTCTGGAGCTTCAAGGCCGAGGAGATCAGCCAGAAGACCCACATCGGCGCGCCGTCGCTGGCCTTCTTCCGGGTCCGCAACGACAGCGCCGAAGCGATCACCGGCCGGGCCAGCTACAACGTCACGCCGGAGACCGCCGGGGCCTACTTCATCAAGACCCAGTGCTTCTGCTTCAACGACCAGACCATCGCCCCCGGCCAGGAGATGCGATTCCCGGTGATCTATTTCGTGGAGCCGGGCTTCGCGACCGATTCGGATACGAAGAATTTCCAGGAGATCACCCTCTCCTACACCTTCTTCCGCAGCCCCAATCCGGCCAAGGCCGCCTCTACGGCGCCTGCAGCGAAGTCGTAAGGCTCAAAAGGACGTTCTAGCCCTTGGCGTAGGGGTGAGCGGGCGGCTATAGCGTAGCCGAACCGAAGCTCGCCGTAGAGAGTTCGCCCGCCCATGGCCCAAGACGCCGTCAAGCACGACTACCACCTGGTCAACCCCAGCCCGTGGCCCCTGGTCGGATCGATCTCCGCCGTCATCCTGGCGATCGGCCTGGTCATCGACATGAAGGGCCTGTTCGGCCTGCCCAAGGGCACTTGGTGGGTGCTGGCCCTGGGCCTCGGCGGCATCCTCTACACCATGCTCGGCTGGTGGCTGGAGGTGATCCGCGAGGCCAACCACGGGGACCATACCCCCGTCGTCTCCATCGGCCTGCGCTACGGCATGATCCTGTTCATCGCCTCGGAGGTCATGTTCTTCGTCGCCTGGTTCTGGATCTTCTTCGAGATGGCCCTGTTCCATAACGTGCGGACCTTCTCGGGGATCGAGGAAGTCCGCGCCGCCTGGGGCACCTGGCCGCCGAAGGGCGTCGAGACCCTCGACCCCTGGCACTTCCCCCTGATCAACACCCTGACCCTCTTGACCTCCGGCACGACCGTCACCTGGGCCCACCACGCCCTGCAGGTCGGCGACCGCAAGGGGCTGAAGATCGGCCTGATCCTGACCATCCTGCTCGGCATGATGTTCACCGGCATCCAGGCCTACGAATATTCCGAGATCATCGGCGAGAAGCTGTTCTTCAACGAGGCGGCGGCGAACGGCGGGCTCTACGGCTCGTCCTTCTTCATGGCCACCGGCTTCCACGGCTTCCACGTCCTGATCGGCACCATCTTCCTGATCGTCTGCCTGATCCGGGCGCTGGCCGGCCAGTTCACCCCCAAGCAGCACTTCGGCTTCGAGGCGGCGGCCTGGTACTGGCACTTCGTCGACGTGGTGTGGCTGTTCCTGTTCGCCTTCATCTACGTGATCTTCCGCGGCGCCGGCGGAGGCTGACGACGAGCCCGATTGTATGGCCGGCGTGAACCCGATCCTCGCGGGACTCGCCGGCCGCTGCCCCAACTGCGGCAAGGGCCGGCTGTTCGCCGGCTTCCTGAAGGTCAGTCCCCTTTGCGAGTCCTGCGGCTTCGACCTGGCCCGGGCCGATTCCGGCGACGGTCCTGCGGTCTTCATCTGCCTGATCGGCGGTGGGCTGGTCTGTTTCGCCGCCCTCTTCGTCGAGATCGCCTACCACCCGCCGATCTGGGTCGACCTGGTGGTCTGGCTACCGCTGACCCTGATCGTCTGCCTGGGGCTGCTCCGACCCTTCAAGGGCGTGATGGTGGCGCTGCAGTTCCACAACCGCGCCGCGGAGGCGCGCCATGACGACTGAGCTGACCGTCCCGCGTGGAGTCCGCTGGGGGCTGACCTCGGTGGTCGCCGTCTGCCTCGCCATCCTCGTGGGCCTCGGGACCTGGCAGGTGCAGAGGCTCGGGTGGAAAACCCGTCTCCTGGCCCAGATCGACGCCCTCCGGACCGCCCCCGCCGAGCCCATTGAGATCGCCCTGCGCCACCTCGACCAGGGCGGCGACCTCGACTACGTCCGCGTCCAGGGTCAGTGCCCGGCCCTCGAACAACTCCCGACCATCCGGCTGCACGCCATCCGCGACGGGGTCCTGGGCTACCGCCTGATCGCAGCCTGCCCGGTGGAGGGCGGACCCTACCGCTCGGTCCTGGTGGACCGGGGCTTCGTCTCCCGCGAGCAGGCCGACCAGGTCGTACCCGGCGCTACCGTGCTGGACGGCCCCATCGTCGGGGTCCTGCGCAAGGGTGATGCGAAGAGCGTCTTCGCCCCGGCGGACCGGCCGGACCTGCGCCTCTGGTACAGCCGCAATATCCCCGCTATGGCCCGGATGTTGGGCGCCGCCAGCCCGGCGCCCCTGTTCCTGACCCTGGAAAAGCCGGCCCCCAAGGCCTTCGGCCCGACGCCTGCGCCCCTGCCGACGGACATCCCCAACAACCACCTCGGCTATGCGATCACCTGGTTCGGGCTGGCGGCGGCCCTGCTCAGCGTCTACATCGCCATGCTTCGTCGCGACCGCCGGACCTAGACGCCCATGCGCTACATCTCCACCCGGGGCGCCGCCCCCGCCGTCGGCTTCGCCGAAGCCCTGCTGGCGGGCCTGGCCCCCGACGGCGGCCTCTATGTGCCCGAGACCTGGCCGCGCTTCACATCGGACGAGATCGCCGCCTTCGCGGGCAAGCCCTATGCCGAGGTCGCCGCCGCCGTGGTCGGCCGCTTCGTCGGCGACGCCCTGCCGAAGGGCGAGGTCGAGCGGATCGCCGCAGAGGCCTACGCCACCTTCGCCCACCCGGCGGTCACGCCGATCACCCAGCTCGATTCCAACCTGTGGCTTCTGGAGCTGTTCCACGGCCCGACGCTGGCCTTCAAGGATGTGGCCATGCAGCTCCTGGCCCGTCTGTATGACCGGGTGCTGGAGAAGACGGGGCGCACGCTCACCATCGTCTGCGCCACCTCAGGCGACACCGGCGGCGCCGCCGTGGAGGCCTTCCGGGGGGCGAAGCACGCCCGCATCGCGGTCCTCTTCCCCGAGGGCCGGATCAGCGAGGTGCAGCGCCGTTTCATGACCACGACGGCTGAGGCCAATGTCGCCTGCGTGGCCGTGGAGGGGACCTTCGACGACTGCCAGGCCATCGTGAAATCCCTGTTCGCCGACGAGGACTTCCGCACCGCGGTGGACCTCTCCGGCGTCAACTCGATCAACTGGGCCCGGGTCGCGGCGCAAGCCGTCTACTATTTCACCGCCGCCGTGGCCCTCGGCGCCCCGCACCGGCCCATCGGCTTCTGCATCCCGACCGGCAATTTCGGCGACGCCTTCGCGGGCTATGTGGCCATGCAGATGGGCCTGCCCATCGCGCGGATGATCGTCGCCACCAATTCCAACGACATCGTCGCGCGGGCCTTCCAGACCGGCCGCTACGAGCGCGGCCAGGTGGTCGCCACCCAGTCGCCGGCCATGGACATCCAGGTCGCCTCCAATTTCGAGCGGCTCTATTTCGAGGCCGTGGGCCGCGACGCCGCAGACACCGCCCGCGCCTTCGAAGGCTTCGGCAAGGGCGGGGCCATCGCCCTGCCGACCCAGGCCTTCGCGGACCTGCGCAAGCTCTTCACCGGCGAGGCCGTCGACGAAGCGCAGACCTCCGCCGAGATGGCCGCGACCCTTGCCGAGACCGGCGAGATCATCGACCCGCATACCGCCGTGGCCATGACCGCCGCCAAGCGGGCGGGCGCTTCGGCGACGCCGCTGGTGGTCCTCTCCACCGCCCACCCGGCCAAGTTCCCGGAAGCCGTCGAGGAAGCCACCGGCCAGGCCCCGGCGATCCACGCCCGGTCCAAGGACCTGTTCAAGCTGACCGAGAAGATCGACCGCCTGCCCGCCGACGCAGGCGCGGTGAAGGCCTATGTCCGCCGCTTCGCCGGCGCCTGAATGATCCCCCGCGTCCACCAGCTTTCCAACGGCGTCCGGGTGATCTGCGACCCCATGCCGGGTCTGCAGAGCCTGGCCCTGACCGTCGCCGTCGGGGCGGGTTCGCGCTGGGAAAGCCCGCAGGTTTCCGGCTGGGCGCACCTGCTCGAGCACATGGTGTTCAAGGGCGCAGGGAGCCGCTCGGCCCGCGAGATCGTGGAGGCCGTCGAGGCCGACGGCGGCCAGATCAACGCCGCCACCGGCTATGAGCGCACCAGCTTTCAGCTCCGTTGCCTCAAGGGCGGCCTGCCCCTTTCCATGGAGATCAGCGCCGACCTGATCCGCCGCCCGATCCTCGACGCCCACGACCTGGAACGGGAGAAGCAGGTGGTCGGCCAGGAGATCGCCGAGGCCGCCGACGCCCCCGACGACCGGGTGTTCGACCTCGCCCAGTCCAAGGCCTTCGCCGGCCAGGCCATGGGCCGCCCCATCCTTGGCACCGACGAGAGTGTCGGGGCCGCCGCCAAGGACACCCTTTCGGCCTTCCACGGCCGCCTCTACGCCTGCGACCGCCTGGTGGTCAGCGCGGCGGGCGCGGTGGACGAGGACGAGCTTCTGGCCCTGACCGAGCAGGCCTTCGGCGACGCCCGCCCGCCCGCCGATCCCTTGCCGGCCCCCGAGGACGTCCGCTTCGAGGGCGGCGCCATGGCCGAGACCCGCCCCCTGGAGCAGGCGCAGATCGTCCTGCTGCTCCCCGCCCCCGGCGCACGCGATCCGGACTACTTCGCCCTTCGCCTGTTCGCCGAGATCCTCGGCGGCGGCATGTCCTCGCGGCTGTTTCAGCACCTTCGCGAAGACCGTGGCCTCGCCTACGCCATCGACGCCTACGCCGACACCTACGCCGACGCCGGCGTCCTTGGGGTCTACGCCGGGACCGCCGCCAAGGACGCCGCCGAGACCGCGCGCCTCGTCGCCGAGGAGATCAAGGCCCTGGCCACCAAGGTGGAGCCCGCCGAGCTCGCCCGCGCCAAGGCCCAGGCCAAGGCCCACCTCTTCATGGGCCGCGAGGCGCCCATGAACCGCGCCGAACAGGCCGCCGGCCAGGTCCTCCTTTTCGGCCGCCCCTTCGATCCCATCGAGCTCGCCGAGGCCATCGACTCGGTCACCGAGGCCGACCTGAAACGGATCGGCGAACGGCTCCTAACGCCGGGCCTCTCCGCCGCCGCGGTGCTGGGGCCGAAGCGCGCGGGCGCGGCGGCCGAGGCGTTCTCGAAAGCTTTGGCGCGGGGCTGATCTCAGGATCCGCTTTGGAGCGCTGGTTCAGTTCACGCAAGCCATCGCGCCGCGCCTATCGCCAGGACGCCGATGACCACGGCCACCACGGCCCCGATGCCGAATCCCATCAGGTCGTAGCGCCAGTGCGGTTTGAAAACGACCTCTTCGGTTCCAGGGATCATGGCCCAGCTCGGCTTCAGCCAGCCGATCCAGAACAGGTCGAGGACGACGAAATCGACTAGGTTGAACGCCATGAAAACGGCCACGGCGTTCAGGCCGAGCGCGAGGGGGCCGGCGTCGGGATGACGCGCCGCGAGTTGGAGGCTCGACCAGATCGGCCAGCCGACCAGCAACAGGCCCAAGGGCAAGCCTGCCACGCGACCCAGCCGCCTTTCGCCGCGCGTGGTGGGCGGCGCCGCGGCGCGTATCTCGGGCGGAAAATGCTTCAGGAACAGCCGCGGGTTTAGACGGAGGAGCGCCATGACGTAGGCCGAGCCGACAACGGCCAGGAGCAGCCCGTCTCGGGCCGTGATGATCCAATCCGCTTGCGTCATGAGGCGAGACCCCGCGCTGCCATATGCGGCGTTCCGCACGGCCGGTGGACCGTAACATCAACCCCGGCCTGCGCTGATGTACCGGACCCGCCGTTGACCGGCGGGCCCCGCGCCTATACCGCCTGCCCAATGTTCGAGAGCCTTCCCCTCCTCGCCCGCGACGCCAAGAGCTGGCCGTTCGAGCAGGCGCGTGTGCTGCTGGCGCGCATCCTCAAGCTTAGGCTCGACACGGACGCCGAGCGTGACCTCGCCTCGACCCTGATCAACGCCGGCAAGGCGGACGAGGCGGTGGCGACCCTCCCCGCCTTGAACAAGACGGTGGTGTTCCAGTGCGGCTACGGCGCCTCGGGCCTGCCCCACATGGGCACCTTCGGCGAGGCGGCGCGTCCGACCATGGTGCGCACGGCCTTCCGCGCCCTGACCGGCGACGCCATCCCGACGCGGCTGATCGTCTTCTCCGACGACATGGACGGCCTTCGGAAGATTCCCGACAACGTGCCCAACCGCGCGATGCTGGAGGAGGATCGCGACAAGCCGGTCACCTCGGTCCGCGATCCCTTCGGCGAGCACGAGAGCTTCGGCGCCCACAACAACGCGCGGGTGCGCGCCTTCCTCGACGGCTTCGGCTTCGAGTACGACTTCCTGTCGTCCACCGACTGCTACAAGTCCGGCCGCTTCGACGAGGTGCTGCTGACCATGCTGGCCCGCTTCGACGCGGTGCAGGCGATCATGCTGCCGAGCCTCGGCGAAGAGCGGCGCGCGACCTATTCGCCCTTCCTGCCGATCAGCCCCAAGACGGGCCGCGTGCTGCAGGCGCCGACCCTGGAGCGCAACGTCGGACGCGGCACCATCGTCTTCCCGGACGAGGACGGGACCCTGACGGAAATCCCGGTGACCGGCGGCCATGTGAAGCTGCAGTGGCGCCCCGACTGGGCGGCCCGCTGGGCGGCGCTGGGCGTCGACTACGAGATGTCCGGCAAGGACCTGATCGACTCGGTCCGGCTCTCCACCCGCGTGACCAGGGTGCTGGGCGCCGAGCCGCCGGACACCTTCCACTTCGAGCTCTTCATGGACGAGAACAACCAGAAGATCTCCAAGTCCAAGGGCAACGGCCTGACCATGGAGGA
>CANJID010000026.1 GCA_947474395.1 Caulobacterales bacterium
CGATGATCGACAGGCCCGAGGACGGCAGGAGGTGGTGCACGTCGGCCACCCGCCCGGCGATGGAGTTCTCCACCGGGATCATGGCCAGGGCGCAGACCCCTGTCTTCACCGCCTCGAACGCCTCCTCGAAGGTGGCGCACGGATAGGGCTCCATCTCCGGGAAGTGCGACCGGCAGGCCTCATCGGAATTGGCGCCGGGCTCGCCCTGGAAGGCGATCTTGAGCTCTTCGGTCATCGGACGTGCTCCCGCGCGGCCCAGGCCCGGGCGGCGTCTAGGTCGGAGGGGTTGTCGACCGAGATCGGGGCGTCGTCCACCACCGCGGCCCAGATGGAGAGGCCGAGCTCCATGGCGCGGAGCTGCTCCAGCTTCTCCCGCTGTTCGAGCGGGGAGGGCGGCGCCTCGGTGAAACGGATCAGGGCCTCGCGCCGATAGCCATAGATGCCGACGTGGCGCCAGACCGGCCCGTCGCCATAAAGCGTGGAGCGGGTGAAATAGAGCGCCCGCCCGCCCGGCTCGTCGGAGCCCAGGGTCAGGACCGCCTTGACCACGTCCGGATTGGAGCGGTCGGCAGGGGAGGCCTCCCGCGCCACCACGGTCGCGATGTCGCAGGCGGACTCGCCGCGCAGCAGGTGCTCGCAAGCCTGGATTACCCGGGGAGTCACGAAAGGCATGTCGCCCTGCAGGTTGATCACCGTGTCGTGGTGGCCTCGGGGGTCGATCATCTCCAGGGCGGCGCGGATCCGGTCCGAACCCGAGGGCAGGGCAGGGTCTGTCAGGATCGCGTCATGACCGAAGGCGTGCACGGCCTGGACGATCTCGGGATCGCCGGCGGCGACCGCCACGGGGCCCACGCCCGCGGCCTCGGCTTGGCGAATCACCCGCACGATCATGGGCAGGCCGCCGATGTCCGCGAGGGGCTTGCCGGGCAGGCGAGTGGCCGCCATGCGGGCAGGAATGAGGACGATGGGGGTCATGCGGAGGGCTTGCGGCCTTGGCGGTTGCGTGAGCGGCGGTAGCGTGTAAGAGACGCGCACGCAAGATCGGGGCCCCCGCGAGCCGATGGCCGGGCCCGCGTGCGTGGAGGGGCCTGTCGGAAGCATGAGCGACCTGCGTGTAAACAAGATCGCTGGAGCGGTCCTGGCGACCGGCCTGGTGGTGCTCGGTCTGCGGACCGTCTCCGAAGCCCTTTTCACGGTCGAACAGCCGGAGAAGCCAGGCTACGCCATCACCATCCAGGAAGCCGCCGCCGAGGGCGGCGCGGCCGTGGCCGACACCCCTCCGGACTGGGGCACGGTGCTGCCGATCGCCGACGTCGCCGCCGGCCAGACCGTTTCGGGCAAGTGCGCCTCCTGCCACACCTTCGACAAGGGCGGCGCCGACGGCACCGGCCCGAACCTGTGGGGCGTGATGGGCCGCAAGCCCGGCTCCAAGGCGGGCTACGCCTATTCCCCGGCCATGACCGGCGAGGCCGGCAAGATCCCGGCCTGGGACTACGAGCACCTCTACGAATACCTCAAGGCGCCCCAGGCCTATGTGCCCGGCACCAAGATGACCTTCGTCGGGCTGAAGAAGACCGACGAGCGGGTCAACCTGATCGCCTGGCTGCGGATGCAGAACGACTCGCCCGCGGCCATCCCCGCGCCGAACCCCGCCGCCGCCGCTCCGGCCGCCGCCGAGGGGGCCAAGCCGGCCGAGGGGGCCAAGCCGGCCGAGGGCGCCGCCGCGCCGGTCGCCGCTGGAGCCGCCGCCGCGAACCCGCCTGTGGGGCCGACCCCGGCCGCGACGCCTCCTTCGGGCGCCAAGCCGAACCCGGGCGCCTGACGCTCCGCACATCGAAGACGACGCACGGCGCGGGGTGCCTCTCCCGCGCCGTTTGCTTTTCAGGACTTAGAGTCGGTTGAAGCCGGTTGGCGCGCCCACGGCGGTCGCCTCGATCCTGGCCACGGCTTCGGCCAGGGGCTCGATCGCCACGGCCATATGGTGGGCGTTGGCGTGCAGCAGCTGCTCGCCGTCGAGCATCATGCCGACGTGCCCGCGCCAGAACACCAGGTCGGTCCTGCGCAGGCCCCAGAGGCGCGCGCCGGGCTCGAAGGGGCGCCCCAGCCCCGCCTTCTGCTGGTCGGAGTCGCGGGGGCAGGCCTTGCCGCAGGCGTAGAGGGCCTGCTGGATCAGGCCCGAACAGTCGAGGCCCACGCTGTCGCGCCCGCCCCAGAGGTAGGGGGCGCCGAGGAACCGCATCGCCACCGCCGCCGGGTCGTCTTCCACCGAGCCGATGGGGGAGAGGTGCCGGCTCGGCGTCCAGCCTGAGCCCGCCAGCTTCACATAGGCGCCGTCCTCGGCCTCGACCGTGACCAGGGCGTTCAGCGAATAGAGGCCGCGCAACCGGGTTTTCAGCGAAGGCTCGGCGAAGGCGTAGGTGCGCAGCGCCGCCACCCGGTGGGTGGGGGTGTGAATCTCGGGAGACAGGGCCTCAAGCGGGGTCCAGCCGACATAGCCGTCGCGCCGGGCCTGGCCCCAGGCCCAGCCGTCCTGGCTTTCCAGCACGTCGAACAGCTCGCCGAACAGCAGTTGGTCGGCCAGCTCGGCGCCGCCTTCGGGCCCTTGCCGGAGGCCCGCCAGGGGCGCCCGCACCTGCATCGGCGTGGGATCGACGTAGCGGTCCGCGGGAACGACGCCCTCAAGGCTGCGCGCGGCCACGCCGCCCCGGATCGGCGTCACGCGGGGATCATAGGCGCCCACTGGGGCGCTCACGGGGGCGCTCATGCGCCGTACCGGTCGGTGAGAACCCGGTAGAGGGCCCGGATCGCCTGCACCTCGGCGCCGACCGGCCAGCCGGCCCGGCCCCTCGCGCTCCAGCCGAAGATGTCGAAGTGCGCCCAGGCGCCCCGCTCGGGGGCGAAGCGGCGCAGGAACAGGGCCGCGGTCACCGAGCCCGCCTGGGCCCAGGCGTCCGGGTCGTTCTTCAGGTCGGCGACCTCGCTGTTGAGGCTGTCGGCGTAGCCGTCCCACATCGGCATGCGCCACAGGGGATCGGCGGCCAGGAGGGAGGCGGCCTCGACCTCCTCGGCCAGTTCCTCGTCGTCGGTATAGAAGGGCACGACCTCGGGCCCCAGGGCGGCCCGGGCCGCGCCGGTGAGGGTGGCGAAGTCCAGGGTCAGGTCCGGCTCCAGCTCGCCCGCCCTGGTCAGGGCGTCGGCCAGGATCAGCCGACCTTCCGCGTCTGTGTTGCCGATCTCGATGGTCAGCCCCTTGCGGGAGCCGATCACGTCTCCCGGGCGCATGGCGTCGCCGGCGATGGCGTTCTCCACGGCAGGGACCAGGACGGCGAGGCGGATCGGCAGGTCGTCGCCCATCACCATGCGCGCGAGCGCCAGGGCGTGGGCGGACCCGGCCATGTCCTTCTTCATCAGCCGCATCCCGGCCGAGGGCTTGATGTCGAGGCCGCCGGTGTCGAACACCACCCCCTTGCCCACCAGCACCACCAGGGGCGCGTCGGCGGGCGCGGTGGAGCCCTTCCACGACAGCTCGATCATGCGGGGCGCTCTGGCCTCCACCGCCGCCCGGCCGACGGCGTGGACGGCCGGATAGTTGGCGTCGAGCAGGGCGTCGCCGGTGGAGACCGTGACGGTCGCGCCGTGGGCATGAGCGATCTCGCGGGCGATGGCCTCGATCTGCAGGGGCCCCATGTCGTTGGCCGGGGTGTTGACCATGTCGCGGGCAAGCGCACAGGCGTGGGCGTGTCGGCGCAGGGCGGCGAGGTCTCCCTCCGCCGCCAGCCGGGCCTTGGGCGGGGAGCGCTCGGCCTTGTAGCGGTCGAACACATAGGTCCCGAGCGCCCAGGCCAGGGCCGCTTGCTCGGTGTCGAGGCCGGGCGCCTCCAGGCGGTAGTCGCCCTTGGGCAACTTGCCGGGAAGGGCGCGCAGGGGCATGACCTCGGCCCGCTTGCCCAGGCCGAACAGCACGGATTCCAGGGTCCCGTCCGCGCCGGGGACCAGCAGCACCCGGCCCGCCTGCCCCTTGAACTCGTGCAGGGCCGCAAGCGCCTTAAGGGCCTCGCCGCCCGCGGCCAGCACGGCCTCGAACGCGGATTCGGTCAGGGCCTGGACCGGCACGATGGGGCCCGCGGCCTCGGCGGCTTCGATCAGGACTTCGGCGGACGCGTGGCTCACGCGGGGCTCCGGGGCAGGGGACGGGTAAGTTAGGGTTTACGCGGCTTAACGCTTCTTTGACCGGGCGGGGTCTCTAGTCGATGCACCACCCGCTCGAGGACGACCTTCATGTGCGCCCAAACCTTCATGTGCGCCCGGGGCTTCAGGTTCAAGCATCTTGCCGCGCCGACCGCCGCGGCCGCCCTGGCGGCCCTGCTGAGCGCCACGCCCGCCTCCGCCGGCCTGTTCGGTTCCAAGCCCAAGCCCGCCGCGGCCGTCGCCGCTGCTCCTGCGACCCCTGCCGCGGCCCCGGCCGCCAAGGCCCAGGCGAAACCCGCCCGCAAGAGCAGCCCGGAAGACCGCGCCGCCGCTGACCGGTTCGATCCCCTGGCCCGGGCCGCCTTCTGGGGCCGCGAATTCCAGGCGGACCCCACCGACGCCGAGGCCGGCGTCGCCCTTTCCAAGGCCCTGCGCGCCATGGAGCAGTACGAGGAGGCCATCAAGGTCTCCGGACAGGTCCTGGTGATCTCGCCCAAGAGCATCCCTGCGCTCCTGGAGAACGCCCGCGCCCTGGTCGGCGTCGGCCGGCCCTTCTACGCCATCGACCCCCTGAACCGGGCCAAGGCCCTGGCCCCGAAGGACTGGCGCCCGATCTCCATGCTGGCGGTGGTCTATGAGCTGACCGAGCGGCCGGACGACGCCCTGGCCGCCTACCAGCAGGCCCTGGCCCTGTCGCCGGACAACCCGGCGGTCCTGGCCAACCTGGCGCTGTTCTACTCCGCCCGCGGCGACAACGCCCAGGCAGAGACCCTGCTGCGTAAGGCCGTGGCCCAGCCCGGCGCTTCGGTCCAGGAGCGCCAGAACCTGGCCCTGGTGCTCGGGCTGCAGGGAAAGATGGCCGAGGCCGAGAAGCTGATGCGCCAGGACCTGCCGCCGGAGATCGCCGCCAACAACCTGGCCTATTTCCGCACCCCCGCCGCCAAGCAGAGCGCGGGCGCGGCCGCCGCGGGCGGCTCGACCCGCAGCTGGAACACCCTCGAAGGCGCGCAGTCCGCTCCCAGGCGCTGACCAGACCTGCCGCTCACCTGGCGCTCCCGTTGCAGGGGAAATCTTCCCCTGCCTCGCTATGGGACACGCGCGCCAATGACCCTTCCCCTGCTGCACCCGCTGACGGCGGACGCCAAGCGACGCCACGGCCGTGAGCCGGTCGTCCTGCTGCACCGCCTCGCCGAGACCGGCCTCTTCACCGACGAGGCGCTCGCCCGCCTGATCGACCGCCACCCGCGCGAGCTGATCGACGTCCTGACCATGAAGCGCAATCCGCCGCCGGACGAACGCTGGATCGCCGGCGAGGCCAAGGGCATGTCGGGCAAGGACCTGATGGAGGCGGTGCGCCGCGGCCGGCTATGGCTGAACCTGCGCCGGGCCATGAGCGCCGACGTCGAATACCGCGCGGTGTTCGAGCCCCTCCTGGCCGAGTTCGCCAAGGAGACCCGTTCGACGATCCTCTCCGCCGTGGGCGGGATCCTGATCTCGTCGCCCCGCTGCGGGATCTTCTACCACTGCGATCCCACCGAAACGATGCTGTGGCATGTGCGCGGCAAGAAGACGATCTACCTCTACCCGCCCGACGACACCCACCTGCCCGAGCAGGCCTACGAGGCGGCGATCCTGAAGGAGACCCTCAACGACCTGCCCTATCGGCCGGAGTTCGAGGCGGGCGCCAAGCCCGTGGTGCTGGAGCCCGGCATGGCCGCGACCTGGCCGCTGCACGGTCCGCACCGGGTGGTGAACCACGACAGCCTGAACGTCTCGGTGACGATCGAATATTCGACCGCCCGCTCGAAGCTGGCCAACGGGGTGTTCTTCACCAACGGCGTCCTGCGCCGAAAGCTCGGCCTGAACCCGCGCTCGCGCACGGTCCCGACGGTCCTTAAGCCCGCCTACTGGCTGGCCTCCAAGCTCCTACAACGCCTGGTGCCGCTCCCCGACGCGCCGAGGAACCACGTCCGCGCCTTCGACGTAGACCTGAAGGCTCCAGACTGCATCGCCTGGCGCCCCGGCCTCGAGCCGGCGGAGCCGATGGATCGGGCGGCCTAGATCGGAAAGCTGAGGAGGCGGGCTCTCGCGAGCCCGCCTTTTTTCTAGCCCAGCAGGGGCTCGGCGGCGTCGAGGGCGTCGACGATCGAGACCTTGCGGCCCTGGTGATCCAGGGCCTCGCCCAGGGCCGTGAGGCACAGGCGCACGTGGCGGGGCGTGGAGGACGCGCCCATCAGGCCGATCCGCCAGATCTGGCCCTTCAGGGGGCCGAGGCCCCCGCCGATCTCCAGGTCGAACTGGTCCAGCATGCGCTGGCGAACCGCCGCCTCGTCGATGCCTTCCGGCACCTTGACCGCATTGAGCTGCGGCAGGCGGTAGGGCTTGGCCACCTGGTACTCGATCCCGTAGGTCGCCAGGCCGGCGGCCAGGGCCTCGTGGTTCTTGCGGTGACGGACGATGGCGTTGTCCAGGCCCTCTTCGAACAGGGACACCAGGGCTTCATGCAGCCCATAGATGGCGTTGATCGGAGCCGTGTGGTGATAGGCCCGCCCACCCTCGCCGCCCCAGTAGCTCATCAGGAGGCTGAGGTCGTAGAGCCAGTTGCGCGACTTGGTCTTGCGGTTCTTGATCGCTTCCATGGCGCGCTTGCCCATGGCGAAGGGGGCCAGTCCCGGAGGGGCGCCGAGGCACTTCTGGGTGCCGGAATAGAGCACGTCCGCGTCCCAGCCGGCCGCGTCGACGTCGATGCCGCCGAGCGAGGTCACGCAGTCGACGATGCTCAGGGCGCCGTGCTCGCGCGCCACGGCGCAGAGCGGGGCCGGGTCGGTCATGGCGCCGGTGGAGGTCTCGGCGTGGACGAAGGCCAGCACCTTGGCGCCGCGCGCCCAGAGGGCCGCTTCCACCTTCTGCGGGTCTACCGGTTCGCCCCAGGGGAATTCGACGCGCACGACCTCGGCGCCCTGGCGCTCGGCCATGTCGGCCATGCGGGTGCCGAAGACGCCGTTGATCGCCACAACGGCGGTGTCGCCGGGCTCGAGCAGGTTGGCGATCGCCGCCTCCATGCCCGAGGTGCCCGGACCCGGCAGGGGAATGCAGGCGTGGTCAGGCGCCTTGAAGACGCGCTGCAGCGCGGTCTTGGTCTCTTCCATCAGCGCGATGAAAGCCGGGTCGAGGTGGCCGATGGTCGGCCGGGCCGAGGCCATCAGCACGCGGGACGAGACGTCGGAGGGGCCGGGGCCCATGAGGACGCGCTGGGGGGGGTAGAAGCTCTGCACCTGATTTGATCTCCCTTCACGCCATGGTGATTAGAATCCCGGCGTGGGTAGTTGCAATGTTTTGGACTTGGATGGAGGTCCAAGTCCCA
The DNA here is from genome assembly GCA_947474395.1 of Caulobacterales bacterium. Taxonomy (GTDB): domain Bacteria; phylum Pseudomonadota; class Alphaproteobacteria; order Caulobacterales; family Caulobacteraceae; genus CANJID01. The sequence goes on from CANJID010000026.1 coordinate 7,553, forward strand.
GCTAGCGCCCGTCGCCGCCCCTCGGGGTCCAGCGGCGGGCGCAGTTCTTTTCGGGCACACCCCTTACACCGGAAATCCTCGATCGCACGCCCGCGATTGCGCATTCGACGCCCGGCGTTCGGGCCCGCTCCTGCTTGACGCGGGGGCGCCGCGCGGGGTTCAACGCCCGCGCACGCAGGAAAGACCGCCTATGGACAAGTTCGAACGCCTGGAGGGCCGCGCCGCGCCCCTGAACCTGGCGAACCTGGACACCGACCAGATCATCCCCAAACAGTTCCTGAAGCGGGTGGACCGCGAGGGCCTGGCCGCGGGCCTGTTCTACGACTTCCGCTTCGATCCCGAGGGGAACGAGAAGCCGGACTTCGTGCTGAACCAGCCGGCCTACAAGGGCACGCACATCCTGATCGCCGGGGACAATTTCGGCTGCGGGTCGAGCCGGGAGCACGCCCCCTGGGCCCTGCTGGACTTCGGCATCTCCTGCGTGATCGCCCCGTCCTTCGCCGACATCTTCTACAACAACTGCTTCAACAACGGCCTGCTGCCCGTGGCCCTGCCGCTGGAGGTGGTCGAGTCCCTGATGGAGGAGGCGCGCGGCGGCAACCACATCTTCGCCGTCGACCTGCCGAACCAGACCGTGATCTCGCCCTCGGGGGTGAAGTACAGCTTCGAGATCGATCCGGGCCGCAAGGAGAAGATGCTCCAGGGCCTCGACTTCATCGGCGAGACCCTGGAGCACGTCCGCGCGATCGACAGCTTTGAGGTCAAGCAGGACCAGTCCCGTCCCTGGCTCGCCGCATGAGCAAGACCCTTCTCCTCCTGCCCGGCGACGGCATCGGCCCCGAAGTCTGCGCCGAGACCGCCCGCGTCGCCGAGTGGATGAACGCCTACGGCCAGCTCAATGTGTCCCTGGACGAGCGCCCCTTCGGCGGCGCGGCCTACGACCTGTCCGGCTCGCCGCTGCCTGAGGAGACCAAGGCCGCGGCCCTGGCCTCCGACGCCGCGCTTATGGGGGCCGTGGGCGGCCCGAAGTGGGCTGGATCGCCCCGCGACAAGCGCCCGGAGGCCGGGCTGCTCGGCCTGCGCAAGGCCATGCAGGTGTTCGCCAACCTGCGCCCGGCGCTGTGTTTCGACGCCCTGGCCGACGCCTCGACCCTGAAGCGTGAAGTCGTCGCCGGTCTCGACATCATGATCGTGCGCGAGCTGACGGGGGGCGTCTATTTCGGCGAGCCCCGCTTCATCGAGACCCTGCCCGACGGCCAGCGCCGGGCAGTCGACACCCAGGTCTACACCACCCACGAGATCGAGCGGGTCGCCCGCGTCGCCTTCGAGCTGGCCCGCGGCCGGCGCAACAAGGTGGCCTCGGCCGAGAAGTCCAATGTCATGGAGACGGGGCTGCTGTGGCGGGAAGTGGTCACCGACCTGCACAAACGCGATTACGCCGACGTCGAGCTGGAGCACATCCTGGCCGACAACGCGGCCATGCAGCTGGTCCGCAATCCGAAGGGCTTCGACGTCATCGTCACCGACAACCTGTTCGGCGACATCCTGTCGGACGAGGCCTCGCAGCTTACCGGCTCCATCGGCCTGCTTCCGTCGGCGGCTCTGGGCATCGCGGGCGCGCCCGGTCTCTACGAGCCGGTGCACGGTTCGGCGCCGGACATCGCCGGGCAGGGGATCGCCAATCCGCTGGCGGCGATCCTGTCCTTCGAGATGGCCCTACGCTCGTCCCTGGACCGCGCCGACCTCGCCGACCGCCTGTTCGCGGCGGTGAAATCGGCCCTGGACGGCGGCGCCCGCACCCGCGACCTCGGCGGCTCCCTCACCACCCGCCAGATGGGCGATGCCGTGATCGCGGCGCTGGAGCGGTAATCCCTTTTCGGGGTTTTGATCAGAACCAGCCCGCTTGCCGTAGCGCCCGCGCATAGCTGCGGCTGACGGGGGCCTCGGCGCCGGATTTCAGCACCAGCACGGCGCGGCCGTCGCCGCGGCGCGCGGAGGCGACGGCGTCCTTGGCCACCCACCAGGAGCGGTGGGTCTGGGCGCCTTCCAGCCCCTCCAGTTCTCCAAGCGCGTCGGCGAGGCGCATCAGGATCAGGTCCGAGCCCCGGCTGGTGTGCAGGCGCAGGTAATGGTCCTGCGCCTCCACGGCGTAGAGGTCGGCCCCCAGGAGCTTGGCGGGCAGGCGGTCGAGGAAGCGCGAGGGCGGGGCGCCGGCGGCGGCCGCATGGGTCTCGCGGGGCCGGCGCACCGCCATCAGGTTGAGGGCGGTCATGGCCGTCGAGACCAGCAGGACCGACGGAAACATCCGGACCATCGCCGGTACGGGCGGGAGATTTCCGAAGGCTTCGGCGCCGAACGCCCACCGGCTCAGGGCCCAGACCGCCGCGGTGTAGGGGACGGACATGGCGACCGCGACCACGGCCATCCGCGCCAGTAGCCGGTCCGCCAGGAAGTCGATCCGCATAGCGAACTCGTGCAGGGCCCAGCCCAGCACGCTGCCGCCGGCCATGGCGGCCAGCCAGTAGGCGAGGCGTGTCGGCAAGGGCGCGCGCTGGGATCCGAAGGCGCCGACGAAGGCCATGAACAGGGCCGCCAGCACGATCACCGCCACGGCCTTGGCCCAAGGGGACGCCGTCCACGAAGCGCGAACGGCGCCCGGCGTCCGTTCGCGAATGGAAGGCGTGCGTTCGTGCATCGCTCCGGCGCCCCTCCCCTGATTGCGGCAAACCCCGCCTCGTTGAACGAGGAGGCGAGGTCATGAAAGCGACGGCTGGACAGGTGTCAATCGATCGGGGCCGCGATGGGCGGCGGGTCGCCTTGGCGATCGGGGCGGTCGCCGCGGTGGTGGTGGTGGGTATGATCCAGGGCGGCTACGGCTCCCGCCTGCCACCGATGCACCTGCACGGGCCGGAGTTCGCCAGACTGGCCGCCGCGCCCCTGCAGGTCCAACTCCATCTGGCGGCGGTGCTGATCGCCCTCGGCATAGGCACGGTGCTGATGCTGGGCATGAAGGGTCGGACGATGCACCGGGTCCTGGGCTGGGTCTGGGTCGTGGCCATGGCGACCGGGGTGATCAGCTCGCTCTTCATCAAGACCGCCTTCGGCCCCGGCCATTTCGGCCTGATCCACCTGCTCTCTGGCTGGTCGGCGATCGCCCTGCCGATGGCCGTCTGGTTCATCAAGCGCAAGGAGGTGGCGCGCCACCGCAGGATGATGATGGGCCTGTTCTACGGGGGCCTGGTGCTGGCCGGGGGCCTGGCCTTCCTGCCGGGGCGGCTGATGTGGGGGATGTTCTTCGGCTGAGGGCCGCCTTGCGGTTGCGCCTGTCAGGGGGCCTCTCTATAAGCCCCGCCATCGCCCTTCACGAGGGCGTGATTCTGTCCCCGGCCAAGCCACTCATGAACATCCACGAGCACCAAGCCAAAGCCGTCCTCAAGGGGTTCGGCGTGGCCGTTCCACGCGGTTTCCCCGCCTTCTCGGTGGAGGAAGCCGTATCCGCCGCACAGCAGCTCGGCGGTCCCGTCTGGGTGGTGAAAGCCCAGATCCACGCCGGCGGCCGCGGCAAGGGCGGCGGCGTCAAGGTGGTCAAGAGCCTTGAGGATGTGCGGGCCGAGGCCAAGCGCATGCTCGGCATGACCCTGGTCACGCACCAGACCGGCCCCAAGGGCAAGCTGGTGCAGCGCCTCTACATCGAGGAAGGCGCCGCGATCGCCCGCGAGCTCTACCTGTCGGTCCTGGTGGACCGCGAGACCAGCCGCGTGGCGGTGGTCGCCTCCACCGAGGGCGGCATGAACATCGAGGAGGTCGCCCACGACACTCCCGAGAAGATCATCACCATCCAGATCGACCCGGCCACCGGCGTCTTCCCGCACCACGGGCGGGCCCTGGCCAAGGCTCTGGCGCTCGAGGGCGACCTCGCCAAGCAGGCGGGCGTGCTCCTGGGCCAGCTCTACAAAGCCTTCGTCGAGAAGGACATGAGCCTCCTGGAGATCAATCCGCTGATCGTCACCGCCGACGGCAAGCTGCGGGTCCTCGACGCCAAGATGGGCTTCGATTCCAACGCCCTGTTCCGCCACGAGGACATCCGCGCCTTGCGGGACGTGACCGAGGAGGACGAGAAGGAGATCACGGCCTCCAACTACGACCTCTCCTACATCGCCCTCGACGGCGAGATCGGCTGCATGGTCAACGGCGCGGGCCTGGCCATGGCCACCATGGACATCATCAAGCTCTACGGCGCCGCCCCGGCCAACTTCCTGGACGTGGGCGGGGGCGCGGACGAGGAGAAGGTCACCGCAGCCTTCAAGATCATCACCGCCGACCCGAACGTGAAGGGCATTCTGATCAATATCTTCGGCGGCATCATGCGCTGCGACATCATCGCCGAGGGGGTGGTCGCCGCGGTCAAGGAGGTGGGGCTGAAGGTCCCGCTGGTGGTGCGCCTCGAGGGCACCAACGTCGACCAGGGCAAGCAGATCCTGCGCGACTCCGGCCTCAACGTCATCGCTGCGGACGATCTGGCCGATGCGGCCGAGAAGATCGTCGCCGCCGTCAAGAAGGCGGCCTGACCATGGCGATCCTGATCGACAAGCACACCAAGGTCATCTGCCAGGGCCTCACCGGCAAGCAGGGCACCTTCCACACCGAACAGGCCATCGCCTACGGCACCCGCATGGTCGGGGGCACCTCGCCCGGCAAGGGCGGCTCGGTCCACCTCGGCCTGCCGGTGTTCGACACCGTGGGCGAGGCGATGGAGGCCACCAAGGCCGACGCCAGCGTGATCTACGTCCCGCCCGCCGGCGCCGCGGACGCCATCCTGGAGGCCATCGACGCCGAGGTGCCGCTGATCGTCTGCATCACCGAAGGCGTGCCGGTGGCCGACATGGTTAAGGTCAAGCGCTCGCTGTCGGGCTCCAAGTCCCGCCTGATCGGCCCCAACTGCCCGGGTCTGATGACCCCCAAGCAGTGCAAGATCGGCATCATGCCGGGCAACATCTTCTTGCCGGGCTCGGTGGGCGTGGTGTCGCGCTCGGGCACCCTGACCTACGAGGCGGTTTTCCAGACCACCAATGCGGGCCTGGGCCAGACCTCGGCGGTCGGCATCGGCGGCGACCCGGTAAAGGGCACCGAGTTCATCGACATCCTTGAGATGTTCCTGGCCGATCCTGCCACTGAATCGATCATCATGATCGGTGAGATCGGCGGATCCGCGGAAGAGGATGCGGCGGACTTCCTTAAGCATTCTAAGGTTAAGAAGCCGGTGGTTGGGTTCATCGCGGGTCGTACCGCGCCGCCGGGGCGGCGCATGGGACACGCGGGTGCGATCATCTCCGGCGGCAAGGGTGGCGCCGAGGACAAGATCGCGGCCATGGAGTCCGCCGGCGTTCGAGTTTCGCCTTCGCCTGCTGCGCTTGGCGAAACCCTGCTGAAGGTGCTGAAAGGCGTCTGAGCAGCCACTATCTAGATTAAGGGCGCGACCGCCGGCCTCCCCGCACCGGCGCCGAGCCCGGGGAACGATTTACCATGGCGGACGATTCCGGCCGGATTAACCAGGTCCTGAACGAGACCTCCTTCCTCTATGGCGCGAACGCCGCCTTCGTGGAGGACCTCTACGCGAAATACGCCGAGGATCCGGGCTCCGTTGAGCCGTCCTGGCGCGCCTTCTTCGCCAGCCTCGCCGAGGGCGCGGACCAGATCCGCGAAAGCGTCGTCCAGCCCGGCTGGGCTCGCCCCGCCGGCCATGCGACCGCCCGACCCGAATGGCTGTCGGCCATCGACGGCCTGTGGCCCGCGGTGGAAGCCAAGCTCTCCAAGGGCGTAGAGACCCGCTCCGCCCCCGGCTCCACCGCCGAGGACATCCGCGCCGCCACCCTGGATTCGGTCCGCGCGATCATGATGATCCGCGCCTACCGCATCCGCGGCCACCTGCAGGCCAACCTCGACCCCCTGGGCCTGTCGCCCAAGGTCGAGAACCCCGAGCTCGATCCGGCCGCCTACGGCTTCGCCGAAAGCGACTACGACCGGCCGATCTTCCTCGACTATGTGCTGGGGCTGGAGACCGCGCCCTTACGCGAGATCCTGGAGATCGTGCGCCGCACCTACTGCGGCAACGTCGGCGTCCAGTACATGCACATCTCCGATCCGCAGGAGAAGGCCTGGATCCAGGAGCGGATCGAGGGGCGGGACAAGGAGATCGTCTTCACCCCCGAAGGCAAGGTCGCGATCCTCAAGAAGCTGATCGAGACCGAGGCCTTCGAGCGCTTCCTGCACAAGCGCTTCCCCGGCACCAAGCGCTTCGGCCTGGATGGCGGCGAGGCCACGGTCCCCGCGCTGGAGCAGATCATCAAGCGCGGCGGCGCCATGGGCTGCGACGAGATCATCATCGGCATGCCCCACCGCGGGCGCCTGAACGTCCTGGCCGCCGTGATGCACAAGCCCTACCGGGCCATCTTCCACGAGTTCCAGGGCGGCTCGACCACCCCCTCGGATATCGAGGGTTCGGGGGATGTGAAGTACCACCTGGGCGCCTCGTCGGACCGCGAGTTCGACGGCAAGTCGGTGCACCTGTCGCTGACCGCCAACCCCAGCCACCTGGAGATCGTCAATCCGGTGGTGCTCGGCAAGGCCCGGGCCAAGCAGACCTTCGACCTGCGCGACAGCGGCCATTCCGACCGCAAGAAGGTCATGCCCCTGCTGTTGCACGGGGACGCCGCCTTCGCCGGCCAGGGCGTGGTGGCCGAGTGCTTCGCCCTGATGGGGCTGAAGGGCTACAAGACCGGCGGCACGATCCACTTCGTGGTCAACAACCAGATCGGCTTCACCACCAGCCCGCGCAACTCGCGCTCCTCGCCCTATCCGTCGGATGTGGCGCTGATGGTCCAGGCCCCGATCTTCCACGCCAACGGCGACGATCCGGAAGCCGCGGTGTTCGCCGCCAAGGTCGCGGCCGAGTACCGCCAGACCTTCGGCAAGGACGTGGTCATCGACATGTTCTGCTACCGCCGGTTCGGCCACAACGAGGGCGACGATCCGACGTTCACCCAGCCCTTGATGTACGCCAAGATCAAGGACCACCCCTCGACCCGCGAGCTCTATTCGACCCGGCTGGTGGCCCAGGGCGTCTGCAGTCAGGCGCAGGTGGACGGCTGGATCGCCGAGTTCGACAAGTACCTCGACGACGAGTTCGAGACCGCCAAGGGCTACATGGCCAACAAGGCCGACTGGCTCGACGGCAAGTGGCAGGGCCTCGGCCAGGCCGGCGGCGAGGCGCCCCGGGTCCATACCGGCGTCGCCATGCAGAAGCTCCTGGACCTCGGTCTGACCATGACCGCGATCCCCGAGCGGATCGACGCCCACAAGACCCTGCGCCGGGTCATCGAGGGCCGCCGCACGGCGATCCAGAGCGGCGCGAATATCGACTGGTCCACGGCCGAGTCCCTGGCCTTCGCCACCCTGCTCGATGAGGGCTATCCGGTGCGCCTGTCCGGCCAGGACAGCGTGCGCGGCACGTTCAGCCAGCGCCACTCCGGCATCATCGACCAGACCACGGAAGAGCGGTACCTGCCGCTCAACCACCTGCGTCCCGGCCAGGCCTATTACGAGGTCATCGACTCAGCCCTCTCGGAAGAGGCCGTCCTGGGCTTCGAGTACGGCTACTCCCTGACCGACCCCAATACGCTGGTCATGTGGGAAGCCCAGTTCGGCGACTTCGCCAACGGCGCCCAGGTGCTGGTCGACCAGTTCATCAGTAGCGGCGAGCGCAAGTGGCTGCGCATGTCCGGCCTCGTGATGCTGCTGCCCCACGGCTATGAAGGGCAAGGGCCGGAGCACTCCTCGGCCCGCCTGGAGCGCTACCTGCAGCTCTGCGCCGAAGAGAACATGCAGGTCTGCAACATCACCACCCCGGCCAACTACTTCCACGCCCTGCGCCGGCAGATCCACAGGCCGTTCCGCAAGCCCTTGATCATCATGACGCCCAAGTCGCTGCTGCGGCACAAGCGGGCGGTCTCGAACCTGATCGACTTCACCGACGAGCGCGCGAGCTTCCACCGCATCATGGTGGACGGCGCCGAGGCCGGTTGCGACGTGGGCGGGGTGACCCTGAAGCCCGACGACGAGATCCGCCGGGTGATCCTCTGCTCGGGCAAGGTCTACTTCGACCTGGTGGACCGGCGGGCCAAGGATGGGCGCGACGACGTCTACCTGCTCCGCGTCGAGCAGTTCTATCCCTGGCCGATGCAGTCCCTCCGCAAGGAGCTGGCCCGCTTCAAGAACGCCGAGATGGTGTGGTGCCAGGAAGAGCCCAAGAACATGGGGGGCTGGCAGTTCGTCGACCCCTGGCTGGAGCTGACCCTGGAGAAGATGAAGGTGAAGGCCAAGCGCGCCCGCTACGTGGGCCGTCCGGCGTCCGCCTCCACCGCCGCCGGGCTGATGAGCCGCCACCTCAAGGAACTCGACGCCTTCCTCACGGAAGCCTTCGCTTAAGCACGCACCGGAGCCGAACAATGGCCGACATCCTTGTCCCGACCCTGGGCGAATCCGTCAGCGAGGCGACCGTCGCCCGCTGGGCCAAGAAGCCCGGCGACGCGGTCAAGCGTGACGAAGTGCTGGTCGAGCTGGAAACCGAGAAGGTCAGCCTCGAAGTCTCCGCCCCCTCCGACGGGGTGCTGGGCGAGATCGTCGCGGCCGAGGGCGTCACCGTCGGCCCCGGCGCCAAGCTCGGCAGCGTGACCGAGAACGGCGCCGCCGCCCCCGCCCCCGGCAAGGCGGCTCCTGCGCCTGCGCCCGCCAAGGCCCCCGCCGCCGCCGCCTCGACGGCCCCCAACGGTGAATCGCCCCCGCCTGCCGCCCCCGCGGCCAAGACCGCTCCGGTGGCCGACACCCGCGCCCCCGACGAGCGCGGCCAGCCGCTGGCTCCCTCCGTCCAGCGCATCGTCTCCGAGACCGGCCTCGACCCGGTCGGCGTGCAGGGCTCCGGCAAGGACGGCCGCATCACCAAGGGCGACGCCCTGGCGGCCCTGGAAGCCCGCGCCAACGCCCCGGCCGCGGCTCCCGCGCCGCAAGCCGCCCGGCCGATCCACGAGCGCGAGGAGCGGGTCCGCATGACCCGCCTGCGCCAGACCATCGCCCGGCGCCTGAAGGAAGCCCAGAACAGCGCCGCCATGCTGACGACCTTCAACGAGGTCGACATGACGGCGGTCATGGCCTTGCGGGCTCAGTACAAAGACCAGTTCGAAAAGCGCCATGGGGTGAAGCTCGGCTTCATGAGCTTCTTCGTGCGCGCCTGCGTGGCGGCCCTGAAGGAGATGCCGGCGGTCAACGCCGAGATCGACGGCCAGGATATCGTCTACAAGAACCACTACGACATCGGCGTGGCGGTCGGCACCGAGCGCGGCCTGGTGGTCCCGGTGGTGCGCGACGCGGACAACCTGTCGCTGGCCGACATCGAGAAGACGGTGGGCGACCTCGGCAAGCGCGCCCGCGACGGCTCGCTCGGCATCGAGGACATGCAGGGCGGCACGTTCACCATCACCAACGGCGGGGTCTACGGCTCGCTGATGTCCACGCCGATCCTCAACGCGCCCCAATCCGGCATCCTCGGCATGCACAAGATCCAGGACCGGCCCATGGCCGTGAACGGCCAGGTAGCGATCCGCCCGATGATGTACATCGCCCTCTCGTACGATCACCGCATCGTCGACGGGAAGGAGGCCGTGACCTTCCTGGTGGCGGTGAAGGACCACATCGAGGACCCGCAACGGCTCCTGCTGGACCTGTAGGCTCGATGTCGGACCCGAGCTCTCCAACTCTTCCCCCTCTGGGGGAAGTGGCGGCCCGACCGGGCCGACGAAGGGGGCTCAAGGGCGCGGCGGAGACGGTCAAGCGCGTCAGCCCCCTCAGCCGGGCCGTTCGGCCCGTCAGCTCCCCCAGAGGGGGAGCAGTTCGGTGGTAATGGATCTCCGCCAGCGGGGGTCCTGGCTCGCCCACCTCCTCAAGGCCGCGACGCAGCAGCACCACAAGGAGCTGATCCCCCTTTTCGCGCCCCTCGTCCCTCGGGATGCGGTGGTGCTGGACGTGGGGGCCCACGCCGGCCAGTTCGCCAAGCTGTTCGCGAAGATGGCCCCCGAAGGCCGGGTCTACGCCTTCGAGCCCTCAGCCTACGCCCGCTCGATCCTCGGGCCTGCGCTTCGCTGGAACGCTATCGCCAACGTCGTCGTGGTCACGGACGGCCTCTCCGATCAACCCGGCGAGGCCGTGCTGCAGACCCCCATTACCCGCAAAGGCCACCTCGGCTTCGGCCGCGCCCACGTCGGCGCACGTGAGGAGGCGGGTGCGGTGGCCCAGACCATCCGCCTGACAACCCTGGACGCCTTCGCCGAGGCGCAGGGCTTGGCCCGCCTCGACTTCATCAAGGCCGACGTGGAGGGCTGGGAGCTGAACGTCCTGAAGGGCGGTGTGGCGACCCTGAAGCGCTTCCACCCGGCCCTCTTCCTGGAGGTCTCCGACGACTGGCTGGGCAGGGCAGGGGCCGCGCCGCAGGACCTGTGGGCCCTGCTGACGCCGCTTGGGTACCGCGCCTTCAAGTCCCCGGGCCGCGAGCCCGCCCCGGCCTACGCCGCCCCGGCCGATTACCTGTTCCTGGTTGAATAGCCTGGCCGCGAAAATTCGCCCGGATGGTGAATCGGCGGCCCCGCTTTAGTTGAGCGTTCACAGGCGGCGCCGTAGGTTGCGCCCGCGTCCGGCCTCCCCGCCGGCAATGAGGTTCGAGGCTCAAATGGCCCAATACGACGTCATCATCATCGGTGGCGGCCCCGGAGGCTACAACGCCGCCATCCGCGCCGGCCAGCTGGGCCTCAAGGTCGCCTGCGTCGAGAAGCGCGGGACCCTGGGCGGAACCTGTCTCAACGTCGGCTGCATCCCCTCCAAGGCCCTGCTGCACGCCTCGGAGATGTACGAGATCGCGCGCAAGGACTTCGCCGGCATCGGCATCGACGTCGACGCCAAGCTGAACCTGCCGCAGATGCTGAAGCAGAAGGAGGACAGCGTCGGCGCCCTGACCAAGGGCATCGAATTCCTGTTCAAGAAGAACAAGGCCGACTGGATCAAGGGCGCGGGCCGTATCGCCGGCCCCGGCAAGGTCGCCGTCGTCGCCGAGGACGGCTCCGAGCAGATCCTGGAAGCCAAGAACATCGTTATCGCCACCGGCTCCGAGCCCACTCCCCTGCCGGGCGTGACCATCGACCAGAAGCAGATCGTGGACTCCACCGGAGCCCTGGCCCTGTCGGCGGTGCCCAAGCGCCTGGCCGTGATCGGCGCCGGCATCATCGGCCTGGAGCTGGGCTCGGTGTGGCGCCGTCTGGGCGCCGAAGTCACCGTGATCGAGTTCCTGGACCGCACCATCCCCGGCGCCGACGCCGAGGTCGCCACCGCCTTCCAGCGCAGCCTGACCAAGCAGGGGGTGGTCTTCCAGCTCGGGACCAAGGTCACCGGCGCCAAGACCGCCAAGTCCGGCGTGACCCTGACGGTCGAGGCCGTCGCCGGCGGCGGCGCCCAGACCGTCGAGGCCGACGTGGTGTTGGTCGCCATCGGCCGTCGTCCGTATACGGAAGGCCTCGGTCTGGAGACCGTCGGGATCGTCCCCGACAAGCGCGGCTTCATCGACACCGACCACTGGGCGACCTCCGCGCCGGGGGTCTGGGCCATCGGCGACGTCACCCACGGGCCGATGCTGGCGCACAAGGCCGAGGACGAGGCCGTGGCCTGCATCGAGCGCCTCGCCGGCAAGGCGGGCCATGTGAACTACGATGTCATTCCGGGCGTCATCTACACCTGGCCGGAGGTCGCCTGGGTCGGCAAGACCGAGGAGGAGCTGAAGACCGCGGGCGTCGCCTATAAGGTCGGCAAGTTCCCCTTCAGCGCCAACTCTCGCGCCAAGGTCAACCACGAGGCCGAGGGCTTCGTGAAGGTCCTGGCCGACGCGACTACGGACCGCATCCTCGGCGTCCACATGATCGGGCCGCAGGTCGGCGAGATGATCGGCGAGTATTGCGTGGCGATGGAGTTCTCGGCCGCCTCTGAGGATGTGGCCCGCACCTGCCACCCGCACCCCACCCGCTCCGAGGCCCTGCGCCAGGCGGCCATGGGAGTGGAGGGCTGGACGATGCAGGCTTGAGCCTGACAATCCGACCCGCCCGGGCCGAGGAGCTTCTCGCCTGCGCCGCCCTCTACGAGCGGGTGGCGCAGCGCTTTGACTGGGAGGAGCCGGGCGTCCGCACCGCCGAGAGCAAGCTCTCCAGTTTCGAGGGCGAGGAGGTGTTCGTGGCCCACGAGGGGGAGACGCTGGTCGGCTTCCTGTCCCTGTGGCGGGCGGACAACTTCGTCCATAGCCTGTTTGCCGAGCCGCAAGGGCGGGGGATCGGCCCGGCCCTGCTGGCCCACGTCGCGGCGGGCGCCGACGGGCCCCTGTCGCTCAAGTGCGTCGATCTCAACAGCGACGCCCAGCGCTTCTACCGCCGCCAGGGCTTCGTCCCCGTCGATCGGGGCGAGAGCCGCGGCCGCGCCTGGACGCGGTTCCAGGCCGCCGAAGGAGGAATGCCATAACCAGTTCCGTCCGCCGCCTGACTGTCGCCGACGCCGAGGCCTATATGGCCATCCGGCTGGAGGCGCTTCGCAGCGCCCCCGACGCCTTCCCCTCGACCTTCCATGCCGAGAAGGCGCGCCCGCTCGCCACCTTCGAGAAGCGGCTGGAGGAAACGGTGGTCTATGCCGCCGAGGGCGCCGGCCGGCTGATCGGCTTCTGCGGCCATGCGGTGCAGCAGGGGGACACCCAGCACCACAAGGGCCTGGTCTGGGGTCTCTACGTCACCCCCGCCTCCCGCGGCCAGGGAATCGGCAAGCGCCTGCTGCAGGCGGTGATCGCCGACGCCTCCAAGGCCGTCGAGGTTCTGCAGCTCGGCGTCGGCCTGCAGAACCGCTTCGCCCGCGCCCTGTTCGACGCCGCGGGCTTTCGCGAATACGGGGTCGAGCGCCACGCCCTGAAGCTCGCGGACGACCGCTACATCGACGAAGTCCTAATGGCGCTGCGCTTCCGCTAGAGCGCGTTAGGCGAAAGTGTGAGCGGTTTCGCCGCCCGAACGCGCTCCAAAGGTTCTAGCCTGCGGAGAAGAGCTGCGCCGCCTGGATCAGGTAGACCACGCCCACGGCGGTGACGATCCAGCGGGTCAGGGATAAGAAGTTCTTGTCGGTCAGCCTGTCGAGGATGCGACCGCCCAGCACCGTCCCCAGCATCGAGACCGGGATCGCCGCCGCGAACACCCACACCGGCGGGATCGCCCCCAGCTTCGAGGCGGCCATCAGCTGGGCGCCGAACACCAGCACCTTGGAGAGATGGCTGAACACCTGGGTCGCCGCCTTGGTGGCGACGATGCGGTGGCGGGTCATCTCGGTGCGGACGAAGAAGATGTCGAGCAGGGGCCCGGCCACCCCCGCCGTCAGGTTCAGGGTGGTGACCACCACGCCGCACGCGAAGGCCTGGACCGGCCGGGCCGCGTCCAGGCGGAACACATCCTTGGGGATCCAGACCAGCCCCGGCACCAGGCCCAAGAGGAGGTACAGCACCGGCTTGGTCGGGGCGTAGGCTCCCGCCGAGACGATGATCCCGGCCAGGATCGAGCCCCCCGCGTAGAGGCCGACGATGCGCCAGTCGATATGGCGGCGGTGCAGGATCGCCCGCCAGCCGTTGGCCACCATCTGCAACAGGCCGTGGGTGACGAAGGCGGCCGAGACCGGCAGATAGGCGGCCAGGACCCCCATCAGCACCAGCCCGCCGGCGATGCCGAACACGCCGGACAGGGTGGCCGTCAGGAAGGCCGAGACGATCAGGATGAGCCCGACCGCTATCGTCATGCCAAGTCTCTCATGACCTCGGGTGGGCCTTGCCGTAGGCGTCCATCAGGCGGGCGGCGTCCACCTCGGCGTAGCGCTGGGTGGTGGAGAGGGACGCGTGGCCCAGCAATTCCTGGATGGTGCGCAGGTCCGCGCCCCCGCTGAGCAGATGGGTGGCGAAGGAGTGGCGCAAGGCATGGGGCGTGGCGCTGTCGGGCAGGCCCAGGCGCCCCCGCAGCTTCGCCATCAGGGCCTGGACGTAGCGGGCGCCCAGCGGCCGCCCCCGCTTGCCCCGGAACAGGGGCTCCTCTGGGGCGAGGGGGAAGGGCAGTTCGGCCAGATAGGCGTCCACCGCCTCGGCCACTGCCGGCAGGACCGGGGCGAGGCGGGTCTTGCCGCCCTTGCCGGTGATGCGCAGGGTGTCGGGCATGGGGGCTTCGGCCCGGGTGATCGACAGGGCCTCGGAGATCCGCAGGCCGCAGCCGTAGAGCAGGGTCAGGACCGCTGCGTCGCGGGCGTTCTCCCAGGGGTCGCGCTCCGCGTCATCGCCTGCCTCGCCGATCAGCCCCTGGGCGACGTCGGGGGAGACGGGACGGGGCACGCCGGGCCGGACGCGCGGGCCGCGCACCAGGGCGACCTCCGCATTGGCCACCCCCATCCGCCGGTCGAGCCAGCGGTAGAAGGTGCGGATGGCCGAAAGGGACTGGCTGAGGGATCGCGGGGACAGGGGCCGCATCCCGGAGCGGCGGAAGGCGAGGAAAGCCCGCAGCTCTGCCGCCTTGACGCCGCCGAGGCTCGCCAGGGTCGGGCGCTCGCCCTGATGCTGTTCGAGGAAGGCGAGGAAGGTCCTGACCGCCCCGCCATAGGCTTCAAGCGTGCGGGGCGAACAGCGGCGCTCATGCGCCAGATGCTGCAGCCAGGCGAGAAGGGCGGCGTCGGCGTCGCGGGTCGCCGGCTGAGGGGAGTCTAGCCCGCCGGCGGCCATCGGTCGGCCGTGCGCTCGACCACCCGGGCGAGAAAGGCCACGAGCTCGGCGCCCATGTCGCGGGAGAAGCCGGCCGGGTCGGAGGAGCCGAAGGCCAGGACCGCGAAGCGCCCCGGGTTCCACAGCACCATCCGCACCAGGGCGGCGCTCTGGATCGGCTCAGGCGTCTCGCCGAAAAGTTCGCCGGTCGCCTTGCACGGACCCATCAGGGCCAGGCCCTCGGGGCCGAGGACCAGGTCGATCAGGCCGGACGGCAGGGCGCGCCAGCCGGCGGGCGTCAGGCCGGGGCCCTCCACCGCGATCACCCCTGCGACCACGCCGAAGCGGTGGTGTGCGGCGTCGGCGACGCGGCGGGCGAGGTCGGCGTTATTGCGGGATTCCAGCAGGTCCACCGCCAGGGCGTGGGTCTGGGCCTGGGCGGCGAAGTTGGCGCGGGCCACGGCCTCGATGGCCTGGCGGGCGGTCATCTCGCGGGTGCGGGCGGCCTCCAGCTTGGCCAGGGCCGCTGGGGCGAACTCCACCACATTGGTCGGGGTGTCGGGGCGCAGGCCAAGCGCCTGCAGCAGAGGCTCGTCCTCGCGCAGCTTCTCGGCATTGGCCAGGAGACGCTCCTTCAGCGCCTGCCAGTCCTCCTCCATCTCCCCCTGTTTCGCACCCACGCTCGACCCCCTGACCTACCGACTCACGACTATAGGATCGATTGGCCGGTCTTGGCCCAATCGCTCAGGAATTGTTCAAGCCCACGGTCGGTTAAGGGGTGTTTCACGAGGTCGCGGAAAACCGACGGGGGGAGGGTGGCGCAGTCGGCGCCGGCGAGCGCGGCCTCCTTCACGTGGTTGGTGTTGCGCAGCGAGGCGGCCAGGATCTCGGTGTCGAAGGAATAGTTGTCGTAGATGGTGCGGATCTCGAGGATCAGGTCCATGCCGACCGCGCCCTGGTCGTCCAGCCGGCCGACGAAGGGCGAGATGTAGGTGGCGCCGGCCTTGGCCGCGAGCAGGGCCTGGGCGGCGGAGAAGCACAGGGTGACGTTGGTCGAGATGCCCTGGTCGGCGAAGACCTTGGTGGCGATAAGCCCGTCCCAAGTCAGCGGAATCTTGACCACGACGTTGGGGGCGATCCTGGCCAGTTTCTCGCCCTCGGCGATCATGGCCTTGGCCTCGACGGCGGCGACCTCGGCGCTGACCGGTCCCGGGATCAGCTCGCAGATCTCGGCGATGGTCTCGAGGAAGTTGCGGCCCGACTTGGCGATCAGGCTGGGGTTGGTGGTCACCCCGTCGACCAGGCCCGTGGCCGCCAGTTCGCGCAGGACCGCGATATCGGCCGTGTCGATGAAGAATTGCATGTTGGGCTCTATCCTGGGTTCCCTTCGCTCTTACCCTGCGTCGCCGGGGGCTCCAACCTCGCACCCCTTGTCCCGTTGATTCGCCGCATGCGCCTGTTCAGACCCGCTGCTCCCCGCCTCGCTCCCGGCGACCTGATCGAGGTCGAGGGCCGGCCCGTGCGCCTGCGCGTCCACGGCCGGGCCCGGCGGGTCTCCTTGCGCCTCGACGTGGCCAGCCGCGAGGTCATCGCCACCGCCCCCAACGCCCGGCGCCTGAGCGAGGCCGCAGCCTTCGCCAAAAGCCGCGCGGGCTGGATCGCCGCGCGGCTGGATTCCCTGCCGTCGGGCGCCGGCTTCGCTCCTGGAGTGGTGATCCAGGTCAACGGGGCCCCGCTCAGGCTGGAGCGCGCTGCCATGCGGGTCGCCCCCCGCGTCATCCCCGCCCGCGACGGCGAGCCCGCCCGGCTGGTGGCCTATGGCGAGGGCGCGACCTACGCCCGGGCGGTGGAGCGGGCGCTGAAGGCCGAGGCCCTGCGCGTCCTGACCGAACGGACGGCGGTCCATGTGGCGGCGCTTCGAGCGCCCATGCCCAAGGTGGCGGTGATGGACGCCCGCGCCCGCTGGGGCTCCTGCAAGCCGCCCTCCAGCATCCGCTACGTCTGGCGCCTGATCGCGGCCCCGCCCTTCGTCCTCGACTACGTGGTCGCCCACGAGGTGGCGCACCTGCGGGAATGCAACCACTCCTCCCGCTTCTGGGCCGAGGTGGACGGCCTCTACGGCGACCCGTCGGAAGCCCGGGCCTGGCTACGCAGACACGGCCCGACCCTGCACGCCCTGGGGCGGAGTTAGGTCAGAACAGGCGATCCAGGCTGCCGCCCTCGGCGGCGGGGCCGGTGGGCAGGGGCTGGGGCGACGGGGGACGGTCCGCGGGCGGGGCTGTGGGGCCGGGGCCTTGGGCCGGGGGCTGCTCGCCGCCGCCGACGCCTTCGGTGACGCGGCTGACCAGCTCGCCGATCGGGTCGCTGATCGCGCCGGGGGGCGCGTCCGGTCCGGCGGGGATGGCCTGGACCTGCAGGCGCGGCAGGGCGGCGGCCATGAAGCCGCGCCAGATCTGCGCCGGTTCGGCCCCGCCGGTGACCTTCTTCATCGGGGTGTTGTCGTCCTTGCCGACCCAGACGGCGGCGACGAAGCCGCCGGTGTAGCCGATGAACCAGGCGTCCTTGTAGTCGTTGGTGGTGCCGGTCTTGCCCGCGAGGTCGTAGCCCTGGATGCGCGCGCCCGTGCCGGTGCCCCCGGCGATCACCTGGCGCAGCATCCGGTTCATATAGGTCAGGGGGGGATTGCCGATCACCGCCGCGCGGGGATCGTTCCTGTGCTCGAACAGCACCTTGCCGCTGGCGGTGCGGATGCGCTCGATGCCGTAGGCGATGGCCAGGTTCCCGCCGTTGGAGAAGGGAGCGTAGGCCTGGGCCATCTCCAGCGGGCTCACTTCCACCGCGCCGATGGCCATGGAGGGGTTCAGCCCCACCGGCGAGACGATGCCGAGGCGGTGTGCGGTGCGGGCGACGTTGTCGCGGCCCACCTCGTCGGCGATCCGCGCCGCCACGGTGTTGATCGACTGGGCGACGGCCGTCTGGATGGTGATCGGGCCGAGATATTTGTTGGTGTAGTTCTTCGGGGTCCACGAGCCGATGGAGAAGGGCTCGTCCACCACCACCACGTCCGGAGTGCGGCCGGCCTCCATCGCCGTCAGGTAGACGAAGGGCTTGAAGGACGATCCCGCCTGGCGCTTGGCGGCCACGGCGCGGTTGAACTGGCTGTCCTGGTAGTCGGCGCCGCCGATCATGGCGCGGACCCGACCGCCGCCGTCCAGGGCCACTACCGCCGTCTGCTCGATGCCGCGGGCCTTGGAGCGGGCCACCACGGAGGTGGCGGCGGCCTCGGCGGCGGCGTTGATCGGCAAATCGAGGGTGGTCTCGACGATCAGGTCGGTCTCGGGCTGGCCGACCAGGTTGCGCACCTGGGCGTCCACCCAGTCGACGAAATACTGGGCGTGCTGGGCCGACATGGTCTTGGAGACGCGGACGCCCTGCTTGAACGCCTCTTCCTGCTGGGCGCGGGTGATGGCCCGGGTCTCGACCATCTTGTCGAGCACGATGGTGGCGCGCCGCTCCGAGCGGGCGGTCTCGGAAACCGGGCTGTAGTTGGTGGGGGACTTCAGGAGGCCCGCCAGGAGGGCGGCCTCGCCGACGGTGAGCTGGTTCGCCGGCTTGTTGAAGAAGCGCTGGGCGGCCGCCTCGATGCCGTAGGCGCCGCCGCCGAAATAGACCCGGTTCAGATAGAGGGCGAGGATCTGCTTCTTGGAGAACTTCCACTCCAGCCAGACCGCCAGCATCAGCTCCTGCACCTTGCGGCGGATGTTCTGGGCCGGGCTGAGGAACAGGTTGCGGGCGAGTTGCTGGGTGATGGTCGAGGCGCCCCCGGCGATGCAGCGGCAGCGGATGTCGGCCAGGCCCGCGCGGACGATGCCGACCACGTCGAAGCCCATGTGGTTGTAGAAGCGCCGGTCCTCGATGGCGATGAACGCGGCGGGCACGTAGGGCGGCAGGTTGTCGATGTCGACCGGGGGCGCGTACTGGCTGCCGCGGCTGGCGATCAGGCCCCCGTTGCGGTCGAGGTAGGAGATCGAGGGCTGGCGGTCGATCTGGTAGAGCTTGGAGGTGTCGGGCAGGCCGCGGGCGAACACCGCCAGGAACGCCACCGCGAAGATGACGAACCAGACGCCGGCGACCGCCGCCCAGTAGATGACCTGATCAGAACGCGGCAGCCGGATGCCGCCGGGGCCGCGACCACCGCCGCCGCCGCCGGGACCTTGCCTGCGGGGTCCGCCCCCGCCGCCGCCTCCGCCGCCCGGTCTGCCTCCGCCCGGCCGCGGGCCAGGGCCCGGCCCGGACGATGGACGCGGACCTGCCCCGTTCGCCATCGACGTAACTCCGAGAACCGCCCCGCCAGCGTTCTATCGAACTCGGCAAGCTGGCGCGATAGGGTTGACGAGCGGTTTACAGCCGCAGGCCAAAGCGTGCCCGAGGATTGGGCGGCGACGGCTCGGGCGTCCGTTCACGTGGAACAGATAGAGCCCTCGGCCGTCGGTCGGAACCGCCGCGCCGTGCATTGGTTCCCGTTTGGGCCTATAGGAAAAACGGGGCGCGTAGCGTTTCAGGGAGACTAAGCCGGCCATGCTTATCCGTTCCGCTCCGGACCTCCGCGATTGCGATGTCACCGACCGCGGCCTCTATCTTCGGCGGCGTGAATTCATCTACGGCGCCGGCGCCCTGGCGGCGGCGGGAACCCTCGGGCTGAGCGCGGCCGAGGCCGCCCCCCTGAAGGTCGCCAAGAAGACGAACCTGGCGGGGGACGAGAAGCCCACCTCGCTGAAGAACATCACCAGCTACAACAACTTCTACGAATTCGGCACCGGCAAGGAAGACCCCGCGGCCAACGCCGGAAGCTTCAAGACCCGCCCCTGGACGGTGGTGGTCGACGGCGAGTGCATGAAGCCCATGCGCTTTTCCATCGACGACCTGACCAAGCGCTATCCGCTGGAAGAGCGCATCTACCGGATGCGCTGCGTGGAAGCCTGGTCGATGGTCATCCCCTGGGTCGGCTTCCCCCTGGCCAGCCTGCTCAATGACGTGCAGCCGACCGCCAAGGCCAAGTTCGTCACCTTCGAAACCCTGAACGATCCCAAGCAGATGCCGGGGCAGCGCGACCGCACCCTCGACTGGCCCTACCGCGAGGGCCTGCGCATCGATGAGGCGACCAACCCCCTGACCCTCTTGGCCGTCGGCATGTACGGCGAGACCATGCCCAACCAGAACGGGGCGCCGATCCGCCTCGTGACGCCCTGGAAGTATGGCTTCAAGAGCGCCAAATCGATCGTCCACATCCGTCTGCAGGAGCGCCAGCCGGCCACCAGCTGGAACCTCGCCAACGCCCACGAGTACGGGTTCTATTCCAACGTGAACCCGGAAGTGGACCACCCGCGCTGGAGCCAGGCGAGCGAGCGGCGGATCGGCGAGTTCTTCCGCCGCAAGACCCTGCCGTTCAACGGCTACGCCGACCAGGTGGCGAGCCTCTACCGCGGCATGGACCTGCAGAAAAACTTCTGATGCCGTTCGCCAATATGCGCGACCGCCTGATCTATCTGGCGGTCTGGTTCGCCTGTCTGGGCCCGATCCTCTGGTTCATATTCCAGGGGTTCACCGACGACCTCGGCGCCAACCCCATCGAGTACATCATCCGCCAGCTCGGGGTCTGGGGCCTGCGCCTCTTGATGGTCAGCCTGGCCATCACCCCGGCGGCCAAGCTGCTGCGTCAGCCGCGCCTGATCCGCTACCGCCGCACCGTGGGGCTGTGGGCCTTCGCCTACATCGCCCTGCACCTGTCGACCTATGTGGGTATCGACCACTTCTTCAACTGGCCGGAGATCGGCAAGGACATCCTCAAGCGGCCCTACATCACCATCGGCATGACCGCCTTCGTCCTGCTTGTGCCGTTGGCCGTCACCTCGACCAACGGCATGCTGCGCCGCCTCGGCCCGAAAAACTGGAAGCGCCTGCACCAGCTCGTCTACGTCATCGTCCCGCTGGGGGTGACGCACTACTACCTGCTGGTAAAGAAGGACGTGCGCCCGCCGGTCGTCTACGGCGTGATCGTCACCATCCTCCTCGGCTACCGCCTCTACGCCTGGGCGAGGCAGCGCCGCGAGCGGGCCCTGAAGGCCGCGGCCAAGGCGGCCGCATAATCCCTCCCCCCACCGGGGAGAGGTGTTTAGTCCCGTCAATCGAACCGTAACCGCGCGCCGCTAGGGTGCGGGGGATGAAGGAAACCGTGCCCTTCGACCGCGGGATCGCGCGGCTGACGCTCCCGCCCGAAGCGGCGGCGGCGTTCGCCGAGCTGTCGCAGAGTCTGGCCGCCCGCAGTCTGATCGTCTGGGGCGAGCACTGCTCGGAGTGCGCCTACCCGCGCTGCTATTCGTCCTGCGCCTTCTACGCCCCCCGCGGCGACCTGCACTGCCGCCGCTTCGAGGACGGGATCGAGACCGTCGCCGATACGCCCGAGGGCGTCTCCCTGACCCGCATCCGCTTCCGCAAATGGGGCAAGCTGGAGGGAAAGGGCCCGGCATCCCTTGTCGCCGCCGAGGCCGCCCGCAAGCAGGAGCGCCGCGACGCGCTGGTGGGCGCGGGCCTCGACAAGGCGCCCGTCCCCTTCGCCGTCACCCGCACCCTCGCCTGGCGCTGGAACGAGCGGAAGAAGGCCACGGCCGCCCGTCCGTCCGCCACCGCCGCCGACGCCTTCGTGGTCGAGACCTACGCCCCGGGCGCCACCCATACCTTCACCCTGACCTTCCTGGCCGAGGACGGCGCCGGCATGTTCCAGTGCGCCTTCCAGGCTGGCCCCGCCTATGGCCGGCTGGTGGTCCCCGTCGCTCGCATCGCCGCCCAGGTCGATCTCTCCAGGCCCTTCCTGGTGCAGGTCGAGCCCGTGGGCGAGGCGCAAGGCCGCGAGATCGTCTTCGGCCTCGTCGACTTCGCCAGTTTCGCCGGGGAAATCCCCGCCAGCGTCGATCCCGCCGTCCGCCCGCCCGTCGCCGCTGCGGGACACGCCCCTGCCAAGGTGGTTGTCTGGGACCTCGACGAGACCCTGTGGTCCGGCACCCTGGCCGAGAGCGGCGTGGAGGGGCTTACCCTGCGCCCCGAGGCCGTCGCCGCCATCCGCGCCCTCGACGAGCGCGGCGTGTTGCAGTCGATCGCCAGCAAGAACGACCACGCCGAGGCCATGACCGCCCTCGAGGCCTTTGGTCTGGCCGACTTTTTCCTGCACCCGCAGGTCGCCTGGACCCCCAAGAGTGACGCGATGGCCCGCATCGCCAAGGCTCTGGACCTCGGCCTCGACAGCTTCGTCTTCATCGACGACCAGCCCTTCGAGCGCGGTGAGGTCGAGGCGGCCCACCCCACGGTGCGCACCCTGCCCCACACCGCCGTGGCGGGCCTGCCCGCCCATCCCTGGTTCAACCTGCCGGTCACGACCGAGAGCCGGCGCCGGCGCGGCATGTACCAGGCCGAGGCCAGGCGCGGCGCGGCCTACGAGGACGCGGGGACCGACTACGCCGCCTTCCTGGCCGGCTGCTCCATCGTGCTGGACGCCGCGCCCCTGGCGCCCGCCGACGCCGAGCGCGTCTATGAGCTTTCCCAGCGCACCAACCAGCTCAACTTCACCGGCGCCAAGCTCGGCCGCGACGAGGTGGAGGCCCTGGTGAAGGGCTCGCCGAACCTCGCCTGCCTGACCTTGCGCGTCGCCGACCGCTTCGGCGACTACGGCCTGGTGGGCTTCGCGGTCCTCGACCTGGCCAAGGGCGAGCTCGCCCAGTTCTTCATGAGCTGCCGGGTGCAGCGGAAGCGCGTCGAGCACGCCTTCTTCGCCCTGGCCGCCGATCGCCTGAAGGCTTCCGGCCACGCCGTGTTCCAGGTCGCCTTCCGCCGCACCGAACGCAACAAGGCCGCCGCCCTGATGCTGGCCGACCTCGGCTTCGCCGAGCCGGCGGGCGGGGAGGGGGCCTGGACCCGCAGCCTGGCCGAGCCTTATCCCGACGCCTCCGTGGTCAGTCTGGCCCGCCCCAAGGCTCGGCCCAAGGCCGCCGCCAGGGCCGCCTGATGAGCGTTTTCGACCGCATCAACCGCGCCGCCGCCAAGCGCCTGCCGCTGAAGTGGGTCCGCGCCCGCCTCGACGCCCCCATCGCCAGCTTCAGCTTCGACGACTTTCCGCGCTCGGCCTGGAGCGCAGGCGGGCCGATCCTGGCCCGGCGCGGGGCGCTCGCCACCTACTACGCCGCCGGCGACTTCTGCGGCCGCACCGTGGACGGGATCGACTATTTCGACGCTGCGGACCTGGTCGCCATTCGCGACGCCGGCCACGAGATCGGCTGCCACAGCTTCTCCCACGAGCACGGCCCGGCCTTGGAATCCCACGTCCTGCGCGACAACCTGGAGCGCAACGCCGCCTTCCTCGCCGATTGCCTGGGCGACCACCGCACCGCCAGCTTCGCCTATCCCTATGGCGACATAAGCCCCCGCACCAAGGTGCTGGCCGGCCGTCATTTCCCCGTGGGCCGGGGCATCCGGGCCGGGGTGAACCAGGGGCTGATCGACCTGGCCGAGCTGAAGGCCGTGCCCCTGGAGCTGCGCTCCTGGTCGGCCGCCGAGGTGGAGCGCTGGGTCGGCGAGGCCGCCGCGAACAAGGGGTGGATCGTCTTCTTCAGCCACGACGTCTCCGAGACGCCGACACCCTACGGCTGCACCCCGGCCATGCTGGAGCACGCCCTGGGATGCGTCGAGGCGGCGGGGGTCGAGATATTGACGGTGAAATCGGGCCTCGCGCGGGCCGTCTTCGCCTAAGGCGCTCTAACTGCCCTTGCGTCTCTGGACGCCCCCGATCCCCACCGGCTAGGACTTGATCGCCGTGCACGCGCGCCCGGCCGATGAGGTCCGACCATGCCGATGGAACTGGAGTGCTTCGCCGTCACCTCGCGGCCGCCGGAGATCGTGCCGGGTCGGCCCATGCGAGGCTGGATGGACCGCTTCGCCGACCGCCACCCCTACCGCTGCCTGCCGCTGTCCATGGCCAACACCACGGGCTGGGAGATCCTCTGTCCCGTCGGCTTCACCGCGGAATGGAACGGGGGCAAGGCCATCGAGGACATCACCCTGCGCGCCGACCGGCCGCACCCGGACTTCCACGAGCTGGTGAAGTCCCACTTCAGCCACGGGGTCCTGACCTTCCACGCCGGCTACCTTTTCCGCACGCCCCCGGGCTGGGACATGCTGGCCGGCGGCCCGCCCAACATGCCCAAGGACGGCATCCAGGCCCTGTCGGGCCTGGTGGAGACCGACTGGCTGCCCTTCCCCTTCACCATGAACTGGATTTTCACCCGCCCCGGCCGCGTGCGCTTCGAGAAGGGCGAGCCCTTCTGTTTCATCACCCTGCAGCAGCACAATGCGATGGAGGAGTTCCAGCCGGTCCGCCGGTCGCTGGCCGCCGACCCGCCGCTGCGGATGCAGTACGAGGCCTGGCTGCGCGAACGCTCGACCTTCAACGACCGCCTGTTCCGCGGCGACCCCGAGACGGTGCGCGAGGCCTGGCAGCGCTACTACTTCAAGGGCGAGATTCCCGACGAGCTCGGGCCCGCCCCGAAGGACCACGTCAACAAACGGCGGCTGAAGTCGGTGCGCCACGGGCTCTGAGAGACGCACCTGGGCGCCACCGCCCGCTTGCAAAGATTTTGGCCCTCTGCCATATCCCCTGCTCCCCGCGCGGCGGCCCCTCAAAAGGCCTCCGCGACGCGTCCGGAGCGGGCGTAGCTCAGTGGTAGAGCACAACCTTGCCAAGGTTGGGGTCGAGAGTTCGAATCTCTTCGCCCGCTCCAATTTTCCCGAATAAACACATCAACTTAAACGACGGCGCTGCTGGCCGGCAGCCCGTTTTCTCTCTGGGTAGCGCTGGATCGCACGGCCTGCCGGCTCCCACCCTGGAGGCTGGCGAGGCGCACCCGGCTCGTCCGCAGTTTCCCACAATTTACCAAGTTGAAATCAAAATCTGGGAAAATTCTCCCATCGACTCCCACGCTGGCCGGCTTGGGACCCATCCTCTCCCTGCGCGCCGCTCGCCGCCGGGTCGCAGCCGAGACATCCGATGAAAGCCCTTCAGAACCTGAGTATCGCCAAGAAGTTCACCGCCGGCTTCGCCGTCGTGGTGGCTGTCGTCGTGGCCATGTGTGTGACCGTCTTCCTGAGCGTCAGCGCCATCGGCGAGGCCGTGACCCGCAACGACGTGACGGTGGCGCGGCTGAATACGGCGAGCGCAGTCCTCGCCGCCCTGGTCGAGCGCCAGAACGCGGTGCGCGCTTTCGTGGCCAGCGGCGACTCCTCCTTCGAGAAGCGGATCGCCGACAACGGCGTGCTCGCCGAAGAGACGATGACCAGGCTCGAAGCCCTGGCCCCCGACGCCAAGGCCGCGCTCGACCCTGTCCGGGTCGAGATGCTCGCAGTCTCCCGACAGGAGGAACTGCAGGTCAAGACCAGCCGCGACCCCGCCCGGCGGGCCGAAGTGGCCGCGGGCCTGGCCTCCACCGGCCGCCTGACCAAGGTGCGCGAGACCATGAAGGTCTTCACCGACGCGCAGGCTGTCGAACTCGCGGGGATGGCCAAGGCCCAGACCGACACCCAGACGCTCGCCCGCACCATCCTGATCGCCGGCGGCGTGCTCGCCACCCTGCTGTCGATCGCCATGGGCTCGATCCTAAGCGCCGCCATCGCCCGACCGATCGGCGCCATGACCGACGCCATGCGCCGGTTGGCCGGGGGGGACAATACGGTGAGCATCCCCGCGGTCGGCCGCAAGGACGAGGTCGGCCAGATGGCCGACGCCGTCGAGACCTTCAAGAAGGCTGCTATCGAACAGGTCCGCCTCGAGGAGGAAGCTTCCGCCCAACGCGCGGCCGCCGATCAGTCGCGCCGCGAAACCGAAGCCCAGCGCGCGGCCTCGGCCGCCGAACAGGCGGCGGTGGTCACCGGCCTGGCCACGGGGCTCGAGAAGCTCGCGGGCGGCGGCCTGACCTACCGCATTCGCGACACCTTCCCGTCCGCCTACGAGAAGCTGCGGTCCGACTTCAACCTCGCCATGGAGCGCCTCGAGGAGACGATGTGCGAGGTGGCCGCCAACGCCACCGGCGTGCGCTCCGGCTCGGGCGAGATCAGCCAGGCCTCCGACGACCTGTCGCGCCGCACCGAACAGCAGGCCGCCAGCCTGGAAGAGACCGCCGCGGCTCTCGACCAGATAACCGCCACGGTGCGCAAGACCGCCAGCGGCGCGAGCGAGGCCCGCGACGCCGTGGGCGCCGCCCGCTCCGACGCCGAGCGTTCGGGGATCGTCGTCCGCGACGCCGTCGCCGCCATGGGCGAGATCGAAGCCTCGGCCCAGCAGATCAGCCAGATCATCGGTGTGATCGACGAGATCGCCTTCCAGACAAACCTCTTGGCCCTGAACGCCGGAGTCGAAGCGGCCCGCGCGGGCGACGCCGGCCGCGGCTTCGCGGTCGTGGCCTCGGAAGTGCGGGCCCTGGCGCAGCGTTCCGCCGAGGCGGCGAAGGAGATCAAGACCTTGATCTCCGCCTCCTCGCAGCAGGTCGAGCGGGGCGTCAGCCTGGTCGGGGAAACCGGCAAGGTGCTGGACGGGATCCTGGTGCAGGTGGTCCAGATCAGCGGCGTGATCACCGAGATCGCCGCCTCAGCCCAGGAGCAGGCCACCGGGCTGCAGCAGGTCAACACCGCGGTCAATCAGATGGACCAGGTGACCCAGCAGAACGCGGCCATGGTCGAGGAAGCCACCGCGGCCTCCCACGCCCTGTCCACCGAAGCCGAAACTCTGTCGCGGCTGATCTCCCGCTTCGATCTGGGCAAGACGCCCTCGTCGCCCCCCGCGCACCGCCCCCCGCCGGGCCCGGTCGCTCAATTGAAGACGGTAGGCCGCGGCGGTGCGGCAATCGCCTAGCCGACCGACCATAGGTGGAACGACTACTGAGACCGGCCCATCGAACCCGTCCGCAACCCTATCTCGTGCTTGCCGAGCCCTCTCCCCAGCGCGGGCCAGGCCGACGGACGTTGTCGGCCCGCTAGTCGGTCTCTGCTTCCAGCAGCCGCACCACGGCGGGCCGCCCGGCGTATTTGCGCAGCAGCGCCCGCTGCTCCGCCTCCAGCCGGTCGCAGCGCAGCTTGCGCACCGCCCGGGTGATCTCCGCGAGCCGCGCCTTGTCGTACGGTTCCTCGCCGCCCCAGTGCTCGCATTCGGCCCTCCGCTCCAGGAAGACGCCGATCTCGCGCGGGGCCTTGGCCAGGGCGGCGTCGGTCGCGGGACTGGGGAGCGGGAAGGCGGCGGCGAGGAGAAGGGCCCTGACGATCATGGCGCGATCGTAAGTCAGGCGCGCCCCGTTGTCGCAGGCCCGTCGGCCTCCATCAGCAAGTCGATCGTCCCCAGTTCGAATCTCTTCGCCCGCTCCCATTTTCCAGGCTAAAGACAACGGCATAAGGGAGGGGACCCGGGCGAGCCGGCGCCGTCGTGCGCCGGTCCGTGGGGCGACTTCGAATTTTTCGCGTACGCCGCGGCCCATGGGCCGCAGGTTTTTATCGAGCCCGACGTTTAGTAAAGCGATCGGGAACAAGACCTCAGGGGAGGAACGACCATGAAGAAGTCGGCTTTCGCAGCCGTCGCTATTTTCGCCTTGCTCGGCCTCGGCTCCGCCGCCCAGGCGGGCGCGCCGGGACCGGCGCCCGTCCAGACCGCCCGCAACCCGGGCGACAAGCCCGCTATGCTGGATCCGGACAACCTGGCCAAGCCGCGTCCCAAGGCGCCTTTCGACGTCACCGGCGTGTGGCAGCTCGACAACGCCCGCTCGGAAAACGGTTTCCGGGACAGGCCCTCGAACCAGCCCACCCCCGCGACCCAGAAGATGCTGGACGAGGCCAAGGAATTCGCGGCCAAGAACCTGCCCTACAACGACGACACCGGTCAGTGCTGGCCCACCGGCCTGCCGCGGATCATGACCCGCGTGTGGCCGATCCAGATGATCCAGCTGCCGACCGGCATCACCATGGTCTTCGCCTTCATGAACGAGGCGCGCTGGATCTACACCGACGGCCGCGAGCACGGCGATCCGGACCTGCTGACCTCCACCTGGAACGGCGAGACCGTCGGCAAGTGGGAAGGCAACGCCCTGGTGGCCACCACCTTCAGCTTCCAAGGCAAGCACCACTGGATGGATGAGGCGATCCCGGTCGGCGAGAACGCCAGGCTGACCGAGCGCATCACCATGCCCGACCCGAACCTGATCCAGATCGACCAGACCTGGACGGACCCGGATCACTGGGTCGGCGAGTACAAGAACAAGAAGGTCTACCGTCGCCAGTGGGGCGTGGACGTGGTCGAGAACCACTGCCTGCCCGACACCAACTCGCACATCGCCGCCGCGCGCGATGCGGTGAAGTAGCAAGACCCGACTTCGGGACAAGGGGGCCGGACCGCTTCATGCCGAAGCGGTCCGGCCTTTCTTTTTTGGATCTAGGTCTGGGCGCCGCCGCGGAAGCCACGGCCCTCGGCAGGGCGCGCGGGCGCCCGGCCCGGCCCCTGATTTGCGCCCTGCTGGCCGAGGCGCTTGCCGTCCACCGAGGCCTGCACCATCCGCCCGAACGGCGCGCCGTCGCGGCGGGGGTTGAGCACGATCTCGGCCTTGTCGCCGGGCTTGAGCGAGTCCGGGGTCCAGCCGCGGGCGCTGAGACGGCCCGGACCGCCGCCCTCTATCGACCACTCCACCACCTTTCCGTCGGGCCCCGGCGCCATCAGCTGGACGCTGGCGTGCGGATTGACCCAGAGGAATTCCTTCACCGTGCCCTGCACGGTGACCTGCTTCTGCAGGTCGTAGGCGACATAGGAATGGTGCGCGGCGGCGGCGCCCGCCACGAGCAGGGCGGCGGTTCCGCCGACCAGGGTTGCACGCAAGACGAGACGGGCACGCATCGGAAATCTCCCCTAAGAGCGATCCGAAGCCAGGGACGCGAGCTTCACGTCCCCGATCCTAGCGCATTTCGCCCGTTCGATG
Source organism: Caulobacterales bacterium (assembly GCA_947474395.1). Taxonomy (GTDB): domain Bacteria; phylum Pseudomonadota; class Alphaproteobacteria; order Caulobacterales; family Caulobacteraceae; genus CANJID01. Next base: position 36,449 of record CANJID010000026.1, read on the forward strand.
GAGCCCGCGTGTTCGCCTAGCGGGCGGCCACCGGACGAGGCGCAGCCGCCGGAGCCGCCGCGGGCGCGCCGCCGCCGCCAGGACCGCCGAAAGCGGGGCGTTGGGGCGCCAGGGTGGGCATGGTCCCGTCGAGGCCGAACATCCAGATGCCGTCCCCGCGCTTGCCGTTGGCGAAGGTGCCGCCGCCGGCGTGGACCACGACCCGCTGCTTGCCGTTGTGCATGAAGGTGGTGACGGTGGTGTTGACCCCGGCGTCGGTCATGAATTCCCACAGCTTGTTGCCGTTGGTCTTGTCCAGCGCCGTCAGCCGCCCGTCGGCGCGGCCGGTGAAGACGACGCCCCCCGCGGTGACCACCGACCCGGAGAAGCAGATTTCCCGCCACTGCTGCTGCCAGGCGATCCTGTTGGTCTTGAGATCCACGGCCGTGAACATCCCCCCGCCCGGATAGGAGGTCTGGCCCCAGCGGCCGCCGTTGTAGCCGCGGCCCGCCACGTAAGGCGCGATGGTCGCGTCGGCGCGGTAGGTCGCCGCCCGGTCGGTGGCGCAGACGTAGAGGATGTTGGTGGTCGGATCGTAGGAGCTGGGCGGCCAGTTGGCGCCGCCGTTGGTGGAGGGCTTCACCACCACCTCGTCGGTCCAGAACGGGGTGAAGATGCGCCCGTAGTTGGGCAGATGGGTGGTGCCTGGCTCCAGACGCGCGCCCTCGGGGACGATGTCCACCTGCTGGGGCACCACCGGGTCGCCGATCGGGTAGGGCTGGGTCTTGGCGGTAGAGAGCCGGGGCTCCTGCGGCACGGGCTTTTCGACGATGCCGATCAGGGGTTTGCCCGTCGCCCGGTCCAGAAGGTAGGTGAAGCCGGTCTTGCCGACCTGGGCGATGCCCTTGCGCATCTTACCCTTGTAGGGGGCGTCGAACAGCACCACCGGGTTCGGGGCGTCGTAGTCCCAGATGTCGTGGTGGATCTCCTGGAAGTGCCAGCGGTACTTGCCCGTCCTGGCCTCGATGGCGAGGATCGACACCGAGAAGAGATTGTCTCCCGCCCGCACGGAGCCGTGCACGTCCGGTCCCGGGTTGCCGGTGGAGAAGTAGATCAGGCCAAGCTCCGGATCGACGGCCGGGGTCTGCCAGACGGTGGCGCCGCCATGCTCCCAGGCGTCGGTATTGGCGGGCCAGGTGTCGTGCCCGACCTCGCCCGGCCCCGGCACGGTGAAGAAGGTCCAGACCTTTGCGCCGGTCTTGGCGTTGAAGGCGTTGACGCGGCCGCGGGCCCCGCCCTCGCCCCCGTTCATGCCCATGATGACCAAGCCGTCGTAGTAGAGCGGCGCGGAGGTGTTGCCGTAGCCGTCCAGGAAGTTGGCCACCGTGGCGGTCCAGGCCTCCTTGCCGGTCTTCTGGTCGATGGCGATGAGCCGGGAATCCAGGGTGCCGAGGAACACCTTGCCGTCGCCGAGCGCCACGCCCCGGTTGGAGTGGCCGAGCGCCGAGCCGGCGCGGGGATCGGGCTTGCCGCTGAAGGTCCAGAGGATCTTGCCGCTCTCGATGTCCATGGCGAAGACGTCGTTGGCGCCGTTGCTGACATAGAGGGTGTCGCCGTAGGCCAGGATCTGGGTCTGGCCGGAGTGGTCCTGGCGCATCCCCGACAGCATGCCGGTGCGCCAGATCGCCTTCATGTTGGCGACGTTGGAGGTGTTGATCTCCGTCGCGGGCGAATAGCGCTGGTTGAAGATGTTGCCGCCGTTGGTGGGCCAGCTGTCCGTCGGCAGGGCCGTCAGTTCCTTCGGGGTGAAGGCCGGCGCGAGCTTGATGGTCGAGGGATCGCCGGTCGCTTTGGCGGGCTCGACATAGGGGAAGGTGGTGGGCAGCTGGGCCAGGGTCGGCGTGCTGGAGGCCAGCCCCAGCGCGGCGACCAGGAAGGCGAACATGGCGGCGCCCGCGAAGCGACTGGATGACGGCATAGGTTTCCCCCGATGGCTTCGACGAGCCCTGGGGACAGATAATCGCCGGGAAAGCGCGGCTGGCAAGCGCGAGACGATTTTGCAACTGCGGGTGAGGGGAGCGCCGCCTCCGCCCGTATGCATTGTCGGAGGCCGGTGATCGGCGCCCAGCGGACGCCCCTGGTTCGTGCTTCATCTCCGTCGCCGTTTATCCAGGGCGGCGTCCACCCGATCCGCCGCCCTCCTCCCTGAGCTGACTTTCAATCCCCTGCCGGCCTTGCCGGCAGGGGTCTTTTCCTTCGAGAGCCGGGCCGTTTCAGCAAGCCGCGTTACGCCGCGAGGCTTGCGGCCCCGCGCGGCGGGTTCATACTTGGAGAGTTATGTCGACGCACTGCGACCACGCCCGTCCCGCACAGTTGAGCCGAGCCGCCCTGGACAAGGCCCTGGCCAAGGCCGAGGCCCGTTCGGTCGAGACGGGGCGCCGCTTCACGCCCCAGCGCCGTCGCGCCCTGGAGCTGCTGCTGGAGGCCGGCGCGCCGGTGAAGGCCTACGACCTCCTGCCCCTGCTCGGCGAGGAGGGACAGGTGGTCAAGCCGGCCACCGCCTATCGCGCCCTGGAGTTCCTGGAGTCGTTGGGCCTGGTCCACCGCATCCCCAGCCTCAACGCCTTCGTCGCCTGCGGCCATGAGCAGCCGTCGCACGCGGCGGCCTTCCTGATCTGCGACTGCTGCGGGCTGGTGCAGGAGTTCGAGCCGGCCCTCGATCCCTCGGTCAGCGTCGCCGCGGCTGGAAGCGGGTTCGAAATCGAGTCCCTGGGGGTCGAGGTCCGCGGCCGCTGCAGGGCCTGCCAGAAGGGCGCCAAGGCGCCGCGGGGCCGGGCGGCGGCCTAGAAACTGTAGGCTGCGCCCACCCGTACCGTCCTGCCGGGCAGGGGGGCGATGTCCTTCAGGAACGAGGCGTGCTCGCGGGCCTCCTGGTTGGTCAGGTTGCGGCCCTCCAGGAACAGCTTCACCGCCCTTTCGTGGAACGGCTTGTAGGAGACCCGCGCCTCCACCGTGGTGTAGGCGCCCGTTGGCAGCTCCAGGGGCGCGATCCGGTCCTGGGCGGCGACGTGGCGGACCTCGACCTGCGCGTCGACATGGACGCTCTCGAACACGGCGCGTCCCGTGAGGGACCAGGGCGGGATGCGGGCGGGGACGCCCCGGTCCGTGTCGGCCCGCACCCAGTCGTAGGCGCCTTCGAGCGACAGGGACCGGCCGCCGCCCCGCCAGACCGGATAGGAGCCCTCGACCTCGGCGCCGACGAAATCGGCTCCGGTGCGGCGGAACTGATAGACCGGCAAGCCGTCCTCGACCGCTCCCGTACGGACCTCGTCGATGAACGAGCTGTAGTCGGCCTTGTAGAGATGGGCCTCCGCCCGGCCCCGCATCCCGGTGTAGCGCAGGGTCGCCTCGACCGAGGTCACGGTCTCCTTGCCCAGGGTCGGATCGCCGAGCTCGTAGCCCCCCGTTCCCGGGTGCGGCCCGTCGGCGAACAGCTCGAACTCCGTGGGGGCGCGGCTGTTGTGGGCGACGCTGACCGAGACGAACCAGTCCTTCGTGGGGCGATAGAAGACCGCCCCCGACGCGGACAGATTGGTGAAGCGCCGGCTGTCCGGGCCGGTGCGCCAGTCGACGCCATAGGCGGCCGCGGCGGCGCTCGTGGGCCTGGCAGCCAGGCCATCGGCGGTCAGACTGCGCCTGTCGACCCGAAGGCCGCCCTCGACGCCCCAGACGCCGCTGTCGAAGCGCTGCAGGGTGAAGATCCCGCCTTCGCGCACCGCGGTCGAAGGGATGAATGCCTCGTCGCCGAGGGCGCTCAAGCGCCGCCCCAGCCCCTGGAAACCCACCGCGCCCTGCCAGCCGTCGTGCTCGCCCTGGACCAGCTCCAGCCGGCCCTCCGCGCCGCTGGAGAGGAACTGCGTGCCGATGCCGCCGGTCGCGGCGTCGATCTCGGCGTGCCGGTAGTCCGCCCAGCCGATCTGCAGCCGGGCCTGGTCGAAGGGCCCGAAGGCGAGGGCGTGCTCGCCCTTGATGTCGATGCGGGTCTGTTTCAGGTCGATGGTCACCGGCCCCTCCGCGTCCGGATCGGGCGGGCCGACGGGAACGACTTGCGCGTAGGGGATGCCGTAGTCGGTCAGGGTGCGCTTGATCGAGACGCCCAGGAAGCCGCCTGCGCCGACGTAGGAAATCCCGCCGCCGTAAGCGGTCATGTCGACCCCGCTGTTCAGCACCTTGCGGTCGCCCGCCGGGATCAGTCCTGCCGCCGCCGCCAGCCGCCCCGAGACCGGATCGACCGGGACGGCGTAGTCGTCGCTGCGCCTGCGCACCGCGTCCAGGGCCACCACCCAGGGGCCGCTTCCCGCCTTGACCCCGCCGGAGAGGGCGCGGCTGTCGTCCCCCGTGCCGTAGGAGGCGGAGACCCGCCCCTCCGCTCCATGCGTGGCCGGCGTGGAGGGCGTGCGGTCGTCGATGATGTTGACCACGCCGCCGATCCCCGATCCCCCGTAGGCCAGGGTGGAGGGGCCGCGCAGCACCTCGATGCGGGAGGCTTCCCCCGGCTCGGAGGCGACGGCGTGGTCGGGGGAGAGGGCGCTGGCGTCCACCAGCCCCACCCCGTTCTGCAGGATCAGCACCCGGGGGCCGGACAGGCCGCGGATGATCGGCCGGCTGGCCCCCGGACCGTAGTTGGTCGAGCGCAGCCCCGGCAGGCCGCTCAGCATGTCGCCGATGCCCGCGGGGACGGCGGTGTCGAGGGCGGCGCGGGTGACGATGTCGATGCTGGTGGTCGCCGAATTGATCGACACCGGATAGGGCGCGGCCGTGACCACCACCTCGACGGCCTCGGCGTCGGGGGCCTGCGCCCAGGCCGGGAAGGCAAGAAAGGCCGGGGAGGCCAGGAGCGCAGCGGCGCCGGCCGCGGTGAAAAGGACGCCTCGGACCGACATGGGAAAGCTCCGCGCTGAACGCTTCGCTTTCCCAATATGTTATAACATCACAGAGTCAACGGACGATGTTATAATATAACACTTCGGCCTCGATCCGCCTCAACCCGGGCCCTCAGACCGCCACGGCGCCGGGTTTTCCGTCCTCGACCACGAAGCGCTGCAGGGTGCGGACCGTGGCCTTGGGGTCGGCGCGGTCTGAGATGGCCTGGAAGCGTGTCTCCATCCGGTCGCGGCCGATCTCGAAGCCGATGTAGCCGCGGGTGGTTTCGTCGAAGAACTTGATGTGCGGGCTGCGCGCCATGACGCCGGCGTAGGGCGAGCCGGCCGGCGGGTTCTGGGTGACGGCGGTGGTGACGAACTCGGTGGCGATGGTGCGCGCAGCGGGGTCGGCGAAGTCGGCCTTGAGGTCGGTGTTGAAGAAGCAGTGCACGTCGCCGCCGAAGAACACCGGGTTGCGGGCCTTCGAGCCGGCCAGGGCGGCCAGCATGCGGTCGCGGTTGGCGGCGTAGCCGTCCCAGCTGTCGGTGAAGTAGCCGAAGCCCCCGCCGGGCGCGTGTTCGAGCGCCGGCGCCACCAGGAGGTCCTGGGCGATCACGGTCCAGCGGGCGCCGCCGCGCTTGAAGCCCTTGTAGAGCCAGTCTTCCTGGGCGGCGCCGAGCATGGTCCGGGTGGGATCGGTGCGGTTCGCGCACTCCGCGTCCTTGGCCACATGGCCGCGGCGGGAGGTGGGGCTGGCGCAGGCCTGGATCGAGCGGTACTGGCGCCCGTCCAGAACGGTGATGTCCGCCAGGTCGCCGAAGCCCATCCGGCGATAGATCCGCATGTCGGGCCCGTTCGGCCGGTGATGCCGGCGCAGCGGCATGTGCTCGTAGAAGGCCCGGTAGCCGGCGGCGCGGCGGGCCAGCATCTGCGTCTGGCTGATCGAGACGTCCTGGGACCAGGCGCCGCTGTAGTCGTTCTGCACCTCGTGGTCGTCCCAGGTGACGACGGAGGGGGCGACAGCATGAAGGGCCTGCAGGTCCGGGTCGGTCTTGTACTGGGCGTAGCGGACGCGAAAGCCCGCCAGATCGACCACGTCCTCGTCGCGCTCGTGCAGGCGCACGTTCTCGCGGCCTCGATCGCCCCGGTAGCTGTACTCGTAGATGTAGTCGCCCAGGAAGAAGGCCAGGTCCGGCTCCTCGGCGGCCATGTGGCGGTAGGCGCTGAACCAGCCGAGTTCGTAGTGGGCGCAGGAACAGGCCACGACCTTCAGCCGGTCCATCCGGGCCCCGGGGCGCGGCGCGGTGCGGGCGCGGCCGACCGGGCTCTGAGCCCCCATGGCGGTGAAGCGATACCAGTAGGGCCGGTCGGGCTGGAGACCGCCGACCTCCACGTGGACCGAATGGACGAAGCCGGCGTCGGCGACGGCGCGTCCCTTCGCCGCCGTCTGGCGCATGGCGGGGTCGCGCGCCACTTCCCAGTCTACCGTCACAGCTGAGGACATGCCTCCGAGGCCGTCCTTGGCGAGGGGGTCGGGGGCGAGGCGGGTCCAGAGGACGAAGCCGTCGGGAAGCGGGTCGCCCGACGCCACGCCCAGGGTGAAGGGATCGATCGAGGAGGGCGCCGCCCGCAACAGGCCGGGAGCGGCCAGCACGCCGGTCGCCGCGCCGGCGCCGAGCAGCAGGCCCCGGCGGGTAGGCGCGCCTGGAACGATGAGCGTCATTGGGACTCCGGCGCCGGTGCTTTGACCTGTCTCAAGCCACATCGCGACATTAGCGTGAAGCTTGGCCGCGCGCGCGGGCGTTCCGGCTTGCTGGCCGGGCGCGCGGCCCCTTATTGGTGGGGCCGATCCGGGCAAGAGTGGAGCGCTTCGTTCATGGCGGCCAAGGCCAAGACATCGCCTGCATCGCCTACGCGCATCTGCGAGGCCGGCGCCTTCCTGGGCGCTCACCACGATCGCAACGAGCAGCGCACCTGGCTGGTGGTGGGCGTGGCCTCTCTGATGATGGTGGCCGAGATCGCCGGGGGCTCGATCTTCGGCTCCATGGCCCTGGTGGCGGACGGCTGGCACATGTCGACCCATGCGGGGGCCCTGACGGTGGCGGCGCTCGCCTATCGTTACGCCCGCAATCACGCCTTCGACGGACGCTTCGCCTTCGGCACCGGCAAGGTGGGCGAGCTCGCCGGCTTCGCCAGCGCGGTGGTGCTGGGGGTGATCGCCCTCCTGATCGGCTGGGAGTCGGTCGGGCGGCTGGTGCACCCCAGGCCGATCCACTTCAGCGAGGCGACCCTGATCGCCGTCATCGGCCTCCTGGTGAACCTGGCGAGCGCCTGGCTGCTGCACCAGGGCGATCACGATCACGGGCACAGCCACGCAGCGCACGATCACGACGACGACCACGATCACGACGATCACGACGACCATGCCCACGACCACGGCCGGGAGGGCATACAGGCGGAGGTCGCCGAACTGACCGCCTTCCTGGGCGAGGGCGAAGACCTGGACCACCAGGCCCACCACCGGGACAACAACCTGCGGGCCGCCTATCTGCACGTGGTCGCCGACGCCCTGACCTCGGTCCTGGCCATCTCCGGCCTGCTGTGCGGCTGGTTCCTGGGCTGGGTGTGGATGGACCCCCTGATCGGCGTGATCGGCGGGCTGGTGATCGCCCAGTGGTCCTGGTCGCTGATGCGGGCGGCGGGGGCCTCGCTCCTGGACGTGACGGCCGACCCGCGCCTGCCCGCGGCGGTGCGCAAGCGACTGGAGACCGCTGGCGACAAGGTCTGCGACCTGCACCTGTGGCGGCTCGGCCCCGGGCATCAGGCCCTGGTGGTGTCGATCGAATCGGAAAATCCGGCCGAGCCGGAGGCCTACAAGGCCAGGCTCGCGGGCCTGCCCGGTCTCAGCCATGTCACCGTGGAAGTGAACCGCGGCCGGAGATCAACTCCGGCCGCGGCCTGAGTTTTTTAGCGGCGGCGCACGAAGGGTGTGCGCGGCACGCCGGGTCCCGGCCCTTCGGCCTTGTGGCGGAAGGTGATGCGCGCCTTCGACAGGTCGTAAGGCGTCATCTCCACCGTCACGCGATCGCCGACCAGGGTGCGGATCTTGTTCCGCTTCATGCGGCCGGCCGTGTAGGCCAGCACCATGTGGTCATTGTCGAGCTTCACCCGGTAGCGTCCTTCGGGCAGCAGCTCGGTGACCACGCCTTCGAACTCGAGGAAGTCTTCTTTCGACATGTCAGAGCGGCTTCAGGTTTGCGGCGGCCGTCTTGCCCTTACGGGGATCGTTTTCCAGATCGTACGAAATCTTCTGGCCTTCGTTCAGGCTGGACAGACCTGAGCGCTCCACTGCCGAGATGTGCACGAACACATCCGGGCCACCCTCGTCAGGCTGGATAAAGCCGAAACCCTTGGTGGCGTTGAACCACTTTACGACGCCTTGAGCCATCTTGGCCCTCCCGTGATGTTGCGACCGCCGATTGCCGGGCGGCCGGATCGAAATCTGGTTCGGGGCGGCTGCCAGACCGATCGCATCAGCGGGCGGGTAGAAGCAGATCGCAACAGAGGTCGATTCCGCCCCGTCCATAGGTGAACGCGGGGAAAAATTCCAGCCGCTAAGATGACGGCCGGAACTTCGATCCCTGGCCGTCCCTTAGGTGTCCATCGGATGCCAGCGGGGCTTGGCGCTCGCGGCGCCGGCGCCCGCGTTGGCGCGGCGGCCGTCGCGTTGGCCCTGCTTGGGAGCGCCGTTTCCGCCGCCGTTGCCCTTATGCGGGGGACGGCTGCGGTTGCTGTCGCCGTTCCCGGCGCGACGGGCGTCGCCGAAACGCTGCTCACCCGAACGCGTCTCCGCGGGCTGGGCAGGCTGGACGCCGCGGCCTTCGCCGAAGCGCTGGCCGTTGGGACGGGTGTCATTGTTGCGGGCATCGGCGTGACGCTTGTCACCCTGGCGGCCGCCGTTCGGACGATTGCCGTTGGGGCGTTGAGCGTTGCGGCCATGGCTGTGCGAGCGGGCGTCGCCGGAGGGGGCGCGGGCCGGAGCCTGCTTTTCCGTCTCCGCGCGGGCGGCGGCCATGACGGCCAGGCTCTTGTCGCGACGGCGGTCGGTGGCCGGGATCTGCTGGCGGATGGCCCGCTCGATATCGCGGACCAGGCCGCGCTCGTCGTCGGCGCACAGGCTGATGGCCTGACCCGTGGCCCCGGCGCGGGCGGTGCGCCCGATGCGGTGGACGTAGGACTCAGGCACGTACGGAAGCTCGAAGTTCACGACGTGGCTGACCCCGTCGACGTCGATGCCACGGGCGGCGATGTCGGTGGCGACCAGCGCCCGGACCTGGCCGGCCTTGAAGGCGGCCAGCGCCCGTTCACGCTGGGGCTGGGACTTGTCGCCGTGGATGGCGACGGCGGAGATGCCGGCGGCTTCCAGGCCCTTGGTCACCTTGTCGGCGCCGCGCTTGGTGCGGGTGAAGATCAGGGTGCGGGACATGGAGGCGTCTTCGAACAACTCGGCCAGCAGCTCACGCTTGCGATCGCTCTCGACGTGGATCAGCCGCTGGGCGACCCGTTCGACCGTGGTGGCGGTCGGGGCGACGCTGACGCGGAGGGGATCGTTGAGCAGGTCGGACGCCAGCTTGCCGATTTCGGTCGGCATGGTGGCGGAGAAGAACAGGTTCTGGCGCTGCTTCGGCAGGTGGCTGACGATGCGGCGGATCGGCACCAGGAAGCCGAGGTCGAGCATCTGGTCGGCCTCGTCGAGGACGAAGATCTCGGTCTCGCCGAGCTGGCAGGTGCGCTGGCCGAGGTGGTCGATCAGGCGGCCCGGGGTGGCGACGAGGACGTCGACGCCGCCGGCCAGGGCCCGTTCCTGCGGGCCGTACTTGGCGCCGCCGAACACAGTGGCGACCGAGACGCCCATATGCTTGCCGTAGGTGCGGAAGCTTTCGGCGATCTGGGTGGCCAGCTCGCGGGTCGGGGAGAGCACCAGGACGCGGCAGCCGCGGCGGGGGGCGTACTTCTTGTCGGCGGCCAGGCGATGCAGGATCGGCAGGGCGAAGGCGGCGGTCTTGCCGGTGCCGGTCTGAGCGATGCCCAGAAGGTCGCGGCCGGCCATGACGCCGGGGATGGCCTGGGCCTGGATCGGCGTCGGTTGCTCATAGCCTTCGGCGGTCAGCGCCTTGAGGAGGGGAGCGGCGAGGCCGAGATCGGTGAATTGGGTCAAAACGTAGAGTCTTTCGCATAGGCGCGGCCGATGGCGGCCGAACGTATCGGCGCCATCGATCCCACGCGGAGGGTTAATGAAGCGCCCCGCGTACCTGGGCGATCTATGGGGTAGAAAAGGCGCTCAACAGGTGGAATGCGGGAAGCATCCCTCACGCGGCTGGAGCGCCGATGCCGCGCAGAACCTGCGCGAACGGGCTGCTCATCGGCGCTTTTCCCCGGAAAGTCAAGGTAATTGTGCGATGCAGCAGGGCGGGCCCCGCCTACTTCGGTCTCGTTTTGCGGTTGGCGACGAGGGCGAAGGCGGCGATCGCGGCCCCCAGGCAGGCCGCCGCTCCGACCATGGCAGCGAGGCGGAACGCCTCCGTCAGGGCCGCTCCCCGCGCGGCCAGCACACCTCCCAGGAGGGCGGTGGCGACCAGACCCCCGGTGCGGGCGGCGGCGCTGTTCAGTCCCGAGGCCGAGCCCTGGTGGTGGGCGTCCACCGAGGTTAGGACGGCGGTGGTCAGGGGCGCGACGGCGCCCGCCATGCCGATGCTCATGACCAGGACGGCGGGCAGGACGGTGGTCCAGTAGTCGCCGCCCTCGCCGATGCGCATGGCCAGGAGGAAGCCGGCCGCCACGATCAGGGGGCCAAGGGTCAGGGGCAGGCGGGGGCCGAGCTTGCCCGCGAGCGAGCCCATCACCGGCGAGACCAGGGCGATCAGGATGGGGAAGGGCAGGAGGGCCGCCCCCGCGGCGGTCGCCGAATAGCCGGCGCGTTCGATCAGGACAAAGGGGACCATGACCAGCAAGCCCCCGAGCGCACCGTAGAGCAGCAGAGTCAGGAGGGTCAGGCCGACGAAGCTCTTCGACCCGAACAGGGCCAGCGGCGCCATGGCCTTGTCGCCGCGCCGCCTCTCGATGAAGACGAAGGCGAGGCTGAGGACGATCCCGGCGACCAGGGCCGCGACGGACGAAGCGGTCCACCCCTCCCGGCCGGAACCGGCGGTGAGCCCCCAGGTCAGGCCGGCGAGGCCTCCGGTGGCGGTCAGGGCTCCGGCGAGATCCAGAGGGATGCGGGGCCCGTCGTCGGCCTCGTCGCGGACGTAGAACCAGGCCAGCGCCATGGCCGCCGCCGCGATCGGCAGGTTGAGGAGAAAGATCGAGCGCCAGCCGCTGGTGTCGATCAGCCAGCCCCCGAGCACCGGCCCCACGGCGCCCGCCGCCGACCCCGCCGCCGCCCAGGTCCCGATGGCCCGCCCCCGCGCCTCGCCGGAGAAGGCCGAGCCCAGGATCGCCAGGCTGTTCGGCATCAGCATCGCCGCTCCGGTCCCCTGGACGATGCGGGCCAGGATCAGGGTGGCCAGGGTGGGGGCGAGGGCGCAGGCGATCGACGCCAGGGCGAAGAGGGCGGTCCCGGCGATCAGCATGCGGCGCCGCCCGAACCGGTCGCCGAGCGCGCCGCCGAGCAGCAGCAGAGCGCTGACGGGCAGCAGATAGGCGTTGACCACCCATTGCAGGGCGCTCGCGTCACCTTGCAGGGTGCGGCCGATGGCCGGCAGGCCGACATTGACCACCGAGCCGTCCACGAAGGCGAGGCTGGAGGCGAGGATGGTGGTCAAGAGGACCAGGCGCGGATGCGCAACCTTCCGGCCGTCGGGGCGGGCCAGGGCGGCCGCCGAGTCACAGGCCGCGTGGCCGAACGATCCCAAGCCCCTGCCCTCCCGGTGTGTCCGAAGACCCTACGCCAAATCGCGCGCCGGGGCCTTCGCCACGGCCAGCCGCCGGAACTGGCGGAAGGAGATCAGGCGCTGGCTGGCCTCGTCCCAGAGCGAGAGCCCCGCGCAGCGCAGGCTGGCGCCCAGGCTGAGGCGGTTGACGTCGCGCAGCTCGGGGTGGTCCCGCAGCACCGCGGGGAGCCGGTAGAAGGGGATGCGGCTGCCGACATGATGCACGTGGTGGACGCCGATATTGCCGGTCATCCAGCGCAGGACGGCGGGCAGGTCATAGTGTGACGAGCCTTGCAGGGCCGCCTCGGTGGGATTCCAGGACCCCCGGCGGGCCCAGTAGGTGCGCTCGAACTGATGCTGGACGAAGAACAGCCAGACCCCGATCGAGGCGGCCAGGGCCATGGTCGGCAGGTGCACCAGGAGGAGCGCGGGCCAGCCCGCCAGCCAGCCCACTGAGACCGCGAGGACCGCGACCATGGCGTTTGTGGTCATGGCGCTGACCCAGGGCCAGATCCCCTCGCGCATCAGGCCGACCGGCAGCCGCTGCTCCACCACGAACAGATAGGCGGGGCCGAGGCCGAACAGGACCACGGGATGGCGGTAGAGCCGGTATCCCAGGCGACGCCAGAAGGGCAGGGCCCGGTACTCGTCCACCGTCAGGGTGGCGATGTCGCCCAGGCCCCGGTGATCGAGGTCGCCGGCGGTGGCGTGGTGCACGGCATGGGAGCGCCGCCAGCAGTCGTAGGGCGTCATGGTCAGGACGCCGATCACCCGCCCGGTCCAGTCGTTGGCCGCCGCGCTGCGGAAGAAGGACCGGTGGCTGCAGTCGTGCTGGACGATGAACAGGCGCACCATGAAGCCCGCCGCGGGGACCGCCAGCAGCAGGGCCAGCCACCACAGGCCGAAGGCGGAGGCGACCCAGGCGCAGGCCCAGATGGCCAGCAGGGGGCCGGCCGAGAGGGCGATCTCGAGGATGGAGCGGGGCAGGCTCGGACGCTGGTAGGCGGCCAGGACCTGGCGCCAGGCTGGCTCTTGGGGGGTGTGTTCGCTCAAAACCCTTACTCTCGGGCTGGCCGCAAGAGGCGAGGCGAGCCCAGACGGCTGACGGCGGAAGAGGACCGACGGATAAATGCCTAACGCGCGACGGGCCTGAATGGGGGCCGTCGCCGGTTCTTTAGATTGAGCGAGGGGCGCGCGTGGGGCTTGACGCACCCCCCCCTCGCGCCCGCGCCGCCTCAGCTCAGAATTACTGAGCTGCGACCGTGATCAGGGCGTCGAGGGCGATCGCCCCGGAGCCCTTGGGATGCACCACGACGGGATTGAGATCCAGTTCGCCGATGCTTGGCGTGGAACGCAGGGCCGCCCCCAAGCCGAAGATGATTTCGACCACGGCGTCCACATCCAGGGCCGGCGAGCCTCGATAGCCGTCCAGCAAGGCCGCGCATTTCAGCTTGCGCAGCTCAGCCGCGATCGCACCGCGCGACAGGTCGGCCGGCAGAAGCCGGACATCGTGGAGCATCTCGGCAAGCACGCCTCCGAAGCCCACCAGGATTATCGGACCCCAATCCGGATCATTTCGGCCGCCGATGATCAGTTCGACCCCCATCTTGCCCATGCTTTCGACCAGGACGCCGTCCAGGACCAGGCCGGGCCGCGCAGCTGTGATGTTCTCCTGCAGTCGGGCCCAGCCGGCCGCCAGGGCGGCGGCGTCTTTCAGCCCGAGGATCACGCCGCCGGCGTCGCTCTTGTGCGACAGGTCGGCCGATTGGGCCTTCAGCACGACAGGGTAACCCAGGGCCTGCGCCGCGGCTTCCGCCTCCTGCAGGCTGGTCGCCATGCGCCCCTTCGGAAAGGGAACGCCCAGGGGCGCAAGGATGGCCTTGGCCCTGTATTCGGGAACCACGCCGGCGGCGGGAAGGCCGGGCAAGGCCGAGCCGGGCGCGGGCTGGGCGTCGGCCGCGCCCCGCTCGACAGCGGTCAGGCGCTTGATCGCCCGCAGGGCCCGATCGGCCGTGGGGAAATAGGGCACGCCTTCGGCGCGTAGCGCGTCGACGATGTCCGTGGGGACGTCCGCGCCTTCGTCCACGCCGGCGAAGATGACCGGCTTGGTCCGCGCGTTGGCGCGCAAGGCGGCCAGAAGGGGCTGCGCCTTGAGGCTGAGGGTTCGAGGATCGCTTTGGATGATTCCGGCCAGGACGCAGCCGACGCGGTCATCCTTCAGCAGGGCGGTCAGGACACGGTTGTACAGGTCCGGATCGACGAGCCCCTGAGCGGTGATGTCCAGCGGATTGCTGACCCCGACGAAGTCAGGCATGGCCGCGCGCAGTTCCGGCGAGTCGTCGTCGTGCAGAGGCGGCAGCGCCAGGTCGAGCGCCTCGCACAGATCGAGCGTCAGCGCCTTGAGCGCCCCGGATTCGCCGAGCACCGCCGTCCCGCCCTTGGGCAATGCGGCGCAGCGCAGAGCGATCTCGCTCATATCGCCGAGCTCCTCCAGGTCTTCGGCGATCGCGACGCCGGCATGGCCCACGAACAGGCGCATGGTCTGGTAGTCGCCCGCCATCGCCCCGGTGTGGGTGGCCGCCGATTCACGCGCGGCGCCGCTCTTGCCGGGATGGAGCAGGGTTATGGTCTTGCCCTTTTCGCGGGCCCGCCGTGCAGCCTGCAGGAAGCGCTGAGGATAGCGGAACTGCTCCACGATCATGGCGATGACGCGCGTGGTCGGATGGTCGACCAGGTACTCAAGGTAATCTTCGACGCTCGAGCCGGCTTCGTTGCCCGTGGAGATGGAGAAGGAAAGGTCGAGCTTGCGCTTGGCGAGGGTCGCGGCCAACACGGCGGCCATGGCGCCGCTCTGCGAGATGACGCCGAGGCGCCTATCCCCGCCGCCGCCGGGCGTTGTGGTCTCGACAAAGGTCAAGGGGATGCGGTCGATGAAGTTGACCATTCCGAGGCAGTTCGGGCCTTCCAGCACCATCCCCGCGGCCAGGGCCGTGGCGGCGATCTCGCGCTGCTCGGCCAAGCCCTCCTCGCCTCCCTCGGCGAAGCCGGACGAAAAGACGATGGCCGCTCCCACCTTGCGCCGGGCGAGCGCCTTGATCACCTCAAGCACCGCCGGCTTCGGGATCGCCAGGACGGCCGCATCCACGTCGTCGGGCAGGTCGTCGACGGATTTCAGGCAGGGCCGGCCGTTGATCTCCTCGCGCTTGGGGTTGATCAGATGGATGTCGCCCGAGAACCCGTTGCGCTCGAGATTTTCGAGGAGCGAAGCGCCCAAGGCCCCCGGGTTTGCTGACGCCCCGACGATGGCGACCGAGCGCGGTCGCAACAGCCGGTCGAGGTTCAGAGCGGGGGCTTGGGGCCGATCCATGGTGATCACTTTCAGTTGTCGCTATCGCGCCGTCGTGGGCGCAGTTCTTTGCTTGGAATTTCCGGCTACGCCAAGCCCCGGCGTGTAGGTCTTTTGTAGATCAAGAGCCTTGATACTGATGTGAGAGCCGCCCACGGCCCGCACCGTCCTGCCGGAGCCCGGCAAGGCTTGAACGGCGCCCGTCCAGGCCCCAGCTTCGGCTTGCGCAGGCTCCGTGATGCGTCTAGGAACTGCGCCCTTGGCCGCTAAGGCCAGTGCGCGCCCGTAGCTCAGCTGGATAGAGCATCAGACTACGAATCTGAGGGTCGGACGTTCGAATCGTTCCGGGCGCGCCAATTTTTCTATAATAGAATCAATTAAATAGGTTTTGGTCTATAGCCGGGTTGTTTCCGGCGCGACGCGAGTTGGAAGCACATAGGAAGCGCGCGCGCTGAAAATTCGAGGCTAGGCACCCCCCCCCACCCCCTTCGATTTTCCCGCTAGCCAGACCCCACCCGGGGGGCACCCCCCATTTTCGGTTGATGGGACCCACGCGGGCCTCTGCTTACTAATCTGCGCAGGCGATGGGCTTGGCTGGGGATCTGTTGCGGAAGGGGAGCGCTATTATAGTGGGCCCGATGCTACCGGCTATCACCGCCTCAATTCTCTACGACCTCGAGCAGTGTCAGAAGCGCGTGGAACTCGACATGTTCGGCAATCCGGCGAGTGCGACCCCACCAGAGACAAGCTGCGCGTCGATACGCGGCTGAAGCTCCTCGCCACGTGGAACCCGGGCCGGTGGGGCGACCGCGTGCAGCTCCGTCACGCCAACGCCGACGGCGAGAAGATCGACA
>CANJID010000027.1 GCA_947474395.1 Caulobacterales bacterium
AGTACTTCCGCGACGAAGAGGGCAAGGACGTGCTGCTCTTCATCGACAACATCTTCCGCTTCACCCAGGCCGGCTCCGAAGTGTCGGCGCTCTTGGGCCGCATCCCCTCGGCCGTGGGCTATCAGCCGACGCTGGCCACCGAGATGGGCAACCTGCAGGAGCGCATCACCTCCACCAACAAGGGCTCGATCACCTCGGTCCAGGCCATCTACGTGCCCGCCGACGACCTGACCGACCCGGCGCCGGCCACCTCCTTCGCTCACTTGGACGCGACCACGGTGCTCAGCCGAGACATCGCCGCCCAGGGCATCTTCCCGGCCGTGGACCCGCTCGATTCCACCTCGCGGATCCTCGATCCGCTGGTGATCGGCGAGGAGCACTACCGCGTCGCCCGCCAGACGCAGGAAATCCTGCAGCAGTACCGGGCCCTGAAGGACATCATCGCCATCCTCGGGATGGACGAGCTCTCGGAAGAGGACAAGCTGACCGTGGCCCGGGCGCGCAAGATCTCGCGCTTCCTGTCCCAGCCCTTCTTCGTGGCCGAGGCCTTCACCAACTCGCCCGGCAAGTTCGTGACGCTGGAAGACACCATCCGCTCGTTCAAGGCCATCGCCGCCGGCGAATACGACCACCTGCCCGAAGGCGCCTTCTACATGGTCGGCGCCATCGAGGAAGCGGTCGAGAAGGCCGAGCGCATGGCGGCGGAGGCCTAAGGTTTTGGCCAAGTTCCATTTCTCGCTGGTGGCCCCCGAACGCGAGCTCTTCGCGGGCGAGGTCGACCAGGTGGACGCGCCCGGCGCCGAAGGCGACTTCGGCGTCCTGGCCGGCCACGAGGCCTTCATGACCACCCTTCGCCCCGGCGAGGTGACGGTGTTCATCGACGGGGCCAAGCGCGTCTTCTCGATCGAAGGCGGCTTCGCCGACGTGACCCCGGAAAGCTTCACCCTCCTGGCCGAAAAAGCGGTCGAGGCGGCCTGAGCTGAACCTGCTCGACATCGGCGGGCTGTTCGGCGTCGGCCTGATCCTGGTCGCCTTCGGGGGCGTGCAGCTTGAGAAGATGGAGGCGCGGGGTTTCACCGCCCTGATCCTCAATTTCGTCGGCGCGGCCCTGGTCCTGGTCTCGATGATCAAGGCCTTCAACCTGCCCGCCTTCGTGATGGAAACGATCTGGTGCGCCATCGCCCTGTACGGCCTGGCCAAGCTGGTTTTCCGCCGCCGCCCCTGATTGATCTGCGTCAAACCGAAGCCGGTTTCAGGGAAAACTGGACGGCCTTTCCTGTTGCATCGCGACGCGAACTGAGGCTTTTGGCGCGCGGGCCACGCCCCCCCAACGGGGCGCAGTCCATCTGCAAGGATGGGAGATATCCAAATGACGCCCCCCGCCACGCCGGCGATCCGTCCGGCGCGCCCCGAGTTCTCTTCCGGCCCCTGCGCCAAGCGCCCAGGCTGGAGCCTCCAAAATCTTCAAGGTGCGGTCCTCGGCCGCTCGCACCGTTCCAAGCTGGGCAAGACCCGGCTGCAGGAAGCGATCACCCGCACCCGCGAGGTCCTGCGCGTTCCCGACGACTACCTGATCGGCATCGTCCCCGCCTCCGACACCGGGGCGATGGAGATGGCCATGTGGTCGATGCTGGGCCCGCGCCCCGTGCAGCTCCTGGCCTTTGAGAGTTTCGGCAAGGACTGGGTCACCGACGTGGTCAAGCAGCTGAAGCTGCCGGACGTCGAGGTGCTGGACGCCCCCTACGGCGAGCTGCCGGACCTGTCCCGCGTGAACCCCGACGCCGACCTGATCTTTACCTGGAACGGCACCACCTCGGGCGTCCGCGTGCCCAACGCCGACTTCATCTCCGCCCACCGGCAGGGCCTCGCCATCTGCGACGCCACCTCGGCGGTGTTCGCCCAGGCGCTCGACTGGGCCAAGCTCGATGTGATCACCTTCTCCTGGCAGAAGGTCCTGGGCGGAGAGGCCGCGCACGGGGTGCTGATCCTGAGCCCCCGCGCCGTCGCCCGGCTGGAGAGCTATTCCCCGCCCTGGCCCATGCCCAAGCTCTTCCGCATGACCAAGGGCGGCAAGGTCAGCCTCGACATCTTCGAGGGCGCGACCATCAACACCCCCTCCATGCTCTGCGTGGAGGACTATATCGACGCCCTGAAGTGGGCCGCCTCGGTGGGCGGGGACGAGGGGCTGCAGCGCCGCTCGAACTCCAACCTCGAGGTGATCGCCGACTGGGTCGCCCGCACCGCCTGGGTCGACTTCCTGCCGGTGAAGGCCGAGATCCGCTCCAATACCTCGGTCTGCCTGAAGGTGGTCGATCCGCGCATCGCGGGCGCCCCCGCCCAGGCCCAGGCCGACTTCGCCAAGCGGCTCACCAGCCTGCTTGAAAAAGAGGGTGTGGCCCTGGATGTCGGCGCCTACCGCGACGCCCCGCCCGGGCTGCGCATCTGGTGCGGCGCCACGGTAGAGGCTTCGGACCTTGAGGCCCTGACCCCCTGGCTCGACTGGGCCTTCGCCACGGCCGCCGCCGAACTCCAGGCGGCCTGACCCACCATCCTTGAAAGCCGGCGGGCGCCCGAGAGCGGCGCCCCGGCCCTTCCCACCCTCATATTGGAGGCCCTCATGGCTCCCCGCGTCCTTATCGCCGACAAGCTTTCCCCCGCCGCCGTCCGCATCTTCGAGGAGCGCGGCGTCACCGCCGACGTGAAGACCGGCCTGAAGAAGGACGAGCTCCTCGCCATCATCGACCAGTACGACGGCCTGGCCGTCCGCTCGGCCACCAAGGCCGACAAGGACGTCATCGCCGCGGCCAAGAACCTCAAGGTGATCGGCCGCGCCGGCATCGGCGTCGACAATGTGGACGTGCCCGCCGCCACCGGCGCGGGGATCGTGGTGATGAACACCCCCTTCGGCAACTCGATCACCACCGCCGAGCACGCCATCGCCATGATCTTCGCCCTGGCCCGCCAGCTCCCCGCCGCCGACCTCTCCACCCAGGCCGGCAAGTGGGAGAAGAACCGGTTCATGGGCGTCGAGCTCTACGCCAAGACCCTGGGCCTGATCGGCTGCGGCAACATCGGCGGCATCGTCGCGGAGCGCGCCAACGGACTGAAGATGAAGGTCATCGCCTACGACCCCTTCCTGTCGCCGGAACGGGCGGTGGAGCTGGGGGTGGAGAAGGTCGAGCTGGATGACCTCTTGGCCCGGGCCGACATCATCAGCCTGCACACGCCCCTGACCGACAAGACCCGCAACGTCCTGTCCCGCGAGGCCCTGGCCAAGACCAAGAAGGGCGTCTTCATCGTCAACTGCGCCCGCGGCGGGCTGGTCGACGAGCAGGCCCTGCGCGAGGGGCTCGACAGCGGCCACATCGGCGGCGCCGGCTTCGACGTCTTCATCACCGAGCCGGCGACCGAGAACCCCCTGTTCGGCGCCCCCAACTTCGTCGCCACCCCGCACCTGGGGGCCTCGACCCTGGAGGCCCAGGAGAACGTGGCCCTGCAGGTGGCCGAGCAGATGTCCGACTTCCTGCTGACCGGCGCGGTTTCCAACGCCCTGAACAGCCCCTCGATCAGCGCCGACGAGGCCCCCAAGATCCGCCCCTTCGTCGCCCTGGCCGAAAAGCTCGGCGCCATCGCCGGCCAGATGGTCGACGAGGACCTCAAGTCGATCGAGATCGCCTATGTGGGCGAGGTCTCCAAGCTCAACACCAAGCCCCTGACCGCGGCGGCCCTCGCCGGGGTCCTTCGGCCCATGCTGGCGGAGATCAACATGGTCTCGGCCCCGACCATCGCCCGCGACCGCGGCGTCGCCGTCACCGAGTCCCGCCAGGAACTGTCGCCCGTCTACGACAGCCTGATGCGGATCACGGTCGCGGCGGGGTCCACCCGCCGGACCTTCGCGGGCACGGTCATCGCCGGCAAGCCGCGGGTGGTGGAGATGGACGGCATCGACGTGGACGCCCCGATCTCGCCCTTGATGCTGTTCGTCGGCAACACCGACCGGCCGGGTTTCGTCGGCGCCCTGGGGACGCTGCTGGGCGCCAACGGCATCAACATCGCCACCTTCGACCTCGGTCGGATGGCCGCGGGCGGGCAGTCCATCGCCCTGATGGGGGTGGACCAGGTGGTCGACGACAAGGTCCTGGGCGAGATGCTGGCCCTGACCAACGTCACCGAGGTCCGGCTGCTATCGTTCTGAATGCGAAGGATAATCGCGGGCAGGGCGTAGGCCGTTCTTAACCTTGACGGTGTAAAGATGATCCGGTCTCGCAGCCGGATCGTCCCATGCCCGTGAACCCGAGGTCCGACGCCCTGCCCGCCGCGCAACAGTCGCGCGCGGCCCTCGATCTCGCCGAACGGGCCGCGCTGAAGGCCCAGACCCGTCTTCGCGCGGCCCTCGACGCCCTGCCCGAGGGGATCGTCTTCCTCGACGAGGAAGGCCGCTACATCCTCTGGAACAAGCGCTACGCGGAGATCTATCACCGCAGCGCGGACCTGTTCGCCCCCGGCGCCAAGCTGGCCGACACCCTGCGGGTCGGGGTGCAGCGAGGGGACTATCCCGAAGCCGTTGGGCGCGAGGAGGCCTGGCTCGCCGAGCGCCTGAACATGATGGCCAACCCGGGCCCGCCGCATGAGCAGCGCCTGGCCGACGGCCGCTGGATCCTGATCGAGGAACGCCGCACCGACGACGGCGGCAATATCGGCATCCGCGTCGACATCACCGAGCTGAAGCAGCGCGAGGAGTCCTTCCGCCTGCTGTTCGACGCCAATCCGGTGCCGATGTTCCTCTACGAGGCCCGCAGCCTGAGCATCGTCGCGGCCAACAAGGCGGCGGTGGACCACTACGGCTACTCGGCCTTCCAGCTGAAGGACATGAGCGTCCTGACCCTTTACGACGGCGAGGAGCACGAGGCCCTGCGCCGGGCCATGGGCGACCGCCCGGCGCAGCTGCCGGACGGCATGTGGCGCCACCGGAAGCGCGACGGCGCCCAGGTGGAGGTGACCCTGTTCCAGCGCGAGTTGGAGTGGGGCGGCAAGCCCGCCGTGCTGCTGGCGGCGGTGGACGTGACCGAGCGGCGCCGGGCGGAGGCGCGGGTCGCCCACATGGCCCGCCACGACGCCCTGACCAGCCTGCCCAACCGCACCCTGCACCGTGAGCGGGTCGAGGCCCTGCTGGCGGCGTCCAAGTCGGGCGAGGACAGCTTCGCCCTGGTCCTGATCGACCTCGACCACTTCAAGACCGTCAACGACACCCTCGGCCATTCGGTCGGCGACCGGCTTCTGCAGGAAGTGGCCGTGCGGCTGCAGCTCTGCGTCGGGACCGCCGACATGGTCGCCCGCCTCGGCGGCGACGAGTTCGCGGTGATTCACGCCGGGGCCGACCGGGACGCGGTCATCACCCTGGTCGAGCGCATGGCCGCCGAGGTGAACCGCCCCTATGTGTTGGACGGCCACCAGGTGTTGGTGGGCGCGAGCTTCGGCATCGCCATGGCCCCCAGCGACGGGGACGACCCGGACCGACTGCTGAAGAGCGCGGACCTGGCCCTCTACAAGGCCAAGGGCGAGGGGCGGGGCATGTTCCGCTTCTTCGAAGAGACCATGGACAACGAGCTGCAGGCCCGGCTGAAGCTGGAGACCGAGCTCCGCGCCGCCATCGCCCAGGGCGAGCTCAGCCCCCACTACCAGCCCCTGGTGAACCTGGAGTCCGGGCGCGTCTGCGGCTTCGAGGCCCTGGTGCGCTGGAACCATCCCGAACGCGGGATCGTGCCCCCGGGCGAATTCATTCCTCTGGCCGAGGAGATCGGCCTGATCGGCGCCATCGGCAAACAGGTGCTGAACCAGGCCTGCCGCGACGCCGCCTCCTGGCCCGAGGACATCAAGATCGCGGTCAACCTGTCGCCCGTGCAGTTCAAGACCACCAACCTGACCGAGACCGTGGTCCAGGCCCTGGCCAATTCGGGCCTCTCCCCGCACCGACTGGACCTGGAGATCACCGAGGCCCTGCTGATGGACAAGGACGGGGGCACGCTCGCCACCCTGAACGGCCTCCGGAGCCTCGGCGTCGGCATCTCCATGGACGACTTCGGCACCGGCTATTCGTCCCTGAGCTATCTGCGCAGCTTCCCCTTCACCAAGATCAAGATCGACCAGTCCTTCGTGCGGGATCTGGCCACCAGCGCCGACTCCCAGGCCATCGTGCGGGCGATCCTCAGCCTGGGCTCCAGCCTCGGCATGACGGTGACGGCCGAGGGCGTGGAGCGCCCCGAGGACCTCGACTACCTGCGCCAGGAAGGCTGCGCCGAGGGCCAGGGCTACTATTTCAGCGCCGCCCGCACCGCCGAGGAAGTGCTGGAGATGGTCGGCGGGCCCCGCGTGCAGGCGACGGAAGCGACGCCGGTTGAAGCCTCGCCGGAGCGCCGCACCGCCTGAAGGCTCGCGGGGGCGCGCTTAAGCCCCTATCTCTAGGGCTACCCCGGCCTCCATGAGGCTATCTTCCCTTGAGCGCTGGCCCCTTCGCGGTCGGCGGAGAGCTTGCCCGTGACCGAACCCGCCCAAGCCAACGATAATCTCGTCGCCGCCTTCCAGATCGAGGGCCAGCCGGCCCGCGGCCGCATCGTCCGCCTCGGGGCGGTGGTGGACGAGATCATCAGCCGCCACGCCTATCCCGAGCCCGTCGCCAACCTGTTGGGGGAGGCCTGCGCCCTGGCCGCCCTGGTGGGCGCCAGCCTGAAGTTTGACGGGCGGCTGATCGTCCAGGCGCAAGGGGACGGTCCGGTGAGCTTCGTGGTCGCCGACTACGACACGGCGGGGGGCCTGCGCGGCTACTGCCGGTTCGACGCCGACCGGGTGGCGGAGGTCTCCTCCGGCTTCGCGCGGCCCGGCGCCAAGACCCTGCTGGGCGGGGGCGTCTTCATGATGACCATCGATCCCGGCGAAGACCGCGATCGCTACCAGGGCATGACGCCGATCGAGGGCGAGACCCTGGCCCTGTGCGCCGAGACCTATTTCAAGCAGTCCGAGCAGGTGCCGACCCGGGTTCGCCTCGCGGTGGGTCAGCTCCAGAACGCCGAGGGGACCTCCTGGCGGGCGGGGGGCGCCATGATCCAGAACATCGCCGAGGACGACGCGAGGGGATCCACCTCGGATGCGTGGGAACGGGCGCAGATCCTGTTCCAGACCCTCGGCGAGGATGAGCTGGTCGATCCCCTGGTCCCGCCCGAAACCCTGCTCTACCGCCTGTTCCATGAGGACGGAGTGCGCCTGTTTCCGGCCCGGCCCCTGCATGCCTTCTGCCGCTGCTCCGACGAGCGGGTGGTCGGCATGCTGCGGTCCTTCTCCGAGGACGACATCGGCGACATGGTCGAGGAGGACGGGAATATCCACGTCACCTGCGAGTACTGCAGTCGCGCCTACAGCGTCGATCCCGAGGTGGTGATGGCCGCCCGCAGCGAGCCGGCGGACCAGGACTAGGGGTCGGCGGTCGAGCCAGCTCGGCGGCTCGCCGCGGCCGATCCTTGCCAACCCAGAGCTGAGAGCCTGCGCAACGGTGGGGCCCTACAGATCTGAGAGGCGCTGGACGAGGAAGTCGGCGATGTTCGTGGCCGCTGGTGGA
The DNA here is from genome assembly GCA_947474395.1 of Caulobacterales bacterium. Taxonomy (GTDB): domain Bacteria; phylum Pseudomonadota; class Alphaproteobacteria; order Caulobacterales; family Caulobacteraceae; genus CANJID01. Next base: position 7,610 of record CANJID010000027.1, read on the forward strand.
TCCCGATTGGCCAGGACCACGACAACATAGCCACTTTCCGGCACGATCCTCAGATCACCGTTCATCCCCGGCGCCCCACCGGAATGGCCGACATAGCGGACGCCGTCCTGGAAGATTTCGCCGAACCCGTAGGCGTATCGAAAATCTGGCGCGACCTCGACCTTGCCGGCGGTCAGCAGCCGCGTGTGCGCGGGGTCTAAGAGCCGGTTCGAGGTCAGGGCCTGGGCGAAACTGAAGAGGTCCTCGACCGTGGAATAGCCGCCGCCCGCCGGCGTGCCGCGATAGGGCAGGGTATCGATGTTGGAAACCCATCCGCGGGGCGTGTGAGTGTAGCCCACGGACCGGGCCGGGACATTGACTGCCTCCGGCAAGGCCCCAGTGGCCGACATGCCTGCAGGCTGGAGGATGTGCTCTTCGACAAAGTCGTCGTAGCACTGTCCAGAGACCACTTCGACAATGCGTCCGAGGACTACGAAGCCGTAGTTCGAATAGCTGTAGCGGTCGCCTGGCGTGAACTCCGGGTCCCGGTCGCCGAAGGCGGCCAGGTAGTCCTCCGGCTCGCGCAGGTCCCCTCGCCGGGCAGTGAAAACCGGCGTGAAGATATCGCCCGCCCCCGCCGTATGGGTCAGCAGTTGGTGGATGCTCACCCGGCTCGCGAAGGCGGGATTCGGATAGTCAGGCAGATAGTCTTCGACTTGAGCCTCAAGGCGCAGTTTGCCCGCCTGGACCAACTGAACAACGGCCGTGCCCGTGAGCATCTTGCTGATCGAGCCGATCCGGAACTTGGTGTCGATCGCTGCCGGAATCTCCCGCTCGCGGTCCGCCAAGCCATAGGCTTGGGCGAAGGCGCGCCTTCCGTCGCGGGCGACCAGCACCGCCCCTGAGAATCGGTCCTCGACCGTCGCCGTTTCGAGAGCCTGTTCCAGGGCGGATATGAGCGTTGACGTTACCAAGCTTCTCACCGCCTTCCCCGAGCGTGCTCCTCGGTGGCGCACTGACTCTCCGGCGAATCCGCCCGCCCGGCAATGCGCGGGACCAAAGCTTGTTAGGCGATAGGCCTCGCCTTACAGACACCCCCCATGGCCTGGACCCGCCGATACGAGGACGCCGAACCCCAGCGGGTGAACCGCTGGCTGGCCCAGAGCGGTGTGTGCTCCCGGCGCGAGGCCGAGGGCCTGATCGAGCAGGGCCTGGTCTTCATCGACGGGGAAAAGGTCTCCGATCCCGGCCGCAAGATCGCGGCGGGCCAGACCCTGGTGCTGAACGACGCGGCCGAGGGCAAGCTGGCGGCCGGCATGACCGTGGCGCTCAACAAGCCCATCAACGTCGTTTCGGCCCAGCCCGAGCCGGGGCAGGTCCCGGCGGTCAGGCTCCTGACCCGCGGCGCCCTGGTGGGGGAGAGCCCCTCGATCCCTGACCGGGACACACGCCTGGCCCCCCTCGGCCGGCTCGATATGGATTCGCGGGGACTCTTGCTGCTGTCCGACGACGGGGTCCTGGCCAAGGCGGTGATCGGTCCGGGCTCGAAGCTCGACAAGGAATACCTGGTGCGGGTGACGGGCCAGATCACCGAGGCCAAGCTGATGCGCCTGCGCCACGGCCTCGCGCTGGACGGCCGCCAGCTCAAGCCGGCCAGGATCACCCCGGCCGGAGAACAGCGCCTGCGCTTCATCCTGACCGAAGGCCGCAACCGGCAGATTCGGCGCATGTGCGAGCTGGTGGACCTCGGTGTGACGGACCTCCTGCGCCTGCGCATCGGGCCCCTGAAACTCGGCGACCTGCAGGAAGGACGCTGGCGGGTGGTCACGCCTGAGGAGCGGCGGCGTCTTATCGCGGATTCAACGCTGATTTGACGCCATTTTCCGCCCTCTCGGGGGGCGTTGTTTACCGAATTCGCAGGCTTTCCGGCGAAGCTCCGAAGTTGAACGGAGTTACGGATGCACGGGGATCCCCGGTTGAATTTGCCTGAGACCCCGCGCGCCGACGCTGGCCCGCCCTGCTGGCGGCGGCGGGGCTGGGCAACCTGGCGGCCAATATCGTCGCGGGCGACGGCCTGCTGCTCTCGCCGGCGCTGGCCCTGTGCAATCTGTTCGAGGTCACCCTTTCGGGCCTGTTGCTGCGTCGCCTGGTCGGCGAGCGGCTGGACCTGTCGCGGGGCACGGACCTGGCGCGCTTCTTCCTGATCGCGGGCGTGATCGCGCCCCTGGCGGCCGCCCTGATGACGGTCTCGATCATGGGCCGGTTCAGGGGTGACCACGCCCTATCGACCCTGGCCGCCTGGGCGGCCGCCGACGGGCTGGGCGCACTGATCGCCGTGCCCGTCCTGCTCACCCTGCGCAACCTCAAGCTCCACCTCAAGGAAACGCCCCTGAAGCCCAGCGCCTGGATGTCGCTGGCTATCCTGGCCCTGGTTTCGGGCGTGGTCTTCACCTCTTCCCAGCCGGTGGTGTTCCTGATCCCGCCGGCCCTGCTGCTGCTGGTCTTCCAGCTCGAGCTGACCGGCGCCGCGTTCGGCGTCGTCATCGTCGTCTCGACGGCGGTGATCAGCGGGCTGACCAACGTCGGTCCCGTGACCCAGATGGGGATTTCCGAGCGTCTGCTGGTGGTGCAGGTGTTCCTGGCCACCGTCGTGGTGATCAGCTTCCCGACCGCCGCGGTCCTGGCCCAGCGCCGCCACGCCCTGGAAGAGCTGAAGGCCGCCCGCGCCGCAGCCGAGGCCGCGGCCGCGGTGAAGGGCGACTTCCTGGCCAATATGAGCCACGAACTGCGCACCCCCCTGACCAGCGTCCTGGGCTTCACCCGCCTGGCGCTGGAGCAGCCCGACCTCAGCGCGGCGAGCCGCGGCTACATCGACCGGGCCTCGACCGCCGGCGCGGCCCTGCTGGCCACCGTCAACGACATCCTTGATTTCTCGAAACTGGAATCCGGCCAGCTTCAGGTGCGCCCGGAGCCTTGCGACGTGCTCAAGGTCGCCCACGAGACCCTCGACATGTTCTCCAGCGCCGCCGACGCCAAGGGCGTGGTCCTGCGCTTCGAGCCCGGCGAGGTCCCGCCGAGCCTGGCCGCCGACCCCAACCGCCTGCGCCAGCTGCTGCTCAACCTGATCGGCAACGCCGTGAAGTTCAGCGAGGACGGCGACGTGGTCCTGGCCGTCAGCTGGAACCCCGCGAGCCAGCGGCTCACCATGTCCGTCACCGACCAGGGCCCCGGGATCGCCGAGGCCCAGCAGTCCCTGCTGTTCCGCCGCTTCTCCCAGGTCGACGCCTCCTCCACCCGCCGCCACGGCGGCACGGGACTTGGCCTGGCCATCTGCATGGGCCTGGTTGAGGCCATGGGCGGCGAGATCGGCGTCGAGAGCGAGCCCGGCAAGGGCGCGCGCTTCTTCTTCGAGATCCCCGCGCCGGAGGCCGCCGTTCCCGAGTCCGCGCCGGAGGAGGAGGGCCCGGTCTTCCCCGTCGGCGTCCGCGTGCTGGTCGCCGACGACCATGCGGTCAACCGCGAACTCGTGCGCGTGGTCCTGACCCCTTTCGGGGCCGTGATCGTGGAAGCCGCCAACGGGGTGGAGGCGGTGGCCCAGGCCTCGCTCGCCCCCTTCGACGTGATCCTGATGGACCTGCGGATGCCCGAGATGGATGGGCTGGACGCCATGACGGCCATCCGCCAGGGCGACGGACCCAACCGCAACGCTCCCATTTTGGCCTTCTCCGCCGGGCTCGATGGGCCGGGCGCGGAAGGGCGGCGCCAGGCCGGCTTCGACGGCGACCTCTCCAAGCCCTTGATGCCGATGGACCTTGTGGCCGCGGTCATCCGCCACGCGGGTGCGCCGGAACCGGCCGCGGTCCAGGAAACCGACGCGGCCTAGGCGGCCAGGGCTAGGGTCCGCACCACGCCGCACAATCAGATGAAAAGAGGACGCCTAGCGCCGGTCCATGCGCGTGAAGGCGCGCCGTCGCAGCGCCCATCGGATGTTCCAGATCAGGCGCCGGGCCGCTTGCACCGTGAGCGTGCCGAGCATCCACACGACCGTCACCCCGAGCGGCAGAAACGGCGCCGTCTGGTAGGCGGCCTCCGCCGCCCTGTCGCGGAGTTCCGGGGGGTTTTTGCTGAGCTTCCACATCGCCTTGGCGCCGAGCCTACAGCAAGAGGCGCGTGAGCCGAAGCGCCCGCCGCGGACCGGCCCTGACCGCGAGTGCGGATATCTAGGCCGCGCCGACGGTGAAGGCGTCCCGCAGGCGCTCGAACTGGGACAGCACGCCGTTCACGGCGTCGTCGTCCTGGGCGTCGGTGTACATGCGCCGGTCCAGGTGCATCACCCGCTCGTGCAGGCGCTCGGAGCGTTCCAGGAGGGCGCGCAGGCCGTCCGGCAGGGCCTCGGTGAGGGCGTCGCGGTCGGAACGGGATTGGGGGCCGGCGACGCGGTAGCGGTCCTCGCAGGCGTCGGAGGGGCTCATGTCCCCCTCGCGCACGGCCCGCTGCACCAGGAGCCACGAGGCCACCTGCATCAGGCGGGTGGTGAGCCGCATGCTCTCGCCGGCGTAGGCGAGGGCGGCGTTGCGGGAGAGAAGCTTGGATTCCTGGCGGCCTGCCCCGTCCAGATAGGCGGCGGTCTCCTCGACCAGCTCCATGCCTTCCTGGAAGGTGCGCTCGAACAGCTCCGAGCGGGCGAAGTCCCGGACCGTCTCGGAGCGGGTCGGCGTGACCGTCTTAGGACCCAATTCGATCACTGATCACCCCCTTGGACGGCGCACAAAGATATGGACGCCACGATACGTCCGCGGCGCATGCTCGATTTGCGTGCAACCCCCGTGCCAGCGTCAGCTTCCGGGGAGGGAGAACAGGGCGTCGGCGGCGGCGCGGCCGTCCAGCTTCTTGGCCAGGGCCGCGCGGGTGCGCGATATCTCCTGCTCCAGGGCCTCGATGCGTTCCTCGAGGTCTCCGACGGCGTAGACGTCGAGATCCTCGCGCCTGAGCTCGTTAAGCGACGCGCCCCGAACCGGGCGTGGCAGGTCTGGATCGTCCAGCATCGCCTCTCCCTTTGCTCCGTATCGCGGCCAAGCGTATCAGAAAAGACGGCTTTTTGGGAGAGTGCAGGCGCATGGCCATACCGGAACGGATGACCGCCATCGCCGTGGCGGGCGGCAAGGGCCCCGCGAGCGCCCTCACCCCCGAGCGGGTGAAGACCCCCGAATGCGCAGCCGGGCAGGTGCTGATCCGCGTCCGGGCAGCCGGGGTGAACCGTCCCGACATCATGCAGAGGAACGGCATGTACCCCCCGCCGCCGGGGGCGCCGGAGACGCTGGGGCTCGAGGCGGCGGGCGAAATCGCCGTCGTGGGGGCGGGGGTGAAGCGCTGGCGGGTGGGCGATGCGGTCTGCGCCCTGCTCGGCGGAGGGGGCTACGCGGAATATTGCGCCGTGGACGCCCGGCATGTCCTGCCGGTCCCTGCGGGCCTGAGCTTCGTCGAGGCGGCGGGCCTGCCCGAGACGGTGTTCACCGTCTTCTCCAATGTGTTCGAGCTCGGCGGGCTGAAAGCCGACGAGACCCTGCTGATCCACGGGGCCACCAGCGGCATCGGCGCCACCGCCATCGCCCTGGCCAAGGCGGCGGGCGCCCGGGTCATCGCCACCAGCCGGGGCGCCGCCAAGGCCGAGCACGCGCGGGCCCTGGGCGCCGACATCGCCATCGATTCCGCCACCCAGGACTTCGTCGCCCTGACCAAGGCCGACGGCGGCGCCGACGTGGTGCTGGACATGGTCGGCGGGGACTTCGCGGCGAAGAACATCGAGGCCCTGAACCCCGGCGGGCGGATGGTGCAGATCGCGGTCCTGGGCGGGCCGAAGGCGGAGATCAGCCTGGTGCAGGTGATGATCAAGCGCCTGACCCTCACGGGGTCCACCCTTCGCCCCCGCGACGCCGCGGAGAAGGGGCGACTGGCGCGCGCCGTCGAGGAGACCGTCTGGCCCTGGATCGCGTCGGGCAAGGTGCGCCCCACCATCGACAAGACCTTCCCCCTGGCCGAGGCCGGCAAGGCCCACGCCCACCTCGAGGCTGGAAGCCACGTCGGCAAGGTGGTGCTGACGGTTTGAGCGCTGCGAGGCCCACACCAAAACCTCGCTCACCCCGGCGGAAGCCGGGGCCCAGGTTTTGGTCAAGCCCGCCGCACTTCAGAAAAAGCCTGGGTCCCGGCTTCCGCCGGGATGAGCGGATAAAAATTGGATAGTCTGTAGCCATGGCGATCGGCGTCTTCGATTCCGGGGTGGGCGGGCTCACCGTCCACCGCACCCTGGTGCGGCGGCTGCCCGACGCCGACTTCATCTTCCTGGCCGACCAGGCCAACGTCCCCTACGGCGGCAAGACCGGGGAAGAGATCGTCGACCTGACCCGGCAGGGGTGCATCCGCCTGTTCGAGGAAGGGGCCAGCCTGGTGGTCCTGGCCTGCAACACCGCCGCCTCCATCGCCCTTCGCCGCCTGCAGCAGACCTGGCTGCCCGACTACGCCAGGGAACTGGGCCGCCCGGTCAACATCCTCGGCCTGATCGTGCCGACCATAGAGGCCGCCACCGGCCTGCCCTGGTCCCACGAGGTCGAACACCCCGCCGAGAAGGTCGAGACCGTGGACGTGATCGGGGTTTTCTCCACCCCCGGCACGGCGGCCTCCCGCGTCTATGAGATCGAGATCGACAAGCGCCGCCAGGACGTGGCGGTCTTCTCCGAGGCCTGCCCGACCCTGGCCCGCCTGATCGAGCACGCCGCGCCGCGAGAGGTGCTGAAGCAAACCATCGAGGGCCACGTCGAGGCCCTGCGCCGCCGGATCGGCCGCCACCCCGACCGGGCGATCCTCGGCTGCACCCACTACGAATATGTCGCCGACCTCTTCGCCGAGGCCTTGCCTCCCGACACCCCCCTGATCCATCAGCCCATCGCCGTCGCCGACGCCCTGGAGCGCTACCTGGAGCGGCATCCCCAATACGATCCGGGCCATGGCGGGACGCGGCGGTTCCTCACCACCGGCGAACCGGGCGAGCAGAACGCCCTGGTGGCGGCCTTCTGGGGCAGGCCGTTGCGGTTCGAGGCGGCTTAGGCGCGGACGGAACGGGCTCGAAACGACTCGACTTCGCCTCGCATGTTCGACATTTGTTCTCATCCGCTCTGACGGTTCAAATGGCCGAGTTCCTCACCCCCTATGTCTGCAGTTCGAACGGCTATTCGGTGACCGTCTGGTGCGGCCAATGCCGGGTCGGGCGCCTGTTCCGCTGCCTCGGCGGGTCCTGGCGTTGGCACTGGCATCGGGAGATCGCCAACATCTGGAAGGACCCCGGCCTCAAGTGCGAGCAGTGCGGCGCGCCGGCGGTGAGGCTGGACGTCCAGCGCCGGGTCGGCGGGACCGGGCAGTTCGAGACGCTCTTCCCATCCTCAAACATCTGGGCACGAGGGTTTTTCCCGGCGTCGGTCTACACCGGTGGCTTGGCGGGTGACGTCTATTTGAACCTGAGAAGTGAGGCTAACTCCCTAGCCTCGTACGAGCCGGGAAGCGCCGGTTTCGCGCTCCTGCTTCACGAACTCGGCCATACGCTTGGCCTCAAACATCCCCACGACGACGGCGGGACGGGGCGCCCGACACTGACCGGCCTTGGCGTGCCGGGATTGGACATCGACTGGTTCTCAGTCATGTCCTACGCCGACGACGCGAACTGGAATCGGCTCTCGTGGGATCCCGGAACCTTCATGGTGATGGACGTCCTCGCGCTCCAGTACCTCTACGGAAAGAATCTAAGCACGAACGCCGGAGACACTACGTTCGGTCTGACCCTGGATGGGACCTACAAGAGCATCTGGGACGCCTCAGGCAACGATACCGTTTCGGCCGCCGCTTCTCCGGTGGGCTGGAGTATCCACCTCCCGTACCTCACACTTTCCGCCCTAGTGGATACGAAGGCCGGCGCCGCATTGCCGACAGCTGAGCTTCAGTTCACTGCCCCCGAAAACCTTCGGTGGCTGCTCGGCGACATCGAAAATCTGATCGGCTCGGCCTTCGACGACACCCTGCTCGGGAATGACCAGAACAATGTCATAAGCGGCGGCGCGGGCAGCGACGCCATCGATGGCGGTGGCGGGGCAGACATCCTCACTGGGGGTGCGGGTCCTGACGGCATCATCGGCGGTGATGGAGTGGATACGGCCGTCTATTCCGGCCCCTCAACCTCTTACAGCTGGACCCGCCAGGCGGACGGTCTTTGGAAGGTTGTCGACAACCGCGCCGGCAATCCCGATGGGATCGACTTCGTGGACGTCGAGCTTCTCCGTTTCACTGACAAGACCGTGACCCTGTCAGCATCGCTTACGAGCGCCTTGCAGACCGCCTTCACGAACATCTTGAGGTCTGCCAGTTCAGCCGCGGGGAATGCAACGCTCGCGGATGACATTGCGGGCCGGATGGCGGCGGGAACCCTTTCCCAGAGCGCCGCCGTCGCGCTGCTGGTCCAGCAGGCGGACACGACGACATCGGTCGCGTCCCTCGCCTACCAATTCTTCACCGGCAGAATACCCAGCGCGGCGGGGATGGACTTCCTGGTCTCGCCGACCGGTCCCAACGCCAACAACCTCAACTCCGCCTACTATCAGTCGTTCAACCTCGAGAACCGCTACATCAATTTCTCGGTCAACCTGGGCAAGAACGGCGAGGGCAAGGCGGCGTTCGAGGCGGCCTATGGGACCAAGACTCTCATCGACGCCGCCAAGTCCGCCTACACGACGATCTTCGGCTCGGCGCCGACCGACGCCAAAGTCCATCTGCTGATCGACAGCCGCGTCGACTACTTCGCCTTCTACGGTCAGGACGGTCCCAACGGCATCGGGACCAAGGCGGCCATGGTGGGCTGGTTGCTGGCCGAAGCCGTGAAGGCGGACATCGGTACCTTGCAGACCGCGAACATGGCGTTCCTCACCGATCTGGCGGACGGCGCCAACTTCGCCGTCGACTTGGTCGGCGTCTATCACGGCACGCCCTACTTGGGCTGAAGGCGGCCCTCAGGCCGCCGCCGCCTCCGATCCGGCCAGCACCTGGCCCACCGCGTGCACCACCGCGGCGATGCGCAGGGCGGCCTGGATGTTGAGGGCGGGCACGCCGTGCTCCTTCAGGGCCGCCTCGTGGGCGTCCAGGCACATGCCACAGCCGTTGATGGCCGAGACCGTCATGGTCCAGAGTTCGAAGTCGACCTTCTCCACGCCCGGGTTGGCCATGACGTTCATGCGCAGGCGCGCCGGCAGGGTGCGGTACTCCTGGTTCTTCATCAGGTGCAGGGCCCGGTAGTAGATGTTGTTCATGCCCATGATGGCGGCGGCGGCCTTCGCCGCCTCTCGGGCCTCGGGCGTCAGCAGGCCGGCGACGGCCGCCTCGATGTTCCTGACCACCGTCGGCTGGCCCACGGCATGGGCGGAGGCGAGGAAGGCGCCCCACTTCTGCTGCTCGGTCAGGGTGGTCTCGCCCGCCAGGGACGAGAGGTTCAGGCTCAGGTCCTTGGCATAGGCGGGCAGGGCCGCGCGCAGGGCGTCCAGCGACATGGGGTGATCTCCAATGGAAGGAAAGGTGCGCCCGGGAGGGTCATCGGGGGGGAGGGAGCCCTCCCGGGCGCGCTGCGCGGCGGGGTTTAGGCCGCGCGCAGGGTCTCGCCGCCCGTGGGGCGATTGCAGGCGCAGAGCTCGTCGGTCTGCAAAGCGTCGACGACGCGCAGGGTGTCCTGCGGGGCGCGGCCGACGTTCAGGTTGGTGACGTAGACATGCTGGATCACGCCCAGCGGATCGACCACGAAGGTCGCGCGCAGGGCCACGCCCTCGTCCTCGTTCAGCACGCCCAGCGCCCGGGCGAACTTGCCGCCGCTATCGCCGAACTGCCAGATCGGCAGCTCCGCGAGGTCCGGGTGCTCCCGGCGCCAGCCGAGCTTGGAGTGCTCGTTGTCGGTCGAGCCGCCCAGCACGACCGTGTCGCGCTCCTCGAACTGCGGGTTCAGGCGGGCGAACTCGGCGATCTCGGTCGGACAGACGAAGGTGAAGTCCTTCGGGTAGAAGAAGATCACCTTCCACTTGCCGGGGAAGCTCTGGTTGTTGATCGCTTCGAACGCGCTCTGGCCGTTCTCCTCGTGCTTCATGAACCGGGGCTTCACGCCCATCACCTTGAATTCAGGCAGCTTTTCGCCGACGCCCAACATGGCGGTACTCCTTGTTGTCAGATTGCTCGCGGCGGGGGAGCGCCGCTGCCACGAGAGATAGGAGTCGGCTGGATAAAGGTCCAATCGATTGTTTTTGAGTTTTGCATAGGCCCGGCCTATATCCCTTCGGATGATGCTGCCGACCCTGCGCCAACTGCAGTACCTAAAGCTCCTGGCGGAACACGGTTCCTTCAGTCGCGCCGCCGAGGCCGCGCACGTGACCCAGCCGACCCTCTCGGCGGGGGTGCAGGAGCTGGAAAAAGTGCTGGGCGCCCCCGTCGTGGACCGCGCCCGCTCTGGCGTCATCCTGACCGCCGTGGGCGAGGAGGCGGTGCGCCGGGCCGAGGACGTGCTGGCCCGCGCCGAGGACCTTGTCCAGGCCGCCCGCAGCGCCGGCCGCCCGCTCACCGGGCGCTTCCGCCTGGGGGTGATCCCGACCATCGCCCCCTTCGTCCTGCCCAGCGCCCTGCCGCTGCTGCGCCGCAAGTTCCCGGACCTGCGCCTCTACCTGCGCGAAGACCTGACCTCCAAGCTTGTGGCGGGATTGAAGACCGGCGCCCTCGACGCGGCCCTGATCGCCCTTCCTTACGACACCACCGGCCTCTCCACCGCCCACGTCAGCGAGGACGCCTTCCTCGCCGCCGTCCCCGCCAACCACCCCCTCTGCGCCGGCGAGACGGTCGATCCGGCCGACATGGAGGGCGAGCACCTGATCCTGCTCGAGGACGGCCACTGCCTGCGCGAGCATGCCCTGGCCGCCTGCAGCCTGGACTCCCCCCGGGGCGGCGGGGAGGGGGAAAGCCCCTTCGCCGCCACCTCCCTCCACACCCTGGTGCAGATGGTCGGCTCGGGCCTTGGCGTGTCCCTCCTGCCCGCCATGGCGGTGACGGCGGGCCTGGCCGACACCGCCCCGGTCAGCGTCCGCCCCCTCGACGCCGGCGCCCCCACCCGCGAGATCGTCGTCGCCTGGCGCGCCGGCTCCAGCCGCGGCCCTGAGGCGCGCCTCCTGGCCGAGACGCTGAAGGAGGTCTGAGCTGGCCCGCGTGCTGATCCTGAACGGCAGCGCGCGCCGCGACGGCAACACCGCCCTTACGGTCGTGCGCCTGCGTGACGCCCTCGGTGGCCCCTCGACATTGATCAACCTGTCCGACCCGCCGATCCCCGCCTTCGACTATGAGGATCGGGGCCGGGCCGACGCCTTCGCGGCGGCGGGTGGGGCCATGCTGGAGCACGAGATCATCGTCTGCGCGACGCCGGTCTACTGGTACGCCATGAGCGCGCAGATGAAGGCCCTGTTCGACCGCTTCACCGATCTTCTCGGCACAGCCGTGGGCCGGGGGCTCACGGGCCGGACGATGCTGCTCCTGGCGAACGGGACTGATCCGCGATTGCCCGCCGGGTTCGAGACGCCCTTCCGCCGCACCGCCCGCTATCTCGGGATGGCCTATGGCGGCGGCGCCTACGTCCGGTTCGAGGGCGACGGCGAGATGTCGGCGGACGGGCAGCAGAGGATCACCCAGTTCTCCCGGCTCGCCGGACCGGGCCGGAGCGCCTGATCGTGGAGCCGATGCGCCGCATCATGGTGGTCGGCTGTCCCGGCGGCGGGAAGTCCACCCTGTCTCTGGCGCTCGGGGAGAAGCTGGGCCTGCCGGTGGTCCATCTGGACAAGCTGTTCCACAAGCCCGGCTGGCAGGAGGGCGACCGCGAGGCCTTCGACGGGGCCCTGGCCGACGCCTGCGCTCGCGATGCCTGGGTCATCGACGGCAACTACGCGCGCACCCTGGAGATGCGGATGGGCCGCGCCGATACGGTGGTGTGGGTCGATCGCTCCCGGATCGCCTGCCTGTGGCGGATCGTGCGCCGGGTCCTGACCTCCTACGGGCGGGTCCGGGTCGACATGGCCGATGGCTGCCCGGAGCGGTTCGACCCCGAGTTCATGCGCTACGTCTGGGACTTCCAGCGCGACCAGGAACCGGACCTGCGCCAAGCCCTGGCCCGCCATGCCGATACCGTCCGGCTGGTCCGGCTCCGGAGCGACGCCGAGACGGCGGAATTCCTGGAATCGGCCAGCTAAATCCTCCGTCCCGTCTTTCACCCACCCCGGCAGTGGAGTAATCAGGGCCCGTCCGCGCGACTGGCGATTGAAGGTGGGGCACCACCGGGGAGCGCGGGCCTTGGTCGCCGCGCGCCTGGGCGTTTCTTCCGAATCTCACGGAGATGCGCCATGCCCGCCGCCCCCGCCTTCCCCCCCGCGCCCGACCAGGCCGCCGTTCGCCGCGCCCTGATTTCCGTCTCCGACAAGACTGGCCTGGTTGAGGCCGCCCGCGCGCTTGCGGCGCTCGGGGTCGAGCTGGTCTCCACCGGCGGCACCAAGGCCGCCATCGCTGCGGCGGGGCTGGCGGTGCTGGACGTGGCCGACCTGACCGGCTTTCCCGAGATGATGGACGGGCGGGTCAAGACCCTGCACCCGACGGTGCACGGGGGCCTGCTGGGCGTCCGCGACGCCCCGGAGCACGCCCGCGCCATGGCCGAGCACGGGATCGGCGGCATCGACCTGCTCTATGTCAGCCTCTACCCCTTCGAGCAGACCCTGGCGTCCGGGGCCGACTTCGCCACCTGCCTGGAGAACGTCGATATCGGCGGGCCGGCCATGATCCGCTCGGCGGCCAAGAACCACGCCTATGTCGCGGTCTGCACCGATCCTTCCGACCTCGCCGAGGTGCTGGAGGCGCTGCAGACGACCGGGACCACGAGCCTCGATCTGCGCCGGCGCCTGGCGGGCCGGGCCTTCGCGCGGACGGCGGCCTATGACGCGGCCATTTCCGGCTGGTTCGCGCATCAGCTGGAGCAGGACTTCCCCGCCCGCAAGGCCATCGCCGGGACCCTGGCCCAGACCATGCGCTACGGGGAGAATCCCCACCAGAAGGCGGCCTTCTACCGGACGGCGGAAGCGCGGCCCGGGGTGGCGACCGCCCGCCAGGTCCAGGGCAAGGAACTCAGCTACAACAACATCAACGACACCGACGCCGCCTTCGAGCTGGCGGCGGAATTCGCCCCCGAGGACGGCCCGGCGGCGGTGATCGTCAAGCACGCCAACCCCTGCGGCGTGGCCGTGGGCGGCTCGCTGGTGGAGGCCTACCGCCGGGCGCTGGAGTGCGATCCGGTCTCGGCCTTCGGCGGCATCATCGCGGTCAACACCCGCCTGGATGCGGCCAGCGCCGCCGCCATGGCGGAATTGTTCGCCGAGGTGATCATCGCTCCCGATGCGGACGCCGAGGCGCTCGCCTTCTTCGCCGCCAAGAAGAACCTGCGCGTGCTGCTGACCGGCGGCCTGCCCGACCCCCTCTCGCCGGGCCAGACCTTCAAATCGGTGGCGGGGGGCTTCCTGGTGCAGGGGCGCGACGCGGCGCGGATCACGGCAGCCGACCTCAAGGTGGTCACCAAGCGCGCGCCGACCGAGGCGGAGGTGCGCGACATGCTCTTCGCCTTCACCGTCGCCAAGCACGCCAAGTCCAACGCCGTGGTCTTCGCCAAGGATGGCCGCACCGCCGGGATCGGCGCGGGTCAGGTGAACCGGCGGGATGCGGTGCGGATCGGGGCCTTGCGGGCGCGGGAGGCGGCGGAAGCCGCGGGTCTACCGAACTCGCTGGCGGAGGGCTCGGCCCTGGCTTCGGAAGCCTTCTTCCCCTTCGCCGACGGCCTGATCCAGGCGGCGGAGGCGGGCGCCACGGCGGTGATCCAGCCGGGCGGCTCCCTGCGGGACGCGGAAGTGATCGCCGCCGCCGACGAGCGGGGCGTCGCCATGGCCTACACGGGCGTGCGGGTGTTCAGGCACTAGCTATTTCCCTCTCCCCGGTGGGGAGAGGGATTAGGCGGCGGGCCGATCGCTGACGCGGGCGAAGGCCAGGGCGCCGGCGGCCAGGAAGAGGGCGATTACGGGGATGGCCGCCTTCTGCTGCAGGGTGGCGGCGGTGGCGACGCCGATCAGGAGCGGGGCGAGGAAGGTCGTGGCCTTGCCGGAGAGGGCGTAGAGGCCGAACCAGCGGCCGGTCTCCTCCGGCGGCGCCAGGCGGGCCATCCAGCTGCGCATCGCCGCCTGCACCGGTCCGTAGGCGAGGCCGATGCCGGTGCTGAAGGCGAGGAAGGTCCGCTCTCCCGCTCCGCCGAAGAGGCCCGCGCCCTCCGGCGGCGGGACCACGGGGATCAGGAACAGGAGGCGGTCGGGTCCCACCGAGGCCAGGCCGACCGCGCCGACCAGCAGGACGGCGACCGAGATCAGCACCGTGCGCCGGGGGCCGAGGGCGTCGTCGAGGAAGCCGCCGACCGCCGCGCCGACCCCGGCGCACCCGGCCATGAGGATGCCGTAGATCCCAAGCTGGATCGTGGTCCAGTGGAACATGCCGGCGGCCAGGACCCCGCCGAAGGTGACGATGGCCGTGACCCCATCGCCCACCAGCATCCGCCCGACCATGAAACGCAGCATCGTGGGCCGCGACGGCAGGGTCTTCACCAGGGCCCATAGCTCGGTGAGGGCCCCGCGCGAGCCGGCCCGGCCGGGCCCGTCCGGGGCGACGATCAGCAGGGGCAGGCCGAAGGCCAGGAACCAGACCGCCGCCAGGGGCCCGACGATCCGGTCGGGCTCATGGAGAGCTTTGTCGAGGCCGAGCAGGGGATGGGCGGGCAGGGCGAAAGCGAAGAGCACAAGCAGCAGGGCGACGAGGCCGCCGATATAGCCGGCGCCCGCGGAAAGGCCGGACAGCTTTCCCACGCCCCCCGGCTTGGCGAAGACGGGAAGGAGGGTGTTGGCGACCGCGGCCGTCACCTCGGCGGTGACATTGGCGACGATCATCAGGGCCACGACGGGCAGGATCAGCTCGCCCTTGCCGGGGGCGGCGATCCATAGCCCGCAGCAGGCGGCGACGAAGGGGATGGAGAGCAGCAGGAGCCAGCGGCGCTGTCGGCCCCAGGCGTCGACGCCCGCGCCGGCGAACACGCTGCAGAAGGCGGCGAACACCCCCGCCACCGCCCCGCCGAAGCCCAGCAGGGCCTGGCCCCGCGCCGCGTCGCCCACGAAGCCCGCGGCGAAGTAGGGGGTGAAGATGAAGGTGGTGACCAGCACCCAGTAGGCGTGCTGGCCCCAGTCGAACAGGGCGAAGGCGATCCGGCGGAACACCGCCTTTCGTCGCCTAAGCGGTCAGTTCACGCAAGGAGGCGGCGACGATGGTCAGCTTGGCGAAGCTCCAGCCTTCCTTGGTGGCCTCGATCTCGGCCATGGCCCGGGCGGCCCGGTCGGCGACGGCCTGACGACCGGCGGTCCAGCCGCCAACCAGCTTGCGCGCGCCTTCGGTCGTATCGGCGGTCTTGGCCGCATCCTTCTCGCGCATCACCGAGCGGGTGATGGCGGCCTGGACGGCGAAGAGGTCGATGATCAGCCGCCGCAGCGCCGTCCGCTCGTAGGAGTCGGCGGGCGCCAGGGCGTGGGCGGCCGCCCTAAGCCGGTCGAGGCCGAAGATGCCGCCCACCTGATGGTAGAGGCGGCCGGCGGCGACGGGGGTCCACTTGGCGTCACGGGCGAGGTCGGCGATCTCCGGCACCGCGCGCATGGCGCCCAGGAAGGCGACGTTGCGGGCGATTCGGCGCGGGGCGCCCATCTCGCAGAAGCGTTCGGTCTGCGCCTTGAGGGCGTCGCGCTCGAAGGCCGAGAGGATGGACGAGCCCTGCGAGGCGAGGGCGTCGGCGGCGGGGCGATAGGCGTCGATCACCGACTGAACGGTCTTGGGGCCCTGGCCGACCCAGCGGGCGAGGCGGAACACCTGGCCGCGCAGGCCGATGGCGATGGCCTGGTAGAGGGCCAGCTGGCACTCCGCCGAGACCTTCAGGTCGAGGGCCGAAACCTCCCGCCAGGCTTCGTCCATGCGGAAGGTCTGGCGCGCGGCCTCAAAGGCGGCGGCGAAACCGGCGGCGTCGCAACCGACGGCGCCCATCAGCCGGGTGGCGAAGGTCGGGCCGGTCATGTCGACGATGTCGTTGGCCAGGACCGTGGCGACGATCTCGCGCCGCAGCCGGTGGCGCTGCATCTGCGCCTTGTACTTCTCCATGGGCTCGGGGAAGTAGCGGATCAGGGTCTTCTCGAAATAGGGATCGTCCGGCGCCGCGGAGGCGACGATCTCGGCCGACAGCTCCAGCTTTCCGTAGGCGGTCAGCACCGCCAGTTCGGGGCGCGTCAGACCGAGGCCCGCGCCGCGCAGCTCCGACAGGACGTCGCGGCCCGGCAGGTTCTCCACCTTGCGGTCCAGGCGGCCGTCCGATTCCAAGAGGGTCATGAACCCCGCGTGGGCGTCGAGATCGGCCGCGGCGTCGGCCTGCTGCAGGGAAAGGCACAGGGTCTGGGCGTAGTTGTGCGCCAGGACGTGCTCGCCCACGGACTCGGTCATGCTGGCCAGGAGGACGTCGCGGGCCTTGCGCTTCAGCTTGCCGGCGCGCTCGAGCTGGCCGGTCAGGATCTTGATGTTCACCTCGTGGTCTGAGGTGTCCACGCCCGCCGAATTGTCGATGGCGTCGGTGTTGATGCGGCCGCCGTTGCGGGCGTAGGCGATGCGCGCCTTCTGGGTGAAGCCGAGGTTGGCCCCTTCCCCGACGACCTTGCAGCGCAGCTCGGTGGCGTCGACGCGCACGGCGTCGCTGGCCTTGTCCCCGACCTCCAGGTGGCTCTCGCTCGGCGCCTTCACATAGGTGCCGATGCCGCCGAGATAGAGCAGCTCGACCTGGGCGGTGAGGATGGCCCGGATCAGGTCCGTCGGGGCCATTGTCTCGGCCTGGACGCCCAGCAGGGCCTGGACCTCGGGCGAGAGCGGCACTTCCTTGGCGCTGCGCGGGAAGACGTAGCCGCCCTTGGAGATCAGGTCGGTGTTGTAGTCGGCCCAGGAGGAGCGCGGCAGGGCGAAGAGCCGGTTGCGCTCGGTCCAGGAGACTTCCGGATCGGGATCGGGATCCAGGAAGATGTGGCGGTGGTCGAAGGCGGCGACCAGCTTGGTGGCCTTGGACAGCAGCATGCCATTGCCGAACACGTCGCCGGACATGTCGCCCACGCCGACGCAGACGAAGGGCTCGGTCTGGATGTCCTTGCCGAGCTCGCGGAAGTGGCGCTTGACCGCTTCCCAGGCGCCGCGGGCGGTGATGCCCATGGCCTTGTGGTCGTAGCCGGCCGAGCCGCCCGAAGCGAAGGCGTCGCCCAGCCAGAAGCCGTAGTCCTCGGCCACGCCGTTGGCGATGTCGGAGAAGGTGGCCGTGCCCTTGTCGGCGGCGACCACGAGGTAGGGATCGTCCCCGTCGTGGGCGATCACGGCGGGCGGGCGCACCACGGCGCTGTCGGCGTCGAGGTTGTCGGTGATGTCCAAGAGGCCCGACAGGAACATGCGGTAGGCCCGTACGCCCTCGGCGCGGATGGCCTCTGGGGTCCCGCCCTTGGGCAGGTGCTTGGGATAGAAGCCGCCCTTGGCGCCCACGGGCACGATCACGGCGTTCTTGACCTGCTGGGCCTTCACCAGCCCCAGGACCTCGGTGCGGAAGTCGTCGCGCCGGTCCGACCAGCGCAGGCCGCCGCGGGCCACGGGACCGAAGCGCAGGTGCACCCCTTCAACGTCGGGGGAGGAGACGAACACCTCGCGATAGGGCTTGGGCAGGGGCAGTTCGTCCAGCTCGCGCGGGGCGATCTTGAAGCTGATGTAGGGCTTGGGCTCGCCGTCGGCGCCCACCTGATAATAGTTGGTCCGTTGCATGGCGCCGACGAGGTTGGCGATGCGGCGCAGGACCCGGTCGGCGTCGAGGCTTTCCACGGTCTGCAGGGCGGTCAGGATCTCGGCGCTCACCGCCTCGGCCCGGTCCTTGCGATCCGCGAGGCCGGCGCGGATGGCCGGGTCGAACTTGATGCGGAAGAGGTCGAGGATCAGCCGGGCGACCCCCGGATAGTCGCTCAACACCTGTTCCTGCACGGCCTGGCTCGGGTCGAGCCCGGTCTGCGAGCGGTGGCGGGCGAAGGCCCGGATCAGGGCGGCCTCGCGCCAGGTGACGCCCAGCTCCAGCACCAGCCGGTTGAAGCCGTCGTTCTCGGTGCGGCCGGTCCAGGCGGCGGCGAAGGTCTCCTCGAAGGGCGTCTTGACGTCCTCGAACACCAGCCGTTCGCCCTGCTCGTCCTGCAGCAGGAAGTCGTGCACCCAGACCACGGGCGCGTCGCCCCCGCGGCGGACAGGGAAGCCGGCTTCCTCAAGGGCCTTCAGACCCATGTTCTCCAGGATCGGCAGCACGTCGGCGAGGGGGATGGCCTCCTCGGCGCGGTAGAGCTTGAAGCGGACCCTGAGCGGCCCGTCCTCGACGCGGCGGTAGGCCCGCACCCCGATCGCCCGCTCGGGGGGCATGCCCTCGATCACGGCGACGTCGGCCAGGGCGTCCTGGGCGCTGTAGAGGTCTCGGTAGCCGGCGGGGAAGGCCCCGTCGTAGCGGGTCAGGAGATCGCCCATCTCGCCGCCGGCGCGGGCGGCCTCCTCGAAACGGTCCTGCCAGGTGCGCAGGGCCTCGGTGATCTCGGCCTCCAGCACGGCGAGGTCGGGGTCGGGGCTCTTGCCCGGCTCGACCCCGATGATGAAGTGGGTGCGGGCGAGCGGGCCGTCGTCGAAGTGCGGATAGGCGGCCGACAACCGGCCGTTCCAGGCCTTGGCCAGCATGGCGCCGACCCGGTCCACCGCGTCGGCGGAATAGCGGTCGCGGGGCACGAACAGCATGGCCGAGATGAAGCGGTCGAAGGGATCGCGGCGGGTGATCAGCTTGACCCGCGGGCGGTCCTGCAGGTGCAGAAGGCCGAGGGCGTTCTCGAACAGGGCCTGCGGGTCGATCTGGAACAGCTCGTCGCGCGGATAGGTGTCGATGATATCCTTGAGGCGCTTCTCGCTGTGGCCGCTGGGGCTGCCGCCCATGTAGCGCAGCACCGCCTCGGCCTTGCGGCGGATCAGCGGGATCTCGCGCACGGGCTCGTGGTAGGTCTCGGCGGTGAACAGGCCGACGAAACGGACCTCGCCCACGGGGTCGCCGTTCGAGCCGTAACGCTTGACCGCGACGTAATCCATGTAGGCGCGGCGATGCACCCGCGAGCGGATGTTGGCCTTGGCGACGGTCACGGCGGAGCCGCTCCGGAGGTAGGCTTCCAGTTCCTTGACCCGGCGGGCGGGTTCGGAGTCGGCGCGCAGGACATAGACCGACGGATCGGACAGGACTCCCAGGGCCGAGCCCTTGTCGGCGACCGGAGGCTCGGGCAGGTAGCCGCCCGTCTTGTCGCGGGGATAGCTGTAGGCGCGGGCGCCCAGGAACACGAAGTGGTCCGCCGCCAGCCAACGCAGCAGCGCCACGGCCTCCTCGACGTCCTCGCCCTTGCCGGCGGCCTGGAGGGCCTCGGCCTCGGCGCGGATCATGGCCAGCATCGGCTTGTGATCGTTCACGGCGGCGCGGACGTCGGAGAGAGCGCCCTTCACCCCGTCGATCAGGGCCTGGCGGCGGTCCTCGCCGACGGCCCCCAGCACCACCAGGATCAGGGACTTGTCGCGCCCGTTCAGCCGGACGACCGGATGGAACATCGCGCGGACGTCGAAGCGGCCGGCGTTGAGCTCGGCCATGACGCTGTCGACCAGGAAGGGCGCGTCGTCCTGCACGATCTCCAGGAGTTCGAGCCCGACCGCGCCCTTGACCTCGGCGAGGCGGATGCGCGGTTCGTCGCCGGTATGGCCGGCGACCTGCCAGAAGCTGGCCAGCGCCGCGGCGAAGCCGACGGGGTCCAGCCCCGCGAGCTCCTCGGCCCGGTAGTCGTCGCCGATCTGATCGACAAAGCTCTGTTCCGCCGGCGCCAGGTCATCGACTCTGAGGGCTTGGGCGAAAACCTCGGTCAAGCCGCCATTGATGGCGGCCGCGTGCGGCCCGTTCATGTTGGGCTCCCCCCGGTCTCGTTCCAGCTGAGCCTTAACCACATTGATTAACTTTACGTCACACGCCAGACGCGACCCAGACGTGACCTGGGCGCGAAAACGCCGCCGGACGGTCTAGCCATCCGGCGGCGCCTTAGGATCCGCCGGGGGGGAGGGGCGGATCCGTTTCGCTGGGCGCCCGCTGCTTCGAGGGGACGGGGAAGAGGGCGCCTGATGGGCCGGACGAGGGGACGCGTCCGGTCTGAGGCTTAAATGGGTGAGAAGCGCTTTCGGACCACCTTGGCCGCATTCACAGTTACGTGAGGGCGTTCAGGTGGCCGCCGGGCTGCGCGGGGGGGCGGTTCCGGCCGCGCCTTCGGGCTCTCCGTCGCCGGAAAGCAGGACCGCGATCCAGCGCGATCCGTCGAACTGGGCCAGGATGATGATGGCCATCACCGTCAGGGGTGTGGACAGGAACATGCCCGGAATGCCCCAGATCGCCCCCCACAGGGCCAGGCTCAGCAGTACAACCACAGGGTCGATGTTCAGGCTGTCCCGCTGCATCCGCGGCAGCACGACATTGCCCACGACGAACAGGATGATCTGCAGGCCCGCGAACAGCACCCCCGCCTGCCACCAGGTGGTGAACTCGACCAGGGCGAAGAGGGGGGGCAGAAACCCCGCGATGATCCCGCCGATCACCGGGATGAAACAGACCACGAAGATGACGAAGGCCCAGAACAGGGCGTTGTCGAGCCCGACCGCCGCCATCACCGCCCAGGACAGGAAGGCGATCAGGGCGCCGGTGATGGTCTGGATCCAGAGGTAGCGTTCGATCCCGTCGCGGATGCGCTCGAAGATGGCCGCCGCTTGCTCCCGCTCGGCCGTGTCCGGGTAGAGCGACTTGGCCTTCTTGGCGAAGCCGGCCCGCGAGGCGATCAGGAAGCCGAGGTAGATCATCACGTACATGGCCCCCCCGGCGAAGCTCTGCAGCGAGGCGGCCACCGTGCCGAGGTAGGCGCTCGGGTTCAGCTGGTTGACCAGGTCCTGGATGGTGGGGGGGACGGCCAGGCCGAACAGGCCGGCGATCTGGGCGATCAGGACGTTGAAGCGCGGGGCGGCGCCCACGAGCTGCCCCGCGAAGGCGGCGCCGTTGCCCGCCACCACATAGACGGTCGCCGCCACGGCCGAGCCCGACAGCAGCAGGGCCACCGGCAGGACCAACGGCTCGGGCAGGAAGGGCGCGCGGCGGGCCAGGAACCGCGCCACCCCGTCGATCATGACCATCAGGAAGAGGGCGAGCGCCAGGGGCGTGAGGATGCCCCTCAGCCAGTAGAGGGCGTAGCCGGTGATCAGGGAGGCGATGACGATCGAGGCGCCCCGCGCGACGCCCGACTGGCTATAGGTCGACATGGTCCTCGCCCCGGCCCGCGGCGCGCGGGCGGCCTTCAGAATCAGAGCCTAACGCAAAGAGCGCACGGATGTTCATCGTCCATGCACAATGGCGTGGCGGACCCCCTCGCTTGCACATATAAAGATGTCCTTATATAGCGCGCCAACTGCATAAATCAGAACCGCCTCGGGGCGGTCGAACAGGGAGTATTCCGTGATCCGCCCGTCCTACATCTTCACCAGCGAAAGCGTCTCCGAAGGCCACCCCGACAAGGTCGCCGACCGCATCTCCGACGTCGTCGTGGACGCCTATCTGGGAGCCGACCCCTATTCGCGCGTCGCCTGCGAAACCATGGTCACCACCAACCGCATCATCATCGCCGGCGAGGTCCGCGGACCGGGCGACGTGGTGAAGGGTCTGGAAGAGAAGATCCGCGCCGCGGTCAAGGACATCGGCTACGAGCAGGCCGGCTTCCACTGGGCCCACGCCGAGTACGCCTGCCACCTGCACGCCCAGTCGGCCGACATCGCCATGGGCGTCGACGCCGCGGGCAACAAGGACGAGGGCGCAGGCGACCAGGGCATCATGTTCGGCTACGCCTCGAACGAGACCCCGGAGCTGATGCCGGCCACCCTGCAGTACTCGCACAACATCCTGTCCAAGCTCGCCGAGGTCCGGAAGAACGGCAAGGAGCCGGGCCTGGAGCCTGACGCCAAGAGCCAGGTCTCCCTGGTCTATGAGAACGGCAAGCCGGTCCGCGCCACCTCCATCGTGCTCTCGACCCAGCACAAGGACGGCCTCAGCCCCGCCGACATCCGCAAGATCGTCGAGCCCTACATCCGCGAAGTGATGCCCGCGAGCTTCATCGACGGCGCCACCGAGTGGCACGTCAACCCGACCGGCAACTTCGTCATCGGCGGCCCCGACGGCGACTGCGGCCTGACCGGGCGCAAGATCATCGTCGACACCTACGGCGGCGCGGCCCCGCACGGCGGCGGCGCCTTCTCGGGCAAGGACCCCACCAAGGTCGACCGCTCGGCCGCCTACATCTGCCGTTACCTGGCCAAGAACGTGGTGGCCGCCGGCCTTGCGGACCGCTGCACTATCCAGATCGGCTACGCCATCGGCGTCTCCAAGCCGCTCTCGTTCTACGTCGACCTGCACGACACCGGGAACATCGACGCGGCCAAGCTGGAGAAGATACTCCCGGAACTGGTGGGGGGCGCGAGCCCCCGGGCCATCCGCGAGCACCTGAAGCTGAACCGCCCTGTCTACGCCCGCACCACCGCCTACGGCCACTTCGGCCGCGAGCCCGACAAGGACGGCGGCTTCTCCTGGGAGAAGACCGATCTCGTGGGCGAACTGAAGGGCCTCTCCTAAACCCAAGGCCTCAAGCCGAATGCGAAGGCCCCCGGTTCGCGCCGGGGGCCTTTTCTTTGGCGCTATGCCGTTCCGAAGGTGGTCTGGGCCCAAGGCGCGGGCAACCTAGCGCGGGCTTGACCGTTTGATGTCTATCGCTGGCCAACGCATCGGGCGCCGGCGGATGAGAGATGCGTGTGCTCCCGCCTGACGAGGAGCGCCGCCGTGTCCAAGTTCTTCTTCGATGTGACGGACGGGGACTTCATCCCCGATCTCATCGGCCTCGACCTCCCCGACATCGACGCCGCGCGCGCTCATTCGGTCGCGCTCTGCGCCGAGCTGCTCAATTCGGATCAGGCGAAGTTCTGGCAGGGCGAGGAATGGCTGATCGAGGCCAAGGACGACTGCGGCCTCCTGCTCTTCACCCTGGTCTTCATGGCCAGGGACACCCCCGTCACCCGGACGCACCGGCCGCGCCCGGTAAAGGCGCCCGCCTAGCCGTCTCCGACAGGTTCTTCAGCCGGCCCGCCGAACCGCGGCAGGGACAGGTCGAACAGCAGGGCGGCGGCCCGCAGGCCGAACCCGGCCGCGAAGCCCGCCGCCCCCGCCGCCTCGCGCCCGACCCAGGGTTCGGCGACGACGAAGACCGTGGCGCCCAGGAGGGCGGCGGTCAGGTAGATTTCCCGGCGCAGCAGGACCGAAGGCTCCGCGGCCAGAACATCGCGGATGATGCCCCCGGCCGTGGCGGTCAGCACCCCCATCACCACGCAGACGGGCGCAGAAAGCCCGAGGCCGAGCGCCTTGCCTGCCCCCAGCACCGCGAAGGCGCAGAGGCCGAGGGCGTCCAGCCACAGAAGGGCCTTCAGCGGCCAGCGCCGTGCGCCCGTCGTCCACACAAGGGCCCCGACCGCCGCCGAGACGATCAGGTGGTTGGGATCGACCAGCCAGAACACCGGCTGGTCCAGCAGGAGATCCCGCAGCGTTCCGCCCCCGACCCCGGTCACGGCGGCGAAGAAGACGAAGGTGACGATGTCGTGCCGGCGGTGCACGGCCGCCAGGGCCCCGGTGGCGGCGAACACCGCCACCCCGGCGTAGGTCAGGAAGGCGAACAGGGGCGTGGCGACCGGGATCACGGCGGGCTCCTTCTTGAGGATCGGCGGGCCCATTTAACGGCATGGCGGGCAAGGCGGCGATTCTCACGAGGGGGCGGGGGTGATAGGGGCGTGCGGATGACCGACGCCCACCCGCCGCTCCGCTCCTACGGCCGCATCAAGAGCCGCGCGATCAAGCCCCGCCAGGCGGTGCTGATGGAGACCCTGCTGCCGACGATCTCGCTCCACCCGGAGGCGGGGGCGATCGACCCGGCGGTGCTGATGCCGGGGGCGACGGAGGTCTGGCTGGAGGTCGGCTTCGGCGGCGGCGAGCACATGGCGGCCCAGGCGCTGCGCCGGCCCGACGTGCTGGTGCTGGGGGCCGAGCCCTTCCTGAACGGGGTGGCCAGCGCCCTGCGCCACATCGACGAGATGAAGCTCTCCAATGTGCGGCTCCTGGCGGGGGATGCGCGCAGCCTGATGGCCGCCCTGCCGGACGCCTGCCTGACCCGGGTCTACGTGCTGTTCCCCGACCCCTGGCCCAAGACCCGCCACCGCAAGCGCCGGCTGGTCAACGCCGAGAACGGGCTGGAATTTGTGCGGCTCCTGAAGCCGGGCGGGCGTTTCCGCTTCGCCACGGACGTGGCCGACTACGCCGACCGCGCCCTGGAGGATTTGCTGAAGACGCCGGGTCTGCGCTGGCTGGCCGACCGGGCCGACGACTGGCGCATCCCCCCCGCCGACCACGCGACCACCCGCTACGAGGAAAAGCGCCTCGGGGATATCAGTCCCGTCTTCTACGACTTCGAGCGAATCTAGTCCTCCTCCCCCACGAGGGGAGAGGGGTATGCGCGCTCTACCGGATGCTGGGCAGCCAGAGCGCCAGGGCGGGGAAGATGATCAAGAGGGCCAGACGGATCAGGTCGGTGATCACGAAGGGGATGACCCCGTAGAAGATCGTCGACAGCTTCACGTCCTTGATGACGCTCTTGATCACGAACACGTTCATGCCGACCGGCGGGTGGATCATGCCGAGCTCGACGGTCATGACGATGATGATGCCGAACCAGATGGGGCTGAAACCCAGGGCGACGATCACCGGGAAGATGATCGGCACGGTCAGGATGATCATGGCCATGGCGTCCATGACGCAGCCCAGAACCAGGTACATCAGCATGATCAGCACCAGCAGGCCGTACTTCGACAGGCCGAGGCCGGTGAGGAACTCGGTCACGTGCTGGGGCGTCTGGGTGATGGTCAGGAAGTAGCCGAAGATCAGGGCGCCGATCAGGATCGAGAAGATCGCCGCGGCGGTGCGCAACGCCCGCATCAGGCACTCGACGAACTGGGCCCAGTTCAGCCGGCGGCGGACCACGGCGATGATCAGAGCGCCGGTCGCGCCCATGGCGCCGGCTTCGGTGGGGGTGAAGACCCCGGCGTAGATGCCGCCGATCACCAGCACGAACAGCAGGGCGATGGCCCAGACGCCCTTGATGGCGGTCAGGCGCTCGGCCCAGGTCGACTTCGGACCCTGGGGCAGGAAGTTCGGGCGGACGATGCTGATCACCGTGATGGTGAGGATGTACATCAGGATCGCCAGGATCCCCGGCACCACGCCGGCGATGTAGAGGCGGCCGAGGTCCTGCTGGGTGATCAGGCTGTAGACCGCCAGCACGATGGAGGGCGGCAGGATGGCGCCGAGGGTCCCGCCCGCGGCGATCACGCCGGTGGCGAAGCTCTGCGGGTAGTTGAACTTGCGCATCTCGGGGTAGGCGACGGCCGAGAAGGTGGCGGCGGTGGCCACCGAGGAGCCGGAGATGGCGGCGAAACCGGCGCAGGCGGCGATGGTCGCCATGCCCAGCCCGCCCTTTTTGTGCCCGAGGAAGCTGTTGGCCGCCTTGAACAGCTCCGCGCTCATGCCCGACAGGGTCGCGATCGCCCCCATCAGCAGGAACAGGGGGATGACGGTGAAGCCCGCGTCCGTCGCGGTGCGGATCGGCACCAGGGCCAGGACGTGCAGGGCCGCGTCCCAGCCGCGCATGTAAGCGAAGCCGCAGACGCCGACGAAGCCCATGGCCAGGCCGATGGGCATGCGCAGCAGCATCAGGCCGAAGAGGGCGATGAAGCCCAGGATCGAGACGGTCGTCGGGTCCAAGGGGTTCATCTCAATGGCTGGCGGCGACGGGAGCGGTTTCGCTCTCGGCCGGGTTTTGAACGAAGCGCACAAGGCGGACGATCAACAGGATCACCGCGGCCACCGTCCCCGCCCAGGCCACGGTGTAGAAGGGCCAGATCGGGGTGGAGGTGTCGTAGGTGGCCTCACCGGTATGGAAGACGTCGAGGGCGCGGCCCGTCATGGCCCAGGAGAAGGTCACCATGCAGAGGATGGTGAAGACGATGGCGATCAGGTCCAGCATCCGCTTGCCCTTCGGCGGCAGGGCGCTCCAGACCATGTCCACGGTGATGTGCTCGCCGCGGAAGCCCGTCACGGCGATGCCCCAGAAGATCAGCACCCCCAGCATATTGCGCCCGAGATCGTAGGCGTCCGGGATGGAGATGTTGAAGAGGTAGCGCAGCGTCACCGAGGTGAAGGTGAGCAGCATGACGAAGGCGAGGAAGAACCCCGCCCCCATCTCCGCCCAGTGGGTGAAGCGATTGGTCAGCCCGCGCCCGTCCATGGTCATTTCCCGTCGTAGGCGGCGTTGTATTTGACGAGGCTGGCCTCCAGCCCGCCGAACATCTGGTCCGGATCGCCGAGGCCGCGGGCGCGGATACGGTCGGACCAGCGCTTCTTCAGGGGCTTGGCCGAGTCCTGCCACAGCTTCAGCGCCTCGGGTGTCATCGGAGTCAGGATGTGGCCCTTCTCCGCCGCCATCTTGGCGCGGCCCTCATGCTCGAAGTCGACCCAGGGGCTGACGAAGCGGATCGTCCACTCAGATGTGCAGTGGTCGTCGATCGCCTTCTTCTGGCGCGGCCCGAGCGCGTTGTACTTGGCCTTGTTCATCACCCACATCTGGATCGAGCCGTACATGCCCTCGTCCAGGTGGTAGTCGGTGACCTTGTCGATCCCGAACAGGATGGTCGAGCCCCAGGGGTTGGTGATGGCGTCGGCCACCCCGTGCTCCAGCAGGTCCCGCGCCGCCGGGGCGGAGGCCTGGACGTTCGAGCCGCCCATCAGCCGGATCCAGGCGCCGATGGTGGCGTTGGCGGGACGCACCTTCATCCCCTTGATGTCGGAGGGGACGGCGATCTTGTGGCGCGAGTGAAAGACGCCGGGATCGTGAATGAAGAGCATGCAGTAGTGGACGTCCTTCATCTCCTTCTCGGCGTAGGCGCGGTACCAGGCGTCGATGGCGCCCGAGGCCTGCTTGGCGTCGGTGGAGAGGAAGGGAAGCTCGCCCGCGGCGAGGATGGGGAAGCGGCCCGGCTGGTAGCCCGGGTTCACCAGGGTCATGTCGGCGATGCCGTCACGGGCCATGTCGTAGTGGTCGACGGCCTTGCCGAGCTGTTCGGCGGGGAAGACGCGGGCGGTCAGCGTGCCGCCGCTCTCGGCGTTCACGTCCGCGATCCAGGCCTGGAGGGACTTGTGCAGGGGGTGGGCCGGCGGCACCCAGTGGGCGATGGCGAGCTGGACCGGCTTTTCGGCGGCGGGGGCCACGGCCCCTTGGCTCAAGGCCGGGCCGACCACGGGCACAGAGCCGGCAAGGGCCAGCAGGCCGCACACGGCGCCGGCTCGCATACGCTTCCACATCGTTTTTTTCCCGGGCCTTATGGCCCCTCCCTTGGATCAACTTAGGGGAGCGGCCGCAGGCTTGGCAACGGCCCTTGGAAAAGCGTCGCGTTCCGAACGCCCGAAGCGGAGTCGCGGGCTGTTCGCCCGCGCCCGCTCAATCCAAGCATTTAGAGCGCGTCCGAGCGGCGAAACCGCTCACACTTTCGCCTGACGCGCTCTAGGCCCCAATTCAGGCGTTGCCGACCGACCCGTCGGGGATGCCGCCCTGGGCCTGGCGCTGGGCCAGGTAGACGGCGCCGAAATCGATCGGCTCCATCATGAAGGGCGGGAAACCGCCGTCCATGGTCAGGTCGGCGATGATCCGGCGGGCGAAGGGGAACAGGAAGCGCGGGCACTCCACCAGCATCAGCACCTCGAGCTGATCGGCCGGCACGCCCTTGATCTCGAACAGGCCGCCGTAGAGCAGCTCGATCTGGAACTGCATCTCCCCGTCGTTGGTCGAGGTGATGTTGAGCTTCAGGTCCAGCTCGAACAGGCCGTCGACGCGGCCGCGGGCGCCCAGCTCCACGCCCATCTCCACGTTCGGCTTGGTCCCGCCCTGCAGGGATTCCGGCGCGCGGGGGTTCTCGAACGAGAGGTCGCGGATGAACTGAGCCAGCACCCGCACCGAGGGACCTTCGTCGCCGGGGATGTCGATCTGCGGGATGTCCAGGGGCGGAAGGTCGGTCATGGGATATGGCTCTTAAGGCTTGCGGCGGGCCCCGCCGGAGTGGTGCGGCGGGCTATCATGGGCGCTTGCCGCACGCAATGTGCGGGCAGGCCCATGACGGAAGGCCCAGGTCCGCCTATATATCGACGTCGGCGCGAATCCGCCGCGTCACGATTGAGCGGTTACGCAAAGTGCAAGTGCTCGAGCTCGTCATCTTCGCCGCCCTCGCAGCCGTGGTGCTGTTCCAGCTCTATACGGTGCTGGGCCGGCGTGTCGGCCGCCAGCCTGAGGACAACGCCGAGGCCGAACGGCCCCGCGCCGCCGAGCCGGACGCCCGCCGTCTGGAGGACGCCGCCCAGGACGGGGTGGCGCTCACGGGCCTGGCCGCCATCCGCGCCCGCGACCCCGGCTTCGACGTCGAGCGGTTCCTGGAGGGCGCGCGCACGGCCTACGAGATGGTGGTGACCGCCTTCGCCCGCGGCGACCGCGAGACCCTGAAGGATCTCACCCGCCCGCAGGTCTACACCGCCTTCGAGGGCGCCATCACCGAGCGCGAGGGCGAGGGCCGCACCGAAAAGGTCGAATTCCTGCATCCGCCCCGCGCCGACTTCGAGGGCGCCGAGCTCGCCGGCGAGATGGCCCGGCTGAAGGTCCGCTTCCTGGCCGAGTTCCGCAGCCGCACCAAGGGCCCGGAAGGCGAGGCGGTGGACGACAAGCGCACCGCCGAGGTCTGGACCTTCGAGCGACCGGTCGCCAGCCGCAATCCCAACTGGGCCCTGGCCCGCGTGGACGCGGCGGAAGCCTGATGCGGCTAACTTGGGCGGGCGCCGTCTCTCTGACGTTGCTGCTCGCCGCCTGCGCCACCACCCCGCCGCCGAAGAAGCCGACGCCGCGGCCGCGCCCGACGCCGACGCGCCCGGTTCCACCTCGCCCGACGCCGCCCCGCCCGGTTCCGCCGCCGCCGGCCCCGCCCCCCACCGCCAACATTCCGCTTTCCAGCCTGCCCGGCTGGGCGGACGAAGATCACGCCGCGGCCCTGGCCGCCTTCCAGGCCGGCTGCGGCGCCGGCCGGGACGCGGCCATGCGCGGCGCCTGCAGCCGCGCCAAGGCCCTGGGCCGGGTCGACGACGACCGTGCGCGGGCCTTCTTCGAGGCCGAGTTCCGCGCCGCCCCCACCTCGGGCGACGGCCTGCTGACCGCCTATTTCGCCCCCGAGTACGAGGCGCGGGAGACGCCTACGTCCGAGTTCTCCGCCCCCGTTCGCCCCCGTCCCGCGCCCGGCCTGGTCGTGGTGGCCGCCGCCGCTCCGCCGCCGCCCGCCGCCCCGCCGCCGCCGCCGAACCTCGCCGACTCCGACGACGCCATCGGCGCGCTCCTCGCCCAGGACGCGATCGGCGCGATCCTGGACCAGGCGGGCGGGCCGCCCGCCCCGCCGCCGCCGCCGCCCTCGACGACTCCGCCGCCCTTCGTGGCCCAGCCGCTCGCCAATGCGGACCGCACCGCCATCGAGACCAGCCCGGCGCCCAACGCTCTGGCCTGGATGCGGCCCGAGGACCTGTTCTTCATGCAGATACAGGGCTCCGGAACCCTGGTGTTCCCGGGCGGGCGGCGCGCCAAGGCGACCTATTCCGGCGACAACGGGCGGCCCTTCGTGGCCATAGCCCGGCCCATGGTGTCCGAGGGCCTGCTCACCAACGCCGGCGCCTCGGGCGACGGCATCCGCGGCTGGCTCGCCTCCCACCGGGGGGCCGAGGCCGAAGCGGTGATGCGCAAGAACCCGCGCTACGTCTTCTTCGCCGTTTCCCCCGACGACGGCCGCGACCCGGCGGGCGCCGCGGGGATACCCCTGCCGGCGGGGCGGGCCATTGCGGTCGACCCCGGCCGCCACGCCTACGGGGAGTTCTTCTGGATCGACGCCTCGGCCCCGACCCTGACAGGTGCGTTCAAGACCTACCGGCGCATGGTCGTCGCGCTCGACACCGGTTCGGCCATCCGCGGCGAGGTGCGCGCCGATCTCTACATCGGGCGGGGAAACGTGGCGGGGACTGAGGCGGGCCGCGTCCGCCACACCCTGCGCATGACCCGGCTGGTCCCTGTCGGCCCATGAGGCCCGGGTGAAGCGACCTTTACGCGGCGAGGAGTCGAGGCTGTGGGCCATGGTGGCCCGCACCGTCCGACCGGCGCCGGGCCGCTCACCTCCCGAGGTCCCTGCCGGCCCCCTCAAGGCCGAAGCCGGCTTGGCCAAGACCGCGAAGGCCGCGCCCCCGCCCGCCGCCCACGGCTACCGTCCCCCTCGCCCCGAAGCGCCGCCGGAGAGCATCGAGCCCGGCCGCCGCCGCCGCATCGCCCGCGAGCGCGATCCGATCGAGGCGCGGATCGACCTGCACGGCTACGACCAGGACCGCGCCCGCGCCGCCCTGATCGGATTTCTGCAGCGGGCCTACGACGAAGGCGCCCGGGCGGTGCTGGTGATCACCGGTCGGGGTACGATGGGGGACGGGGTGCTGCGCCGCCGCGCGCCGGAATGGCTGGCCGAGCCGGCGCTCCGTCCTCTGGTCGCCGGACTGTCTCCCGCCGAGCGGCGCCATGGGGGAGACGGGGCTTTCTATGTGGCGTTGAAGCGCAAGCCCCGTGGGCGAGCTTCGCCTTGACAGGCGGCCTGAGACATCGCATTTGCGACGCCCTTGCGGCGAGCCGCCTTCGCCCCGTAGCCCTTAAGTCGGACCCATGACCTATATCGTCACCGATCCATGCATCAAATGTAAGTTCATGGACTGCGTGGAGGTCTGCCCGGTGGACTGTTTCTACGAGGGCGAGAACTTCCTGGCGATCAATCCGGACGAGTGCATCGACTGCGGCGTCTGCGAGCCGGAATGCCCTGTCGATGCGATCAAGCCGGACACCGAGGACGATCCGGACGGCAAGTGGCTGCAGGTCAATTCGACCTACGCCAAGGTGTGGCCGAACATCACCCTGAAGGGCGATCCCCCGGCTGACGGCGCTGAGTTCGAACGCGAAACCGACAAGTTCGCCAAGTACTTCTCGACCGCCCCCGGCAAGGGTTCCTGAGCCGGCCTTCCGAGGCCCATACCCCAAGCCTTTGAAAAACCACATCCGTGTGGTAGGGTCTTTCCGTGGTTGGACGAGGCGCTTGTCCCGTTCGGCCGCTCGCAACAGCCGATTGATCGAGGCGCGCCCTCGCCCCCCGCGGGTGATCTGAGCAATTCAGAGGCAATTCCAAAAGACCCGTCCCTGTGCGGCGGCCTCTTTCGGAATTCCGCGTGTCTCGTTCCCGGCCCGTGCGCCTCGCGCGCGGTGACAAAAAGGAACGGTGATGACCGCTGTTATGACCCAAGTTGTTGTTCAGGATTTCACGATCGGCGACTACGTCGTCTATCCGGCTCATGGCGTGGGCAAGATCGGCGGCGTGGAGACCCAGGAGGTCGCCGGCCTGTCGCTCGAAGTCTACATCATCACCTTTGACCACGAGAAGATGACCCTGCGCGTCCCCACCCGTAAGGCCAAGACCGCGGGCCTGCGCCCGCTCGCCTCCGGCGCCGTCGTGACCCAGGCCATGACCACGCTGAAGGGCCGCGCCCGCGTGAAGCGCACCATGTGGAGCCGCCGCGCCCAGGAATACGAAGCCAAGATCAACTCCGGCGACCTGATCTCCATCGCCGAGGTGGTCCGCGACCTGCACCGCGCCGACAACCAGCCGGAGCAGTCCTATTCGGAGCGCCAGCTCTATGAATCGGCCCTGGACCGCATGGCCCGCGAAGTGGCGGCCATCGAGCGCATCGACCGCGACGCGGCGGTGGGCCTCCTGACCAAGTCGCTGATCAAGGCGGCCTGATCCTAGGGCTTCCGAGCTTGAATTGAGACGCGAGCGCCCGGCCTAACCGCCGGGCGTTTTGCTTTTGGGCTCGTTCAGCCGCTCGACCTGCTCGGGGTGGTCCAGCCGCATGCGGGGTCCGTTTCCGGTCGGACGCACCGAGCCCCGGATGCGGACCAGCTTTCCCTCCAGCGTC
This sequence comes from Caulobacterales bacterium, assembly GCA_947474395.1. GTDB lineage: Bacteria > Pseudomonadota > Alphaproteobacteria > Caulobacterales > Caulobacteraceae > CANJID01. Next base: position 40,074 of record CANJID010000027.1, read on the forward strand.
AGCGGGTCGATCTGCGCCAGGGCGAACTCCCGCATCGCCGCGGGGGCGATGTCGGCGGAGAAGGCGCCGCGCCAGTCGCGGGCGAAGTCGAGATAGGTGCGCCCCGCCGCCCGGTTCACTCGCAGGACCCGCCCCTCGACGATGTGGAAGCCGTCGGCGTCCGGCGGAACCTCTCCCGGCAGCAGGACACGATAGGCGGGCAGGGCCCAGAGCCCCTTGCCGGCGATCCGCGCCCGGGCCTCCTCGGTCAGCATCAGTTCCGCCAGGGCCCGGTTGTCGGGGAAGGTGCGCACCCGCGCCGCCCCGCTCCGGAGCATCGCGCCCTCGATCCACAACCGGTCGTCCGTGCGCCTCAGTTGCGCAGCCGTCCGTCCGAAGGGGTCCTGCCGCGCCCCGCCGAACAGCAGCTCGACCTTGCGGTCCGCGATCAGGCCGTGAAGCGCCGCCTGGGACTGCGCGCCATAGGGCTGGTCCGCCGCCGGGGCCTCGATCCCCGCCAGCCGAACCCGCTCCTCCCCCGCCAGCAGCACCAGGTCCCCGGAGATCGCCTGCACCGCCGCCGCCTGCCGCCCGCCCGGCAGCCGGTCGAGCGCCGCGTCCCGCCCGCAGGCCGAGAGGGCGAACAACAGCGTCAGCGCGCCGAATGCTTTGGCGAGACCCATTTGCCTTTGCTATCACCCCACCCGTGCGGCCCGGTAGCTCAGCAGGATAGAGCAGCGGTTTCCTAAACCGGAGGTCGGAGGTTCGAGTCCTCTCCGGGTCGCCAGATTCGCCTTCCCTTGCCGTGCAAGGCGGCTTTCTGCCCACGAACCGGGTTTTTGCTGCGCTGCAATAGACCAGGGCGCTCAAACCGTGGGCGCCGCAGGGGCTGTTCGATAATTCCCGACAATTCTCTTTCGCGGTTGCGAAGGGAACCGGCTTAGCTCGTTGCAGCGCGAGACAACGGCGTCTCGCGAGGTCGCGAAAACGACCGCCCGGCCATCGTGTCGGGACCAACCGGACAATGGCGTCCAAGCGGAGTGATCCGCTTGGGCGCCTTTTCATTTTTGGGGATAGCGGAATGAGGTTGGGGATTGGTTTGACGGGAGGCGCCGCGCTCGCGGCTCTCCTCTGGAGTTCCGCAGGCGCGCAGACCTTGGCGCCGGCGGCGGAAGCGGAAACAGCCCAGGCGACAGCCCTGCCGGAGGCGTCCGAAGAGATCGCCCCGCCGCAGGGCCCGCCGACGATCACCGAGGCGATAACGGGCGGCAAGCTGATCTTCGAGGCCCGTGCCCGCTACGAGAACGTGGACCAGACCGGGATCGCCCGGCACGGGGAGGCCTTCACCCTTCGCACGCGCATCGGCTGGGAGACCGGCGACTTCCACGGCTGGCGCGGCCTGCTCGAGATCGACGACGTCCGACAGCTCCACGGCGAGCACTACAATGTCGCCGCCCCGGGGGTGACCGGGGGCAGCGTCAACGGCAAGACCCTCTTTCCGATCATCAACGATCCGGACGTGACCGAGGTGAACCGGGCCCAGCTCACCTGGGCCCCCACCGGCTGGGCCAACTTCACCCTCGGGCGCCAGCGCATCGTGGTGGAGGACCAGCGCTTCATCGGCAACGTCGGCTGGCGCCAGGACGAACAGACCTTCGACGCCGTGCGGACGGACCTGTCCTACGGCAAGTTCCGGGCCTTCTACGCCTACATCACCCACGTGAACCGGGTGCTGGGCGAGGCGCGGGACTGGGATTCGGACAGCCACATCGCCACCCTGACCTACACCCACTCCGCGCCGGTCCAGTTGCAGGGCTTCGTCTACGCCCTGGATTTCGACAACGCCAAGCCGAGCTCCGGCCTGACCTACGGGGGCAAGTTCGCCGGCAAGACCTGGCTCGGCCAGTTCCAGCTCGCCTACAACGCCACCTTCGCCCACCAGAAGGACTACCGCCACAACACCGCCCCCTACAGCCTCGGCTACTGGGGCGGGGACGTCGCGGCCACCTACGACATCTACAGCGCCAAGGTCTCCTACGAGGTGCTGGAAGGCGACGGCGTGCGGGGCTTCATCACGCCGCTGGCCACCACCCACGCCTTCCAGGGCTGGGCCGACGCCTTCGCCGGGGTCTCGGGCAACAAGACCTTCGTGGACGGGATCAAGGACCTGAACCTGCAGGTCACGCTCAGGCCCCGGCGTCGCTGGAGCTATCTGTTCAACCTGGAGTTCCTGGCTCGCTACCACGACTTCAACGCGGAGCGGACGGGCGTCTCCATCGGCCATGAGTGGGACGTCCAGGCCCAGGCCCAGATCACCAACCAGCTCTCCTTCGCCCTGAAGTTCGCCGACTTCGAGCGGGTCAAAAGCGTGCCCCTCGGCAGCGCAGCCCCGCCCGCCTCGCGGACCAAGATCTGGCTGACCCTCGAATACAAACTCTGAACCCCATCCTCCTGACGGACGGAAGGCGCATATCCATGAGCAAGACCATGAAATTAGACATCAATCCGAGCCGGCGCGCCCTGATCGCGGGCGCCGCCGCCACCGTGGCCGCCGCCCGGGCGGCCTTCCCCTCCGGCGCCTTCGCCGCGGGGGCCGGGCCCGAGACCAGCAAGGCCCGGATCGGCTTCATCGCCCTGACCGACTCCTCGCCGGTGATCGTGGCCAAGGAGCGGGGCCTCTTCACCAAATACGGCATGCCGGACGTGGAGGTGCTGAAGCAGGCCTCCTGGGGGGCGACGCGGGACAACCTGGTGCTGGGCTCGGGCGGGGGCGGCATCGACGGCGCCCACATCCTGTCGCCCATGCCGCTGCAGTTCACCGCCGGGGTGCAGACGGGCGCGCGGCCTCTGCCGATGTACACCCTGGCCAGGCTCAACACCAACGGCCAGGCCATCTCGGTCGGCAACGACCTGAAGGGGGTCAAGGTGGGGCTAGACGCCAGCGGGGCCAAGGCCAAGTTCGCTCAGCTCAAGGCCGCCGGGAACATCGCCAAGGTCGCCATGACCTTCCGCGGCGGCACCCACGACCTGTGGGTCCGCTACTGGCTGGCGGCGGCGGGGATCAACCCGGACACCGACATCTCCACCATCGTCATCCCGCCCCCGCAGATGGTCGCCAACATGAAGGCGGGCACCCAGGACGCCTTCTGCGTCGGCGAGCCCTGGGGCGCGCAGCTGGTCAACCAGAAGGCCGGCTACACCGCCTGCCTGACCAGCGAGATCTGGATGAACCACCCGGAAAAGGCCTTCGGCATGCGGGCCGACTGGGTGGATCGCTTCCCCCGCGCGGCCCTGGCCCTGACCACAGCCATCCTCGAGGCGCAGATGTGGTGCGACAAGCTTTCCAACCGGGCGGCCATGTGCGGCATCGCCTCGGTGCGCCAGTACGTCAACGCCCCCGTCGGCGACATGGTCCCGCGCATGCAGGGCGAGGTGGACTACGGCGACGGCCGCCAGGCCAAGGGCTCGCCCCACTTCATGAAGTTCTGGGCCGACAACGCCTCCTTCCCCTTCAAGAGCCACGACCTGTGGTTCGCCACCGAGGACATGCGCTGGGGCGTGCTTCCGGGCGGCACCAACGCCAAGGCCCTGGTGGACAAGGTCAACCGCGCGGACATCTGGCGCGCGGCGGCCAAGACCCTGGGCCAGACCGGGCCCGCCTCCGACAGCCGGGGCGTGGAGCGGTTCTTCGACGGCAAGGTGTTCGATCCGGCCAATCCGGCGGCCTACCTGGCCAGCCAGCCGATCAAGAAAATGGCTTGAGGGAGCGCCGCATGAGTATGACCGCCCAGAGACTGGACGCCGATCCAGCCCCCCCGCCGATCAAGCCGGCGGGGGCGGTGGCGCAACTGCCGGAGCGCCCGCCCGCCCTTAGCGGAAAAATCGCCGACGCCCTCGGGGGGGCGGCCAAGGTGATCATTCCCCCGGCGATCACCATCCTGGTGATCCTGGGCCTTTGGCAGGTGGCGGCGGGAGGCTCCAACGCGGGCCTACCCGCGCCGAGCGCCATCTGGACCGACTCCCGCGACCTGATCCTGCATCCGTTCTACGACCATGGCGGCGTGGACAAGGGCCTGTTCTGGCACGTGGTCACCAGCCTCAGCCGGGTGGCGATCGGCTTCAGCTTCTCGGCGGTGGTCGGGATCGGCCTCGGCGTCCTGGTGGGCGCGAGCAAGTGGGCGCACCGGGGCCTCGATCCCATCTTCCAGGTCCTGCGGACGGTCCCGCCCCTGGCCTGGCTCCCGCTCAGCCTGGCGGCCCTGCACCAGGCCCAGCCGTCGGCCCTGTTCGTGATCTTCATCACCTCGATCTGGCCGATCATCATCAATACGGCGGTCGGGGTGCGGAACATCCCGCAGGACTACGTCAACGTGGCGCGGGTCCTGCGCCTCTCCCCCATCGAGTACTTCTTCAAGATTCTGGCGCCGGCCACGACCCCTTACGTCTTCACCGGCCTTCGGATCGGGGTGGGGATGAGTTGGCTGGCGATCATCGCCTCCGAGATGCTGCTCGGCGGGGTGGGGATCGGGTTCTTCATCTGGGACCAGTACAACGCGTCCCGCATCTCCGACATCATCGTCGCCCTGGTCTGGGTGGGCCTCGTCGGCTTCGCCCTCGACCGTTTCGTCGCTCTCATCGGCCGCGTCGTCGCACGCGGCGGTCCGGCCTGAGGAGGGTCCCATCATGAACAAGGCCTATCTCTCGATCGAAGCCCTCGGCGTCAGCTTCTCCAAGAGCGGGCGCGTCAGCGAGGTGCTGAGGGGCGTCGACCTGCAGGTGCAGCAGGGCGAGTTCGTCTCCATCATCGGCCACTCCGGCTGCGGCAAGACCACCCTTCTGAACGTGGTGGCGGGGCTGGTCCCCATCACCACCGGGGCGGTGATCCTCGACCACCAGGCGGTGGAGGCGCCCGGGCCGGACCGGGCGGTGGTGTTCCAGAACCACTCCCTGCTGCCCTGGCTGTCGGTCTACGACAACGTCAAGCTGGCGGTGGACAAGGTGTTCGGCGGCAAGAAGTCGGGCAAGCAGCGCCGGGAGTGGGTGCTGCACAACCTGGCTCTGGTGCAGATGACCCACGCCAAGGACAAGCGGCCCGCCGAGCTTTCGGGGGGGATGAAACAGAGGGTCGGCATCGCCCGGGCCCTGGCGATGGAGCCCAAGGTGCTCCTGCTGGACGAGCCGTTCGGGGCGCTCGACGCCCTGACCCGCGCGCACCTGCAGGACAGCGTCATGGATATCCATGCCAAGCTCGGCAACACGGTGTTGATGATCACCCACGACGTGGACGAGGCGGTGCTGCTGTCCGACCGCATCGTAATGATGACGAACGGCCCGGCGGCGGGGGTCGGCGAGGTGCTGGAGGTTCCCCTGCCTCGGCCGCGCCGTCGCCTGGAGCTGGCGACCCACGCCGACTACATCCGCAGCCGGTCGCGGGTGCTGGAGTTCCTCTACGCCCGCCACGCCCTGCGCGACGTGGCCTGACGGGACACGACCTGATCGGCGGCCCCGCCGCGGAATTGTCGCGGGGCCGTCGCATCACCGCCAAAGATGGCGGCTAGAACAGGCTCGCAGGGGCGACGCTCGGCCAGTGTACGGCCGGGCCTCCGAGAGGAGCCGCGATGGAACCGAATTCCCGCGACGGTGTTCGCCCTTCGAGAGAGGCGCGTATGCATCACAGATATGACGTCGTTCCCGAGGGCTCCCGCTGGGCCGTCGAACTGGACCACGAAGTCCTGGGAGTCTTCGCGACCCAGGTGGAGGCGGCGGTGGCCGCCGTCGATCTGTCCCGGGCCGATCGCCGGGCCGGGATAGACTCCGAGGTCAAGGTGGCGCCGAGGCGGGCTCGCCACACCGAGGGCCGGGATTACGCCCACCGCGCCTTGGGCTGAACGCCACGGACTTGAACGTCCTCGCGATTTTCGCCTCGCCCGCCCCCCCCGCGGGATGAATAGGCGCGTTCGCCGCGCTACTGTGGGCGGATGCTGAACCGACGGCTCATGCGAATGGCGCGGCGCGCCGCCCGGCTGGCGGGCAGACCCGCCCGTCACGGCCCGGGCGGCGGCGGACGCCGCATCCCCCGGCGCCTTCTGGTGCTGCTGGCCGTGGTCGGGGCGGCCGTCGTCGCCAAGATCCTAAAGGACGGCGGCTGAGGTTCCTCAGGCGTGGGGCGGGCCGGGGACGGCGTGCAGGACCCGCGTCGTCGCATAGGCGGCGGGGTTCTGGCTCCCGCGCTTATTGGCGATGACGAAGAGCGTGATGTTCGCGATCAGGAACAGCACCAGGAAGACCGCCGCCGAGCGCTCGTCCCAGCGCCGCACCTTGGCGGCCCGCGTTCCGCCCGCCACGGCGCGGTAGGCGAAGACGCTCCAGGTGGTGGTGACCAGCACCAGCACCAGGGTCGCCACGTGAATCTCGTCCAGCAGCGACAGGCTCTCGTGGTGCCCGACCGAGCCCCCGGCGGCGACGAAGTTCAGCACCACGGCGAAGAGGGCGCTGGCCTGGACCCCCATGCGGCCGATGAAGAGGTCGGTGTTGGAGACGTCGAACAGCAGGCTCATCAGCACCAGGAAGCTGGCGATGTAGAGGGCGCTGGTCAGCTTGATGAAGGTGGCGAAGTGGGCCCGCTCGGCGCGGATGATCAGGTGCAGGGCGGCGTAGCGGCTGTCGCCCTTGGTCAGGGACGGATCGCCGAAGGTGGTCGGATGGATCGCCAGGCCGCTCCGCAAGGTAAAGCCGTCGAACTTCCAGCCCGGAGAGGCCGCCGCCGGGTCGATCCCGGAGTGCTCGGTGTCGGCGGTCAGCAGCAGGGAGCGGGCGTCCTGGGTGGATTCCTCCATCTCGATGACGAGCGGGTGGCGGTCGAAGGGATAGCTGTCGAGCTCGAAGTCATTGCGGAACACCCCCGAGACCTTGCGGGTCGCCCACCACTGGTCGCCGCGGGGCAGGATGGAGTCGAGGCTGGCGGTGGTCTCCACGGAACTGACGAACTCCAGGGTCTTGAGCGGCTCGATGTCCTTGGTCGGGCAGAGGCTCCAGAGCCAGAGGTCGGCCTTGAAGGTGCGGCTCGCGGTTTCGATGTCGTGCAGGGAGGTGACGAAGCCGCCGACCTTGCAGGTGACGGGCGCCGCCGGCGCGGCGACGGGCTGGGCGGCCTGGGCTGTCGCGTCCGGCCCCCAGATCGCGGCCATGACCAGAACCAGCGCCGCCAGCGCGCATTGCCAACGCAGAACCATCAGACAGCGCCCCGAAGCCCGATCCCGACCGCTTGTTCCCGCGGCCCGCCGCTCATGATGGCCAGCCGCTCCGGCCCGTGCAACGCCGCGCATCGTCGCCGCCGCCACGCCGCGCGGAAAACCAGCGACGGACGGCGGGTTTAGCGTCGTGAAAGGGAGGACGGCCGGGGGCGTCGTCACGGGGAAGTCGCTTGCTTAGGCGGCGGCCCGGCGATTATCTGGCCTCGCCCGGTCTAGCCGGCGCCAAATAAGAACACGGGGAAGAAAATGCGGTCACATTCCATGTGGAGATCCGCGGCGATGGTCGCGATCCTGGCGGCGGTCGGCCTCCTGGGATTCACACCGTCCATGGCCCAGCCGCCGGGCGGCGGGCGCGCCCCGCCCGCGGTCACGCCGCCGGCGCCGGCGACGGGCGACGCTTCGACCATCAAGCTCGCCCCCGCGTTCAGCGCCAAGGACCTCACGGCCCTGCCGACGGACAACTGGGTGACCAACGGCGGCAACGTCTACAATCAGCGGTATTCGCCGCTGGACCAGATCAACAAGTCCAACGTGGCCAATGTGAAGGCCCTGTGGCGCTCGGGCATGGCGTCCGGCGGCCGCCAGGACCACTCCGGCCAGGCCCAGATCCTGGTCTACGGGGACAGCCTCTACGTCATCAACGGAGCGAACGACGTCTTCGCCATGGACGTCGAGACCGGCAAGATCCTGTGGAACTTCGCCGCCAAGCCCGATCCCCGCGCCGGCGCGCCCTCGGGCCACTCCAGCCGCGGCGTGGCCATCGGCGAGGGCAAGGTTTTCCTCGGCACCCTGGATTCGCGGGTCATCGCTCTCGACCAGAAGACCGGCAAGCAGCTTTGGTCGGTGCAGGGCGAGCCCTGGCAGGACGGCTTCGCCATCACCTCGGCCCCCCTCTATTACGACGGCATGGTCATCACCGGCTTCAACGGCGGTGAGATGGGCGTGCGCGGCCGCGTGAAGGCCTTTGACGCCAAGGACGGCCACCTGGTCTGGACCTTCTACACCGTCCCCGGGCCCGGCGAGGTCGGCCACAATACCTGGCCCCAGAACACCGACGCCTGGCAGCACGGCGGCGGCGCGGTCTGGCAGACCCCCGCGGTCGATCCGGAACTCGGCCTGCTCTACTTCACGACGGGCAATCCCGGCCCCGACCAGAACGGCGCGGTTCGCGCCGGCGACAACCTCTTCACCGTGTCGATGCTGGCCATCGAGGCCAAGACCGGCAAGTACCGCTGGCACTTCCAACAGGTCCACCATGACCTCTGGGACTACGACAGCCCCAATCCGGTGATCCTGTTCGACGCCCCCTATGGCGGCAAGATGCGCAAGGGGATCGTGGAACTCGGCAAGACCGGCTTCACCTACATCCTGGACCGCGTCACCGGTAAGCCGCTGATCGGCATCCCGGAAAAGCCGGTCCCGCAGGAGCCGCGCCAGTCCACCGCCAAGACCCAGCCCTATCCGATCGGCGAGGCGGCCTTCCCGCAGGACATCATGATCCCGCCCGAAGGCATGGCGCTGGAGCCGGGCACCAACCACCTGCCCAACTACGGACGGATCTTCACCCCGTTCTGGACCACGCCGGTGATCATGCGCCCCGGCTCGAACGGCGGCGCCAACTGGCCGCCCTCGTCCTACGATCCGACCACGAACATCATGTACCAGTGCGGCAGCGACCGGGCCTCGACCTTCCGGGCCCAGGCCACGCTTGAGGCGCCGGTTCCGGGTCGCACCTACATGGGCGGCGGCTTCGGCCAGGGCCTGACGCTCGACGGCGGCATCCTGGCCGCGGTGGACCTGAAGACCAACAAGCTGGTCTGGCGCCAGCAATGGCGGGAAATCTGCTTCTCCGGCTCGGTGGTCACCGGCGGCGGCCTGCTGTTCGTCGGCCGCGCCGACGGACGCCTGACCGCCCTCGACAAGGCCACCGGCAACAAGCTGTGGGAGTTCATGACGGACGGCGGGGTCAACACCACCGTCACCACCTTCATGCACAAGGGCAAGCAGATGATCGTCGTCCACGCGGGCGGCGGCACCTTCTCCGCCGGCAAGCGCGGGGACGGCGTGTGGGCCTTCTCCCTCGACGGCAAGATTCCGACGCTCGCCCCGCAACGGGCGGCCGGTCCGGGCGGCGGCGGCGGTGGCGGCGGCGCTCCCGGCGGCGCGGCTCGTCCGGCGGCGGCGGCTGCCCCCGCGGTTCCGGCACGCGCGCCGAACCTGGCCCAAGGCAAGTCGCTCTACGAACAGGGCTGCCTGGTCTGCCACGGCGAGGACGGCTCCGGCGGCCACGGCGGCGGCCCCACCCTCCTGAACCTGCCGGCGGTCGCGATCCAGGCCACGGCGACGACGGGCAAGGGCACGGCCATGCCGGCCTTCCGCGACGTCTTCCCCGCCGACCAGCTCGGGGACATCGCGGCCTATGTGAATTCCCTGCCGAGAAAGTAAGGCCAGGGACCAATGACAGCGGGCGGGGCCTTCGGGTCCCGCCCGACCGTGTTTTGAGGAAACGGGGAAGAGATGCCGTTACGCCAGTTCTGGAAGTCCCTCGCCGCCGGAGCGGCGGTGCTGACGCTCGGCGCCGCCGCCTATAGCGGCGCCAACGCAGCCACCACGGCGGAGGAGATTCCCCTCGCCCCGGCCTTCACCGGCGCGCAGATCGGGACCCCGCGCCCGGACGCCTGGCCGACCATCGGCGGCTCCTTGCTGAACCAGCGCTATTCGCCGCTGGACGGGATCAACCGCACCAACGTCAAGAACCTGAAGGCCGAGTGGCGCGGGTCCCTGAACGGCTCGGGCATGACGCCCCAGTCCTCCAACGAGGGCCAGCCGCTGTTCTACGACGGGGTGATCTACCTGCAGACCGGCGAGAACGACGTCTTCGCCATGTCGGTCGAGACCGGCAAGCTGCTGTGGACCTACAAGGCCAACATCAAGGCCTCGGAAGTGCACCCCTGCTGCTCCTGGGCCTCGCGGGGCGTGGGCCTGGGCGACGGCAAGGTTTTCGTCGGCCGGCTGGACGCCAAGCTTGAGGCCCTGGACCAGAAGACCGGCAAGGTCGCCTGGAGCACCCAGGCCGAGGACCCGGCCCAGCACTACGTCATCGTCGCCGCGCCGATCTACTACGACGGCATGGTGATCGTCGGCTTCGCCGGGTCCGACATGGGCACCCGCGGCCGCATCAAGGCCTTCGACGCCAAGGACGGCCACCTGGTCTGGACCTTCTACACCGTTCCCGGCCCGGGCGAGTTCGGCCACGACACCTGGCCCCAGGATAGCGAGGTCTGGAAGTACGGCGGCGCCGCCATCTGGCAGAGCCCCGCGATCGATGCCCAGCTCGGCATGGTCTATTTCTCGACCGCCAACCCGGGCCCGGTGCTGAACGGCGCGGTCCGCAAGGGCGACAACCTGTTCTCCGCCTCGATCGTCGCCCTCGACGCCCATACCGGCAAGTACAAGTGGCACTTCCAGGAAGTGCACCACGACATGTGGGACTACGACGCCCCCAACCCGGTGGTGCTGTTCGACGCCCCCTACAAGGGCGTTATGAAGAAGGGGATCGCCCAGGCCGGCAAGACGGGCTGGGTCTACATCCTCGACCGCACCAACGGTAAGCCGCTCGTCGGCATCGTCGAGAAGCCGGTGATGCAGCTCGACAAGGTCCACACCTCCAAGACCCAGCCCTATCCGGTCGGCGACGCCCTGGTTCCCCAGGAATACGACATCCCCCCCGAGGGGATCGACGTGGTCAACAAGGGCCGGATTTTCACGCCCTTCGCCCGCACCCCCGTGTTCTGGAAGCCCCTCGGCGCGGTGAACTGGCCGCCGTCCTCCTACGATCCCAAGAGCCACACCATGTTCGTCTGCGCCCAGGATTCGTCCTGGGGCGCGGTCGGCGGCGACCCCAACTATCCGGTGGTGCCGGGCGCGCTCTATTCGGGCAGCGTGGTGCAGCGGGGCGGGGCAGGGGTCCGGCGCGGCGTGCTCACGGGCCTGGACGTCACCACCAACAAGATCGTCTGGAACCAGGTCTGGTCGGACTCCTGCTACGCGGGCTCCCTGGCCAACGCCGGCGGCCTGCTGTTCATCGGCCGCAACGATGGCCGGCTGACGGCGCTCGACAGCTCCAACGGCAAGAAGCTGTGGGAATTCCAGACCGACGGCGGGGTCAACGCGGCCCCGACCATGTTCGAGTGGAAGGGCAAGCAATACGTGCTGATCTTCGCCGGCGGCGCCTCCCTCGGCGGCTCCAAGCGCAATGACGGCGTGTGGCTGTTCTCCCTCTCCGGGACCATCGGGCCCCTGCCCCGCGGCTCAGCCGACCCGGCCGCCGCTC
>CANJID010000028.1 GCA_947474395.1 Caulobacterales bacterium
CGCGCGGCGGCGGGGCCTGCGGCGGGCGGGCGGCCGGGGCGCCGGCGGCGGGCGCGGGCGGCTGGGCGAAGGCGGCGCCGGCGGCGCCAGAAGCCAACGTCATGGCGAGGGCGGCGAGCCCGGTTGCGAGCTTGGTCATGGAAGTCTCCTCCTTAAGGGCAGGCCCCCACGCCCGCTCGTTGGCGCGGACCCTAGGTCCGCTGGATCGAGCTTGGCAACACGCGCTCCGCCGGAAGCAGTTTACGACACCGCGAGAACCTAGGGACCCAAGAGCCTTATGGGCGTGGGCGGGCTATGTAGGCGCCGAGCGCCGCCAGGTCGGCGTCGCTGACCTCGGTCTTGCGGAAGAAGGGCATGATCGAGACGCCGGTCCGCACGTAGAACCGCGTCAGCTCCGTCGTCAGGTCGGTGCGCTGCTCCAGCGCCCCGGGTTTGGAGCCCTTGTACTTGGCCTCCAGCGACTGGGTGCCGGGGTGGCCGGGGCCCGGCGCGTGGCAAGGCGCGCACCAGCGGTCGAACACTTCGTGGCCCCGCTGCACCGACGGCGCGGGGGCCGCGGCGAGCGCAACGGCGGGCACGGCGGCCCCGAGGGCGGCGGCCAGGACGAGCAGCCTCATGTCCGCTTCCTCCCCCTCAGGTGCTTGGGCCAGATGCCGTAGCGGCCGGCGGACAGGATGCCGTTGGGATCGACCGCGTCCTTCACCGTCTCGTGGAAGCGCAGCAGCGCATTGTTGTTGAAGGAATAGGCCGCCATCACGTCGTCCTGGTAGGCGGGCGGCGTCCGGTACTCGCCCCAGCCGTGGTCGGCCGCGATCTTGATCAGCTTCCTGAACTTCTCGCGGTTCTCCCGGTTGGTCTTGACGTCGCGGGTGATCGGGAAGCCGAAGATGAAGATGAAGGCCCGGTGCCAGTAGGTGCCCGGTAGCGACAGGGGGCTCATCGGCAGGCCCATCTCCTTGGCGGCTTCGCCAAAAACTTGCTGCGCCTCGAAGATCGCCTCGGCTGTGCGCGGGATGATCGGTGAGAACCAGATGTGGCCGTCTCCCGGCGGGCTGGTCTCGCTCCTGGCCCCGATGAAGAAGATCGACAGGTTGGGGATGCCGAAGACCACCTTGTGCACCTTCTCCGCCTGCTCGGGGCTGAGAGGCAGATTGATCAGCGGCTGGTCCTCGAACTTCGCGCCCGGGATGGCGGCGAACCGCTTCTTGGCGTGGGCCCACTGCGCCCGGATCACCTCGGCGGGCCCGTAGAACTGCAGCTTCAGCCCCCAGAAGCCGGTCCCGGTGCGCGCGCAGAAGGCTTCCAGCTCGGCGACCGGGAAGTCCCCCGGCCGGTCCAGCAGGCGCTGCACCTCCGGATCGACCGGGAAGCGGAACTGTTCGCCGGGCTCTATGGAGCCGTTCAGCGGGCTGCCGATGAAGGGCATGCCGTTGTAGACGCCCTGGTTCTCCAGCTCGTTCATGATGTCGATCAGGGGCGTCAGGTCCGCCCGCTTGCCGACCGTGATGAGCCCCGACAGGTAAGCCTCGGGCTCGGGCATCAGCCAGAAGCCCATCTTGGTGACGATGCCGAAGTTCGACTGGCTGAACATGCCGTCGATCCAGGGGCCGTAGCCGACCTTGTACTGCTGCCAGGTCTTGGCCCCCGGCAGGGCGCCCATGCCGGTGCGCATCACCTCGCCGGTGCCCAGGACCACCTCCATGCCGCAGTGGGCGTCGAAGTGGTTGCGGAACGCGTGGGCGGTGTAGCCGCCGCCCCGGTCGAGGGCGTTGCCGACCAGGCTGCCCCAGCCCGGATCGGGGCAGTCGATCCAGAGCTTGAGCTTCTTCTCCTGGATATGGCGGTAGAGGTCGAAATAGCTGACCCCCGGCTCGACCAGGGCGAAGGCGTTCTTCTCGTCGACCTCCAGCACCCGGTTCATGCGCTTGAGGTCGAGCACCACGCTGCCCGACAGGGCCGGCGCCGAGCCGCCGTAGCCGAGGTTCTTGCCCGTGGAGATGGGATAGAGCGGGATCTTGTACTTGTTGGCGATGCGGACGATCGCCTGCACCGCTTCGGTCGAATCCGGCGCCACGGCCGCCGAGGCCAGGCGCTCCTCCGGCTCGCCCCAGAAGGGGGTGTAGGCGTCGCGGTAGAGAGCGACGTCCTCGTCCGAGGTGAAGACCCAATCCTTGCCGATGGCGGCGCCAAACTCCGCCAGGGCCTTGTCGAAATCGCCACGGGAGACGCCCGGGGGCAGCATGGCCATCGTCGCCTCCCCTACCCGCGCCGGATGGGCGCGATGATCCACGAGACCAGCGGCTCGCCGCTGCCCTTCAGCGAGCGGGCCGCCAGCAGCGCGGCGGCGATGGTCCCGACCTGCGCCGGGCAGCGCACCAGAAGCCGCGCCACGTCGGCTCCCCACGCCGACCCGGTCAGGCCGAGGTCGGAGGCCTGGCGCACCAGCACGGTGGGCCCGAAGCAGGCGTGCTCGACCCCCTTCGCGCCCGCGGCGCTGTGCTCGATGCGGAACACCACCCGCATGCCGTGATCCCGGGCGAGCTGCTCCAGGCAGAACAGGGAGTTTGTGGCGGTCAGGCCCGCGATGGGCGCGGGATCGCCGGCCCACTGCAGGGCGAGCTCGTCGGTCCACAGGCCCGTGACGTCGCCCTCGATCGGGCGTGTCTGCAGGCCCAGCCGCTCGGCCTCGCCGCCGAAGGCCCGCCCCGGCGCGAATCGTCGGTCGTAGAGCGCCATGCGGATCGGCATGACCCCCCCGGCAGCCGCCGCAGGGGTCGCCGCCAGCGCCGCTGCGGAAACCGCCAGGCTGGATTGAATGAACTCACGTCGGCTGGCCAATCGGTCCTCCCAAGGCCTCGACTTATCTTTGTTAAGTCGAGGCTCGCGCAGAACCGTTGCGTGCGCAACCAAAAACCCGGAGCCCTCCACAGGCCCGTACGCGCAACGAAAAACCCAGGCCCCCGGAGGGGGACCTGGGCTCATTTCGTCTCGCCATTCGCCGCCGAAGCGGCGAAGCATCAGGCGTTGATGCTGGCGGTGTCGATCTTCACGCCCGGCCCCATGGTGGAGCTGATCGAGACGCGCTTGATGTAGGTGCCTTTGGCGCCGGTCGGCTTGGCCTTGGTCAGGGCGTCCACCAGGGCGCGGATGTTGGCCGTCAGGGCTTCGTCGGTGAAGGAGGCCTTGCCGATGCCGGCGTGGACGATGCCCGCCTTCTCGACGCGGAACTCGATCGCCCCGCCCTTGGCGTCCTTGACCGCCTGGGCGACGTTCGGGGTGACGGTGCCGACCTTGGGGTTCGGCATCAGGCCACGGGGGCCCAGCACCTTACCGAGGCGACCCACCAGGGCCATCATGTCCGGGGACGCGATGACCCGATCGAAGTCCATGAAGCCGCCCTGGATCCGCTCGACCAGGTCCTCGGCGCCCACCACGTCGGCGCCCGCCGCGAGGGCGGCGTCGGCGTTGGGGCCCTTGGCGAACACGGCGACCCGCACGTCGCGGCCCGTGCCCGAGGGCAGGTTCACGACGCCGCGGACCTGCTGGTCCGCGTGACGGGGATCTACCCCTAAGTTGATGGCGATCTCGACGGTCTCGTCGAACTTGGCCGAGGCGTTGGCCTTGACGGTCTTGACCGCCTCGTCGACGCCGTAGCTCTTGTCCCGATCAACCGACCAGGCCTTGATGCGCTTTGCTTGTGCCATGGTCTAGTCCACCACCTGCAGGCCCATCGAGCGAGCCGAACCCTCGATGATGCGGGTCGCGGCTTCGACGTCGACGGCGTTGAGATCCTTCATCTTCTTCTCGGCGATGTCGCGGCACTGGGCGCGCGTCACCTTGCCGGCGTAGTCGCGCCCGGTCGTCCCGGAGCCCGACTTGATGCCCGCCGCCGCCTTCAGGAAGAAGGTCGCGGGAGGCGTCTTGGTGATGAAGGTGAACGACTTGTCCTGATAGACGGTGATGACGGTCGGCAAGGGCGTGCCCTTGTCCATCTCGCCGGTACGCGCGTTGAACTCCTTGCAGAAGCCCATGATGTTGACGCCGCGCTGGCCGAGCGCCGGCCCGATGGGCGGCGACGGAGTGGCGGCGCCCGCGGGCACCTGCAGCTTGATGTAGCCCAGAATCTTCTTGGCCATCTTCGCCTCCTAATTACGGCCCGCGGGATTGCGGCGGCCGTCTAGAGCCGTGGTGCGGAGTTGGCGCTCCTCCCACGGATTTGCACGTAAGTCGTCAGGCGGTCAGACCGCCTTTTCGACCTGCGCGTATTCCAGGTCCACCGGGGTGGCGCGGCCGAAGATCGACACGCTGACACGCAGGCGGGCCCGCTCCTCGTCGACGCTTTCAACCACGCCGTCGAAGCTCTGGAAGGGACCGTCGGTCACCTTCACCTTTTCGCCGATGTCGAAGTGGATGGTCGGCTTCGGCCGCTCCACGCCCTCTTCGATGGCGCCGATGATGCGCGCGACTTCCTTTTCGGAAACCGGCATCGGCTTGTTCTGGCTGCCCAGGAAGCCGGTCACCTTCGGGGTGTTCTTGATCAGGTGGTAGGCCTCGTCGGAGAGGTCCATCTTCACCAGCACGTAGCCGGGGAAGAACTTGCGTTCCGAGTTGATCTTCCGCCCGCGGCGGATTTCCACCACGTCCTCGGTCGGCACCAGGATCTCGGAGAAGCTGTCCTCCAGCCCCTGGCTCTTGGCCTGCTCGCGGATCGACTCGGCCACCTTCTTCTCGAAGTTCGAGTAGGCGTGGACGATGTACCACTTGTGGTGGGGATTGGAGGTCTTGGTTTCGACCGGGGTCGCCGGCGTCGTGGCTGCGCTCATCGGTTCGTCCCTCAGACGGCCAGCTTGAGAAGCTGCTGCACCAGGAAGCTCAGCGTGCCGTCCACCACCGTGAAGAAGATGGCCGTCACCACCACCATGATGAGAACCATCACCGAGGTGATCCAGGTCTCCTTCCAGGTGGTCCAGGTGATCTTGCGGCCCTCGGCCCTCACCTCGCGGAAGAACTGCACCGGACTGATGCGCGGCCGGTTCTGAGCCGGAGCCTCGCTGTTCGTCGGCAGGGCGCGGGGCTGCGTCGGCGCAGAACTCCGTCCCTTGGCGCCGCGCGCCAGCATGTTCATGCCCTTACCTTTGGCCATGGGAGCGGTTCGCCTGACCCTGTCTAAACAGCCTCGCCGTCGCGGCGCGGCCTGAACATCTACACATATGGTGCGCCGCCTGACGGGGTGCACCGGTGAACTCGATTGGCAGGAGTGGAGGGACTCGAACCCCCGGCCCTCGGTTTTGGAGACCGATGCTCTACCAGCTGAGCTACACTCCTTCGGCAAATGAAGAGTGCGCCGGAAGGCGGTGACCCGCCGGCGCACACGGCCTTCGCCGGAGCGGCTGCGTTTATCAGCGCGGGGAATTGGAGGCAAGGCCGGCGGGGCGCTACAGCGCAGCCTCGATCGCCTGGGTCAGCACCTCGTCCTGGGGATTGGTGCGGGGGGCGAAGGCGGCGATGGGCCGGCCGTCCTTGCCGATCAGGATCTTGTGGAAGTTCCAGGTGGGCTCGGCCGCCTCGCCCAGGCGCTCCCGGGCCCAGGCGTAGAAGGGGTGTGCGCCCTTACCCTTGACCGTGTTCTTGGCGGTCATCGGGAAGTCCACGCCGTAGGTCAGGCTGCAGAAGCCGGCGATCTCGGCCTCGGTCCCCGGCTCCTGGCCGGCGAAGTCGTTGGAGGGCACGCCCAGCACCACCAGGCCCTTGTCGCGGTAGTCGCGCCAGAGCTGCTCCAGCCCCTCGTACTGGGGCGTCAGCCCGCACTTGGAGGCCGTGTTGACCACCAGCACCGCCTTGCCGCGGAAGTCCGACAGCGGCATCGGCTTGCCGTCGATGCCGGTGAAGCTGAAGCCGTAGGCGTCCGCCGCCCCGTCTGAAGTCTCCGTCATTCCTGCTCTCCTGTGCCGATCCCCGCCGCCCGCTCGATCTGCAAGGCCAGGCCCAACGCCCCGACCCCTTCGGCCCCGGTGACCGCCGGGCGGTCCGCCTCGCCCCGCACGGCGGCTAGGAACTGCGCCACGCTGACCCCCAGGGGATCGCGCCCCGCGGGCGTCTCGGCAAAGTCGGGATTGAGGGCGAAGGCCGTGGTGTTGCGGAACGAGGGCGCCAGGAAGTCGATCTCCACCACGCCGGAAGGGTAGGTCAGGCGCATGGTCCGCTCCCGCGCCGCCGCCTGGCGCGAAGCCTCGAACCTCCCTGTGGTCCCGCCGGCGAAGCGCACTTCGGCCCGCACCTCGTCGAACCCGCCGCTCGCATGCACCTGCGCCTCCCCGCCGCCGGCCAGGGCCAGCCCCAGGTCGAGGTCGTGGATCATCAGGTCGAGCACGCAGGAGATGTCCCGGTTGCGCTCATTGGGCGTGCCCCGCCGCACGGCCTCCACCGAGAGCGGTCGCTCGGGGGCGTCGAACAGGCCCATGGCGGCGAACACCACCCGCTCCTGGTGCCCGACGGCCAGGGCGATGCCGGCGGTGGCCGCCCGCGCCACCAGCGCGCGCGCTTCGTCCAGGGTGTCGGCCAGGGGCTTTTCCACATAGGCCGCCTTGCCCGCCGCGATGACCCGGGCGGCGATGGCCGCGTGGGTGGCGCCGGGGGTGGCGACGGTGACCACGTCCACCGCCTCCAGGAAGGGCTCGATGGCGTCGAAGGCCCGTGCGCCGAGGGGACCCGCCAGGGCCTCGGCGCGGTCCAGGTGGATGTCGAAGACGGCGGCGAGTTCGACGTCCGGCAGGCTGGCGTACTTCTTGGCATGGAAGCCGCCGAAGACGCCCGCGCCCGCCACCCCTGCCCTCAATACGCCCATCGTCTGCACACCCGCTCGCGGCCGCCCCGACGGGGCGCGCGCCAAAAGGAGGGGAAAGTGTCGGCCTCCGGCCCTCAGCGCAAGCGGGCAGGCGTGGCGCAGGGACGCCGCGCGCTGTAAGAAGCGCTCCCGCCTCCTGGAGAGCCCGCGTGTCCCGACTGTTCGGCGCCTATGTGATCGTGGACTGGAACGCTGCTTCCAAGCCGGCGGTCGGCGGAGATTCCATCTGGATCGGGGTGATGAAGCGCGACGTGCGCTTCCGCCTTGCGTTCGAAAGCTTCAACCCGGCGACCCGCGCCGAGGCCGAGGCGCGCCTCAACCTGATCCTCGACGACCTGAAGAAGCGCGGCGAGAAGGTGCTGCTGGGCTTCGACTTCCCCCTGGGCTTCCCCCGCGGCCTCGCGGCCGGCCTGAAGCTGCAGGGCGAGCCGTGGTCGGCGGTCTGGGACCAGCTCGACAAGATGGTCAAGGACAAGGCGGACAACACCAACAACCGCTTCGCGGTCGGCTCGGAGATCAACCGGCGGACCACCGGCGGGCCCTTCCCCTTCTGGGGCTGCCCGCCCCGGGACACCCTGACCACGCTCCAGCCCAAGCGCACCAAGGAGCACGGCGAGGGGGACATCCCCGAATTCCGCCACGCGGAGCTGGCCGTAAAACCGCCCGCCGTCCCGGTGTGGAAGCTCTATTACAACGGCTCGGTCGGGGGTCAGGCGATTCTGGGAATTCCCTTCGCGCGCCGGCTGAAGAAGGCTCGCGGCGACGCCATGAAGGTCTGGCCGTTCGAGACCGGCTGGAAAGCCCTCGCCCCCGCCGACCTCGAGGGCGTCGAGGTGCTGGCCGCCGAGGTCTATCCCTCGCTCTACAAGGCCGTCCCCCTGGCGGGCGAGGTCAAGGACCAGGCCCTGGTCCGCACCGCCGCGGAGCACTTCGCCCGCCTGGACGAGGCCGGCAAGCTGGGCGCCGCCTTCGCCGCGCCCAAGACCGCCGACGAAGCCGTGACCGGCGACGTCGAGCGCGAAGAGGGCTGGATTCTCGGGGTCTAAAAAGAAAAAGGGCGGACCGGGTTTCCCCGATCCGCCCCGCATCCCGGATCTTTGCGATCTTCTAGTTGCGGTTGGCGTAGGCCTGACCGTTCCCGCCCGTCGCGCTCTCGTGCATAGCGGTCAGGATGGGACGGTTCACTTGGGCCACCGCCATCGTCAGCGCCTTCTGGGCGCAGGCGCGGTCGGCTTGCTGGATGCGCGAGTTCGCGGAGTTGCTGTCGCAAGCCTGCGCGGCGGCGCGGGCGAGGCGGTTGTAGTAGCCCTGCACCGCGCCTTGGTCGCGGAAGTTGACGGAGCCGGAGACGACGACCTTGTTGGCCTCGGCGCGGGGTTGGTCGGCGGCGACGGCCTGACCGGCGAAGCCGAAGGCGACGATGGCGGCGGCGGCGAAGAACTTGGTCATGTCTATGTTCCCTCTGGGTGGGCAGGTCTGTTCGGCGACCCGCTGTGATCTGCGTTGAAGCCAATATCTATTTCGCCCGGCGCGTTGGCAACCCAAGTCACAGTAAACGCTTGAGTATTCACCGTTCAGCAATTTTGCTGCACCTGCGAAAACCTGCGCGGAAGAAGTCGTTGTGCCGCCGGCTTGGGCGCGACTGCTGTGCGCCTTTTGGGCAGGCGGGGTGGAACGTCGCGGATCACGCGGAAAATTCTTTTTCAGATCAATAACTTCTCTCGCTTCGCCGCAAAGGTGAAGGGGTCCGCGGGGCGGGGGCGGCAAAAGCGGGGTTCTGCGGAAAAAACCCGGCGGCTATCGACCTGGAATTCGCCCTGACGGCCTAGCTTTCCCGCCGAACGAGCCAGAATCGCCCCAGCAGCAGGCTCGCCGAGGCCAGGCTGGAGACGATGATCGCCCAGACGATGCCGGAGACGCCCAGGCCCGCCGGATGCGCCAGGGCCCATCCGAGGGGCAGCATCACCCCATAGCTCGCCATGTGGATGGCGGTGGGCGCCCAGACGTCGCCCCGCGCCCTCAAGGACTGGGCCGCCACCACCTGCAGCCCGTCCGCGACCAGGAACAGGCAGGCGAGACGCAGGGCCGCCGTCGCCCGCTCCAGCACCTCCGGCTCGGCGACATAGGCGCTGGCGATGGGCCGGGCGGCGACGAACACCACCGCGGTGATGACGCCGGTCACCACCCCGCAGGCCGCGAACCCCAGCCCCGCCGCCCGGCGCACGCCCCGGGCGTCGTCGGCGCCGTGGCGAGGCCGAGGGGGATCATGAAGACGAAGGCCGCCACGTTGAGCACCACCGCATAGGTCGCCACCGCCAGGGCGCCCAGCCAGCCGGCGATGATGTTCATCCCCCCGAAGGCCGCCGTCTCGAAGAAGTAGGAGACCCCCGCCCCGTAGCCGATGCGGCGCTGCTCGGCCGCCGCGGCGCGCCCGTCGGCGGGCCTGGCGAAGACGCCCAGCGCCCGGGCGTCCTTCATGGTCGCGATATAGGCCAGGAGCATGATCGCCAGCACCACGCGGGCGCCGCAGGTCGACCAGGCCGCGCCCACCGCCCCCAACGGCGCCAGGCCGAAGGCGCCCGGAACCAGCAAGAGGTCGAGGCCAAGGTTCACCGCATTGGCGATCCACATGGCCACCATGCCTGGGGTCGGCCGGGCCAGGGCCTCCAGGAACTGGCTGGCGGCGACCGCCGCGAGATAGGGCGGCAGCGAGAGCGCGAAGACGACCAGGGCCCTGCCCGCCCCCGCCGCCAGGTCCGGCGACAGGCCCATGGCCCGCAGGAACGGCGGCCCGGCGAGGATCAGGGCGGCGGTCGAGGCGATCCCGATCCACAGGGAATAGACCAGCCCCCGCCGCAGCACGCCGCCGGCGGCCTCGGGCCGGCCCTGGCCGATGTAGCGGGCCGTCATCACCTGCACGCCCGAGGTGAGGCCAACCGACATGGTCAGGATGATCGCGGTCGGCGCCCAGCCCAGGGCCTGGTAGCCGAGCTCCCGCGCCGAATAGCGGCCGACCACGATGGCGTCGGTCAGCCCCATGGCCATGATCCCCAGCCGCGCCAGGATCACCGGCCCCGCCAGCCGTAGCAGCACCGATAGTCCGATGGGTGCGGGCGCTCCGCCCGCCTCGCGCGCCATGACTTTCCCCGGTCTCGAAAGGGCGCGGAAGGTGGCTCATGGCCCCGCGTAGGGCAAGCCGGGCCGTTTCCGGCGCGCCGCCGACTTGCCGTGACCGGACAGCGGCCTAAGGTTAGGCCGCCGTGGCGACGCCACGAACAGGACCGGGAAAACCGGCCCCAGGGGGAGAGCCATGTCGCCTATCGTCAGAACCGCCGGCGCCGCAGCGCTGATCGCCGCTGTGGGCCTCGCCGCCGTCCCGGCGTCCGCTCAGCAGCCGGCGTCCGCCTTCGACCGGGGCAAGGGGATGCAGACCTGGCAGAACCCCGCCTACGCCCAGCGCATCGCCCAGTGCAAGACGCCGCCCAAGCCGACCGCCATCCGGATTTCTGACAGGACCGAGCCGCCGCAGCTGGTCATGCCGGCGCCGACCGCGGGCATCGCGGGCGTGGTCGCCCCTGGCCAGACCTGGAAGACGGTGTGGACATGGCAGGGCAACAACACCGACGGCCCCCTTGCCGGCGCGAACGGCAGGATGCTGTTCGCCAATAACGACGCCGGCAGCGTCATGGAGCTGGACCCGGCGACCGGGCTGGCGCGCATCCTCTACGACAAGGTCAACACCGGCGGCGCGGTCTCGCGCAGCAAGAACGGAGCCCTGTTCGTGGCCGAGCGAGGCCTGCCGGAACGAATCTCGCAGCTCGAGCCGACCCGCAAGGTGATCGCGGACAGCTTCAACGGCGAGCCGATCGAGTGCATCGGCGGGACGATCAACGACCTGATGGCCGACGCCAAGGGCGGGGTCTATGTGGCCGTCTCGGGCGGGGGCCTGCTCTACGTCGACCGGGCCGGCAAGGTCGCCAAGTACGGCCAGGACGTGAACGGCGCCAACGGCATCATCCTGAGCGCGGACGAGAAGGTCCTGTACCTCGGCAACGGCCCGGTGGTGACCGCCTTCGACGTCCAGGCGGACGGGTCCCTCACCAACCAGCGCGAGTTCGCCAAGCTGCGCGGAGGGCGCGGGGGGGACGGCTCGACCATCGATTCCGAGGGGCGGCTCTATGTGGCGGTCGGCGGGGCGGTCGACGTCTTTGCCAAGACCGGCGACTTCCTCGGCACCATCGCCGGCCCCCCCGGCCTGCACGGGGTGGCGTTCGGGGGCAAGGACAAGAAGACGCTCTACGCCATCATCTTCTACGGCGACTGGGGCTCCCCTTCGGCCCGCAACCAGCTCGTCGCCATGCCGATGCTGGCGAAGGGTTACACAGGCCGGGCGAAGTAGCGGTCAGCTGCGCAGTCGGCCTCACCCCGGCCTGTTGGCCAGTTCCAGGACCGCTTCGGCGAAGGCCTGAGGCGCTTCCTGCGGCAGGTTGTGGCCCGCCGTAGGCACGAGGCGGTGGATGCGGGGGCCGGTGAACTTGGTCGGCGAGGGAACCGCGTTGCCCGCGGGCGCCACCCCGTCTCCCCCGGCGCCGAGGGTGATGGCGGGAACGGTCACCGGCGGCAGGGCGTCCAGCCGCCGCTGCAGCTCGGCGTAGCGGGGATCGCCGGGGACGAGGCCGAAGCGGTGGCGGTAGGAGTGGATGACCACGGCCACGAAGTCCGGGTTGTCGAACGCCGCCGCCGTCCGCTCGAAGGTCGCGTCGTCGAAGCGCCAGTTGGGCGACCATTGCGTCCATAGCAGCCGCGTCAATTCCCGGCGGTTGGCGGCGAGGCCGCGCTCTCCCCGCTCGCTATGGAAATAGAACTGATACCAGCCCGCCGCTTCCTGCCGCGGCGCGCCGGGGATCATGGCCCGCGAGGCGTCGATGATCGGATAGCCGCCGATGCAGACCAGGCCCTTGACCCGCTCGGGCCAGAGCACCGCGGCGATCGCGGCCCCGCGCCCGCCCCAGTCGAAGCCGGCCACCACCGCCTTCTTGATACCCAGCGCATCCATCAGGGCGATGGCGTCCGCGCCCATGGCCGCCTGCTCGCCGGAGCGGGGCGTCGCCGCGTCGAGAAACCGGGTGGCGCCGTAGCCCCGCAGGTAGGGCACGATCACCCGGCACCCCTGAGCCGCCAGCATGGGCGCCACATCGACATAGCTGTGGATGTCGTAGGGGAAGCCATGCAGCAGCAGGACGGGCTTTCCGTCCCTCGGGCCCGCCTCGTAGTAGGCCACGTCCAGCACCCCCGCCCGGACCTGGCGGATGGGGCCCATGACGGGCAGAGGGCCGGGCGGCGCGGGCGCGGTGGCTGTCGTCGGCGTCCCGGCCAACGCGGGTTCGGCCGCGAGCATTCCGGCCGCAGCGCCGAGGGCGGCGGCGCCCAGGAACTGGCGGCGATCATTGTCGGCCATGCTGCACTCTCCCGGACGCCCCCTCTTCAGGCGGGGAGCACGAATTCCTTCGCGACCAAGCACGTGCTGTTGGCCGTGGTGCGCAGCCGCAGCTCCTTGAGCGGCTGGTACTCAGGGTCGTCGTAGAACCCGTTCAGCGCCTCCTCGCTCTTGAACCTGATCACGACATTGACCCGGCGGCACTCGCCCTCGAGCGCCGTCGCGCCATAGTCGGCGACCAGGATGTCGGGGTCGTACTTAAGCAGAATGGGCATCATGCCGGGGACGTAGGCCTCGAAGGCCTGCGGGTCTGCGATATCGAAACTGGCGATCATGTAGGCGGCCATAAGCCCCTCCCCTTCGCGCTGCCTCCGATCAGCCTGTCACGGTTGCGGCTCGACGGCGAGAAGCGGCTTTCGGCCGACCGCCCCCCGAAGCGCTTGTTGGTCGGGAAGCCCTTGGGGCCATCTTACCGGCGCCGGCGCGGCGGCCTAACTAAAGGCAGCTCGTTTCCGCAATGACAGCTTGGTCACAGCAAAGCCAAGTCGGGCAAAGAAGGCTTGGGCGTCCACGTTCAGTTCCATTGTCTCAAGAGCGATGTCTCCTCCGGGGTCGGCCTGTGCTTCGACATAATGGAGCATTGCAGCTCCGATCCCTCGCCGGCGATGCTCGGGAAGAACCGCGACGTGCTCGATGAACAACGTGTCAGGGCCTGGCAACGTGAACGCGCTGCCCAAACGCGGTTTGCGACGAAAAAAGATGTAGCCGACCGGGAATCCGCCGATTTCCGCGAGAGCTACCTCTGAACCCTCAGCGATAATTTGTCCGCAGAAGAAGGCTGCGAGTTCTGATGGTGGCGTGTCGGCCCGGAACACGTCCGGATATCGGTCGGCGTGCCACTTCAGCAATATCCCGTTCAACGTCGCCAGCGCTGCTGCATCCCCGGTGGACGCTGGGCGGATACGCAGGTCTCGCTGATCGGTCGGGGGCTCTGTTCGGCTCACTCGGTGAACGTCGCAGAACCGATAGGATGATCAAGTCGGCTCCTCATCCTGCGCCGACGCGAAGGCCCTGCCGACCTACCGCCCCCCGAAGCGCTTGTTGGTCGGGAAGCCCTTGGGGGCCAGCTTGCCGGCGCCGGCGCGGCGGCCCTTCCACTCGGCCCATTCCTTCCACTCGCGTTTCCGCCCGGCGCTGTCGATCCAGCCGGCCCCGTCCGCCTCGGAGAACACCATCAGATCGCGGAGGCCGCCTTCCTTGTAGGCCTGCAGCTTGACGCCCTTGCCCTTGCCCATCTCGGGCAGCTCGGAGAGCGGGAAGATCAGGATCTTGCCGTTGTCGCCGATGGTCGCCAGCTGGTCGCCGTCGGCCACGAGGCAGGACCGCGCCTCCCCGTCGTCGACGTTCAGCACCTGCTTGCCGGCCTTGCGGTTGGCGATCAGCTCCTCCTCGGGCGCCAGGAAGCCATACCCCCCTGAAGAGGCGATGACCCGCTTGCGCCCCGGCTTGTGCGGGAACACGGCCAGCAGCTTCACCCGGTCGTCCAGGTCCAGCATCAGGCGGAGCGGCTCGCCCTGCCCCCGCGCGGACGGGAGCTTGTCGCAGCCGAGCGTGAAGGCGCGCCCGTCCGAGGCGAAGATGACCAGCTTGTCGGTGGTCTCGGCCGGGACCAGGAAAGCCAGGCTGTCGCCTTCCTTGAACTTCAGCTCCGAGGGGTCCTCGACCTTGCCCTTGGCCGCCCGGATCCAGCCGCGGTCGGACAGGATCACGGTGATCGGCTCGCGGGTGATGAAGGCGTCCAGTGGCGGGGCGGAATCCAGCGCCGGCGCGTCGGCGAAGGTGGAGCGGCGCTTGGCCAGCTTCGGGTCCTTGACGAAGATGTCCCGCACCTCGCGCAGGCCCACCCCGACCAGCTTCCACTGCGCCTTGTCGGACTCGAGCAGGGCTTTGAGCCCATCGCGTTCTTCGGCGAGGTCGGCGTGCTCGCGCCGGATCTCCATCTCCTCCAGCTTGGCGAGCTGGCGCAGGCGCGTGTTGAGGATGGCCTCGGCCTGGAGGTCGGAAAGCTCGAAGGCCTCGATCAGCCGGGCCTTGGGCTCTTCCTCGTAGCGGACGATGCGGATCACCTCATCGAGGTTGAGGTAGGCGACCAGCATGCCTTCGAGGATGTGCAGCCGCTGCTCGATCTTGGAGAGGCGGAAGCTGGCGCGGCGGATCACCACCTCGCGCCGGTGGTCGAGGAAGGCCTTCAGCATGGCCTTCAAGCCCATCACCCGGGGCGTGCTGGTGCGGTCCAGCACGTTCATATTGACCGGGAATCGGGTCTCCAGATCGCAGAGCCGGTAGAGGCTCTCCATCATCACCTCGGGCTCGACCCCGCGGGAGCGGGGCTCCAGCACCAGGCGGATTTCCTCGGCGGACTCGTCGCGCACGTCGCCCAGCAGCGGCGCCTTCTTGGCCTCGATCAGGCCGGCGAGCTGTTCGACCAGCTGGGACTTCTTGACCTGATAGGGCACCTCGGTGACCACCACCCGCCACATCCCCCGTCCGAGGTCCTCGGTGAACCAGCGGGCGCGCACCCGCACCCCGCCGCGCCCCGTTTCGTAGATCTCCATCAGGGAATGGGCCGGCTCGACGATTACTCCGCCGGTGGGGAAATCCGGGCCCGGCAGCCGCTCCACCAAGTCGGCGGTGGAGGCGTCGGGACGCTGCAGCAAAACCAGGCAGGCGTCGATCAGCTCGATCACATTGTGCGGGGCGATGGAGGTCGCCATCCCCACCGCGATCCCCGTCGAGCCGTTGGCCAGCAAATTCGGGAAGGCGGCGGGGAGCACCATGGGCTCCTCGTTCTCGTCGTCGTAGGTGAGGCGGAAATCGACCGCGTCCTCGTCGATGCCGTCGAGCAGGAGCTGGGCCGCGGGCGTCAGCTTGCACTCGGTGTAGCGCATGGCCGCGGCGTTATCGCCGTCGATGTTGCCGAAGTTCCCCTGCCCGTCGATCAGCGGGTAGCGCTGGGCGAACTCCTGGGCGAGGCGCACCAGGGCCTCGTAGACCGACTGGTCCCCGTGGGGGTGGAAGCGGCCGATCACGTCGCCGACCACGCGGGCGCACTTCTTGGCCGAGTCCTGCGGAAAGAGCCGCATCATCCGCATCGAATAGAGCAGGCGCCGGTGCACGGGCTTCAGCCCGTCGCGCACGTCGGGCAGCGCCCGGTTCATGATCGTCGACAGGGCGTAGGCCAGGTAGCGCTTGGACAGGGCTTCGCCGAGCGGTTCGTCGACGATGCGACCGCCGTCTTCCGGGCCGCCGGACCCAGGCAGGAGAGGCTTGTTCATAAGGGAGCCGATTCTATTACGGCCCCAGCATAGCGGGGATCACGGGGCGATGAAGCGCCTCTTCCCCTCTGCCCTCGCGGGAGAGGGGAAGCCGCGAGCGGTTGCTAGTCCGCCGGCAGCGGGTCGGGAGCGCCCACGCCCCAGCCGCCGGTGTTCTCCAGCGGCTCGAACCGCAGGAAGGCTTCGGCCGCGTGCAGCTTGCCGTCGTAGACCTTGAAGGCCTCGAAGGCGACGAAGCGGCGGGCGGGGCCCGTCACGCCGTTGACCACCGCCGCCGGGCGCCGCCAGGACACCCGGGTCCAGACGATCCCGAGATCCTCGTCCACCGCCACGACCCGCGCCTGGAAGTTGGGCCGCCCACCCGCGATGAAGAGGTTCTGGGTCTTCATGTTCTTGGTGCCTGCCCCGCGCGTGCTGTCCGGGCCGCCGGTTGTCATGCCGTTTTCCCGGCGGTAGGCGGCCTCGATCATCGGCAGGTCCGGGTCGGCCACGAAGCTTTTGGCCGCGCGCAGGCCTTGCGGATACATCATGGCGATGCGCACCAGTTCGGCGCGGGACATGCGCTCCTTGCCCTTGGGCACGTAGGTCATGCGCGGGTCGGCCTTGACCAGCTTCTCGATCTCCCAGCCGCCGGCCTCGGCGTTGGAGTGCGACACCTGGGTCTCGATCTCGGTGATCTGGCGGTTCTCGACCCTCAGGCGGACGGCGAAGAGCACCGGCTTGCCGCCCTCCATGGCCACCAGATAGGCGCCCGACTGGTGGGCCCGCACGTCCAGCACGTTCTGCCGGTAGGTCCCCAGGCCGTCGATGGTCTTCCAGAACCCTTCGCCCGGCGCGAGGTCGATGCCGTTCTCGGTGAAGCGCACGGTCTTGGCCAGGGGCGCGGCGGCCGGGTCATGCTTGACCATGGCGTCGAGGTATCTGGTCATCGTCCCTTCGAGGCAGGCCCGGTTGCAGGACGAGGTCTTCGACGCGGCCTGGGCGCCGCCGGCGCTCATGAGAGCCAGGGCGCCGACAAGGGCGAAAGCGGGCGCGAAGGTGGCTTTGATCATCAGACGTCCCTCCCCAGGACGAACCGGACTGTGCAGGGCGGCGAGTCTTGAGGCTCCCCTGACCGGCGCGGACCCTAGCCGTTTCCGGCCCGGCATGACAGGGGGGCTGTCATCGGCGGCGGGCACGCCCGAATCTAGCAACGATAGATTGCAATCGTAAGGCCCTAACGTCTTGCGATATTCAACCGTGGCGCGCATTCTGATCTTAAATTCTTGTAAGTTGCGACGGAATAGGACTCGTCGCACGTCATAGACATCGGAACCTAGTCTCACGCTTCGACACACGAAGCGGGGGCTCAGCTTTGACTGCGCGGAATACCGCGAGGGGACTGAGGGGAAAGCAAACATGACCAATAGCCGATTGAAGACCTATGCCCTGTGCTCGAGCGCCCTGGCGGCGCTGGCCGTCGGCTCGACCGCCCACGCCCAAGGCGCGGGAGGAACAGCCGACGAGGTGGTCGTCACCGGTTCTCGCGTCATCACCAACGGCTTCTCCGCCCCGACCCCGGTGACCGTGGTCACCATGGAGCAGATGCAGCAGACCGCGCCGAACAGTCTGTCGGACGCCATCAACCAGCTGCCCCAGTTCAAGTCCTCCTTCATGGCCCAATCCTCCGGCTTCCTCGCCGGCGCGGGTTCCGGCTCCAGCTACCTGAACCTTCGCGGCCTCGGCATCGTCCGCAACCTGACCCTGCTCGACGGGCAGCGCGTCGTCGCCGGCGGCGAGAACGGCACCTCCGCCGGCGCCGTCGACCTGAACGCCTTCCCGCAGAACCTGGTCAAGCGCGTCGACGTGGTGACCGGCGGCGCCTCGGCGCAGTACGGCTCGGACGCCCTGACCGGCGTCGTCAACTTTGTCCTCGACACCAAGTTCACCGGCATCAAGGGCGAGGTCCGCGGGGGCCTGACCACCTACGGCGACAACAAGACCTTCAGCGCCTCGATCGCCATCGGCCACGACTTCGCAGGTGGGCGTGGACACGTCATTGCCGCGACCGAGTACTATCAGACCCGCGGCATCTCCAACTACCTGGACCGGCCCTGGGCCAACCACGCCACCAGCTTCATCACCAACCCGAACTGCCCGGTGCCGCAGACCTCCCTGGCCTGCCCGACTCGCATCCTGGTCGACAACACCATGCCGGCCAACCAGTCCACCGGCGGCCTGATCATCACCGGCCCGAACGCGCTCCGCGGCCAGTACTTCTCCTCCACCGCGGGCGCTCTCACGCCCTTCCCCTTCGGCAATTACCGCAGCGCCACCACCATGGCCGGCGGCGGCCTGGACAGCGACCGCAACCTCGGCGCGGCCTTCTCCTCCCTGCCTCCCCAGAAGCGCGGCAACGCCTACCTGCGCGCCGGCTATGACCTGACGCCGAACTGGAACGTCTACGCCTCGGCCATGTACGCGGACTCCAAGTCCCACTTTGACGGCATCCTCGGCAACGCGGGCCTGACCAACACCTTCACCATCTTCGACGACAACGTGTACCTGCCGACGGCGGTCCGGAACCAGATGCTGACCACCAATCCGGTGACCGGCCTGGCCAACGCCGGCGCCACGAGCCTGGCCCTGATCAACCCGGTCACGGGCCAGCTCACCGGCCCGACCCGCAACACCATCACCATCGGGCGCCTCGACACAGACTGGCCGGCTTCGCACAACTACGCCGAGGTCTCGATGCTCCGCGGCGTGCTCGGCATCGACGGCAAGGCCGACGTGCTCGGCACGACATGGACCGTGTCGTCCTACTACAGCCACTCGGAGTCGCTGAAGAAGTCGGGCGCGACCGGCAACCAGCACATGGTCAATCTCTATCGGTCCATCGACGCGGTCGCGAGCCCCGGCGGCGCCGGCCTGCCCGCCGCCGGCAGCCCGGTCTGCCGCTCGACCATCACCAACCCGACCGACGGCTGCGTGCCGCTGAACGTGCTGGGCCCGGTCGGGATCTCCTCGGCCGCCTGGAGCTACATCACCGGCGGTCCGGCCAACGGCAACTCGCAGCTCACCCAGCGGTCCACGCAGGACGTGGCCGAGTTCAACGCCCGCGCCGACCTCTTCACGCTCCCGGCCGGCCCGGTCTCGGCGGGCTTCGGCGCCTCATACCGCCGGGAAGAAGCCCACGGCGTGGCCGATACGGTGTCCGAATCCTACCTGCCGGCCATCCCCGGCCAGCCCGGCTACATCGCCGGCCTGACCCCGGTGCTGAACTTCAACGGCCTGCCCGCCGGCTCGCGCGGCGCGCGGACCGGTTGGGACGTGATCAACTCGGGCGGCTACAAGGGCAGCCTGAACGTCAAGGAAGTCTACGGCGAGGCCCTGATCCCGCTGCTGCGCGACAGCCCCCTCGCCAAGTCCTGGGACCTGAACGGCGCGGTCCGCTACGCCGACTACCAGTACGGCGGCGGCCAGCTGAACTGGAAGGTCGGCATGGTCTACCAGCCGGTCGACGACCTGCGGATCCGGGCCACGCAATCGCATGACATCCGGGCGCCGAACCTGGCCAACCTGTTCGCGGGCGTTTCGGCGACCAACGGCGTCGTGTCCGACCCCTTCCGCCGCGGCGTCACCGGCGTGATCGAGAACAACACCGGGGTCGTCACCTACGCCCGGGGCAACCCGCTCCTGAAGCCGGAGATCGGCGACACCTTCACCAT
The DNA here is from genome assembly GCA_947474395.1 of Caulobacterales bacterium. Lineage (GTDB taxonomy): Bacteria > Pseudomonadota > Alphaproteobacteria > Caulobacterales > Caulobacteraceae > CANJID01. The sequence continues at coordinate 19,327 of CANJID010000028.1, forward strand.
GGGGATCGTCTACCGCCCGACCTTCAACAAGTGGGTCGACGGGTTCAGCGCCTCAATCGACTACTACGCCATCATCGTCACCGACGCGATCGCCAGCACCTCGGCGGTCACCCAGTGCTCGCTCGGGAACACCTACTACTGCCAGTTCATCACCCGGCAGACCGACCCGGCGTCCTTCGGGGCGGGCAACACGATCGGCCCGATCACCCAGGTGTTCAACGTGCCCCAGAACATCGGCACGACGAAGAACAACGGCCTGGACATCGAGGTCAGCTACCGCCTGCCGCTCTCCAAGATCTGGGACGGCCGCACCGACGTCCTGACCTTCCGCGCCCTCTTCAACGACATGCTGAAGAACCAGGCCTTCACCCTCGGCTCGGTCTCGCAGAGCAACTCGGTGGGGATCATCGGCGGCGGCGTCGTGGCCGGCACCGGCGGCAACTCCGACTGGTCCGGCACGGTCAGCGCCAACTATCAGCGCGGGCCTCTGACCATCAACTGGCAGGAGCGTTTCATCAACTCGGGCCGCATCCAGGCGACGGTGGACGAGCTGGGCAATCCGATCCCGGCCACGTCCTTCACCAACCCCAACCCCACCGGCAACGGCGCCGTGCCGAACGTCGTGGGCAAGTACTTCTACAGCGACCTGTCGATCTCTTATAAATTCGGCGCCGACAACCGCTTCGAGACCTTCCTGACGATCAACAACCTGTTCGACAAGGACCCGCCGCAGCGGCTGGGTTCGGGCCTGACCTTCTACGGGGTCTACCCGACCAACTACACGCTGTACGACACCATCGGCCGGAACTTCCAGGGCGGGGTGCGCTTCCGCTTCTAGTCCCGACAACGCCTGCAAAGTCAGCCGCCCCGGGCCCAAGGTCCGGGGCGGTTTTCGTTTCAGCGGACGAGATTTTTGCTGCGTGCGACCCAGGCCGCGTCACGGCAGAGGCCGCAGTCGGCCCCGACGAACATCCCCGCCGCCGCCTTGTCCCCCTTCAGCCGCCAGTCCAGCCAGGCCACGCCCACGGGGGCGAAGGCGCCGCCGTTGGGCTCCCCATAGGTGCCCTCGTGGTAGGTGTTCTTGCGGTAGGCGCGGAACACCGGGATGCCGTTGAGCTTCTCGAAGTCGTCGTTGGCGTTGGGATAGGCCACGTCCAGGATGTCGCCCGAGATATAGGCGATGGGGGCGTGCAGCCGCTTCAGGTCGTCCTTGGTCAGGACCTTGCCGCCGGCCATGGTCGTGGGGTCGGGGAAGAGGCCGCTGTTCCAGGCCACGGTGGTGGTCACCCGCGGATCGAATGATGCCTCGATCGCCTGGGCTCCGCCGCAGGACATACCCATGGCGGCGATGTGGGTGGTGTCGATGCGGCCGCGGTAAGGGCTGCCTGCCCGCCCGTTCTCTTTGATGGCCCAGTCGATGGCGTCGATCAGCTGCGAGGAGTGGCTGGCGGGCGGGCCTGCGGTGCTGGCCGGCGCTGGGGCGCCGACCTTGAGGTTCCCCGGGACCGGGCCTTTTTCCTGCTCAGCCGAACCGATCGGGCCGACGGCGAGGACGAGGTAGCCGTGGCTGGCGATCTCGCTCAGGAACCAGCGGAAGCGGTTGCCGGCGTTGGCGCAACTGCCGTTGCCCCAGGCCACGATGGGCAGTTTCTGGCCGCCGAGGGCCGCAAGATTGGCGGGGCGATAGACCGTGTGGGTCGGAAGGCCCGGATCGACCTCCATGATCGCCTTGAAGGCGCCCGTCCCGAGCGGCGTGGATATGGGCGTGGTTCGGACCGCCTCGGGCTGGGCCGCCCCGGCGAACGAGGGCGCTGCCCCTAGCAAAGCTAGGCTGGCGGCCAGGGAAATGCGTTTCAGGACCTGCACTGGCGTCTCCTTCGGCTTCATCCCGGCGATCTGTCAGGGGTGGGCGATACTGAAACTAGGCGGCAAGATACGCAATCGGCAGGAACGGCGGTCGCGATCAGACACGACCCCCTCATCCTGAAAGGCTCAGCGTTGCTTGATCCCCCGCACCGCCTTCGGGTCGGTGAAAGGTGAATCCACCCGGTACGGCGCGCCGATGAAGGTGGCGATCACCGGGCCGATGCCGCCGTTCTTGATCTTGAAGGTCTCGAGCATGCTCCAGGTGTGCGGCTCCTGGAAGGGAGAGTCCCGCTCGGTCCCGTTGGTCAGCTTGTATTTGATCAGGGTGCCCTGATGGTCGATGAAGCCCCGGCCCATGATCAGGCCCCGCGCCTCGTCCACCACCAGCCATTCGCGGCGCACCCGCTCGTTGAAGGCGAAGTTGCCGAGCTTGAAGCCGGTGTCGCAGCCGTCACGGGCGGTCTCGAAGCCGTTCTCCACCCGGTGGCAGTTGGCGTTGAACTTGGTGAAGAGCTGGCCGTCGTTGCGGGACAGGGTCTGGAAATAGCCGTCGGCGATGCGGGTCATCTCCGCGCGCGAGACACGCTCCTCAGGCTTAAGGGTGGTGGGCATCTCCGGATCGACCGCCCGGAGGTCGCCGAACGGCGTCGGCGGCGAGGAGATCAGCCGCTTGGTGGACATGATGTGCTCCACCTCGGTGATCTTGCCGCTGACGATCTTCAGCCGGATCGCCATGTGCGCCGGGGTGTTGGTCATCATGATCGAGGTGTGGATCCCGACCTGGCTGGTGCTCGGGTCGGAGAAGGTCAGGGCCGGGCCGACCTCGCTGGTGATGGCGTTCCAGGTCCCCTGCGGGAAGTCCATCGGGACGTTGTTTTCGCTGAAGCGCACCTTGGCGGCGAAGGGGGCGAGCTTGGGGTCCCGCTTGGCGTAAGCCGCCCGGTACTGGTCGCCGATATGCTCGAGGCAGGCCTTGTCGCAGGCCGTCGCCGCTTCCGCGCGGGCGCCCAGTTCCGCGCGATCGCCGAACGCCATCAGCGCCAGGGCCGCCAGGACGCCCAGAACCTTCAGATGAGCCATGTTTCCTCCCGGCCGCGCTTGGTGCGCGGCTCATGGTTCGCGCCAAGCGCCAGGCGGTCCCGCAGGCCCGCCTGGCATTCCGGCGAGCGTTACTCGGCGCCGTGCAGAGGCGGAGCCTCCGCCTGGGTCGTCGCCGGACGAGCCGGGGGAGCCGCCGGCGCAGGGGCCGGTGCGCGCGCCACAGCCGCGGCGGGAGTCCCGCCAAGGCCGAGCGCCGCGGCCGGTGTGCCGCCCCGTCCGCCGCCCCCGGCGCCGCCGGCCGGCGCGGCGAGCCCGCGGCGAGCCTGTTCGGCCACGTAGAGGCGGATCTTTTCCGAGCCGCCCGTCCCGAGGTAGCGGGTCCAGGAGATCATGCCCTTGTCGTTCAGGGCGCCGTCCTCGACCACCGTCTTCCAGGCGTCGGCGCTGGCCGTATAGGGCGAGCGTCGCAGATCCGGGATGACGTTGTTGCTGCCGGCGTTGATGCCGTGGCAGTGGGCGCAGACCTCGGCGTACTTGTCGCTGGCCCAGGCGAAGTCGGCGGTCGACAGGGTCGGCGCCTGTTCGGCGGTGAAGTTCCTGATCGCCGGCGCGGGACCGGGCTCAGGCGGCAGGGTCGCCGTGCCGTTCAGCTTGAAGACCACCAGGCGGCCGTTCTGGCGGGCCTTGGCGTCGGGCGTAGCGCCGATCCCCGAGGCCGCCCCGCTCGCCACCATGATATATTGCTCGCCATCGACCATGTAGGTGACCGGCGAGGTCGAGATGGAGTTCGGGACGTTGTAGCTCCAGATCTTCTCCCCGGTGTCCTGGCGGAACGCGTTCAGCGTGCCCATGACGTTGCGGCCCTGGCCCTGGAACAGCAGGTTGCCCGCGGTGGCCATGACGCCGCCGCCGTTGCCCTCGGTCTTCCAGACGGCCTTGTTGGTCGCCGGATCCCACGCCTGCAGCCACGAACCGCGCGGAGTCGGGTTCGCCGGCGGCGGCAACACCGGTTGCCGGGCGGTCACCTCAGCCGGGATGGTCCGGCCGAAGGCGTAGATGCCGATATGGTCCAGGCCCTTCACATATTCGAAGGTCTCGGTCGGGATCTGCCGCCCGCCGCCGCCCTGGCCGGCCTGCAGGTAAACCAGGCCGGTCTTGGGGCTGTAGGCGATGGGCTGCCAGGAGTGGGCGCCGGCGCAGCAAACCGTCGTCGTCGCCTTGAGGTTGTCGTAGTAGGCGCTCTGGCGCGGGATGACCTTCCCGTCCTTGTCGAAGCCGTCGAAGTAGTCGATCCCCTGCACGAACGGCACGCCCGAGATCAGCTTGCCGGTCTTGCGGTCCAGCTCCCAGAACACGCCGTTCTTGTTGACGTGCACCAGGGTCTTCCTGGTCTGGCCGTCCTTCTTCACGTCGAGCAGCATGATCGGGCCGACGGCGTCGGCGTCGAAGCTCTCGCCCGGGACCTCCTGGTAGTGCCACTTGTAGCGGCCGGTCTTGGCGTCGAGGGCCACCACCGAGGCGATGAACAGGTTGTCGCCCTTGCCGTCGGAGCGGAAGTAGCGGGCCCAGGGGTAGCCGTTGCCGGTGCCCACATAGACTTGGTCGAACTCGGGATCGTAGACGATCGAGCCCCAGACGTTGCCGCCGCCGCGATAGTCGTTGTCCGGACCGAACCAGGTCGGGCGGACCACCTTGTCCATGATCTCGTCGGAGGGCTCGTTGTCCTTCACCCCGGCCTTGCCGGGGGTCAGGAAGAAGCGCCACATCTTCTTGCCGGTGTCGGCGTTGACCGCCGTCAGGAAGCCGCGCCCGCCGAACTCGCCGCTGGCGTTGCCGATGTAGACGATCCCGTTGGCGACCCGCACGGCGGCGGTGTTCACGAACACGTCGTCCTTGTCGAAGGTGTGGGTTTCCCAGGCCAGCTTGCCGGTACGGGCGTCCACCGCGACCACGCGGCCGTCCAGGGTGCCGATGTAGACCTTGCCCTTGTAGACGGCCACGCCCCGGCTCTGGATGCCGCAGCAGGAGCGCGGAGCCCGTTCGCCCGGGACCTTGGTGTCGTAATACCAGAGCTGCTCGCCGGTCTTGGCGTTGAGCGCGTAGATCTTGCTCCAGCCGGTGGCCACATAGGCCACCCCGTCGACGACGATCGGCGTCGCCTGCTGCTCGCGGTTGGTGTCGAACTCGACGTACCAGGCCGGCTTCAGCTGGCTGATATTCGACGGGTTGATCTGGTCGAGGCCGGAATAGTTCCAGGCCTCGTGGTTGCCCATGTGGACGAGCCAGTTCTGTGGCTCGCTCAGGGCGTTCTTGGCGCGCGCGTCGTCGATCTGGCCGAAGCGCGTCGGACCGCCGGTCGAGGCGGCGCCGCCCAGACCCACAGCGGTCATGGCCATGACCGCCACAGCGATCAGCAGGCGATTGGAACGCATGTCGTCTCCCCCGTCATACTCTTTCGTTCGCCTATATCAGGCAGTTTGAGCTACCGCATCAGGCCATTTGACGGGTCAGCCCCAGCCCGAAACCGACGAAAGCGGTTCGGTCCGCAGGAAGGCTTCCACCACGTGCATCTGGCCCCCGTAGATCTTGAAGATCTCGAAGGCCACCAGCCGCTCGTCCTTGCCCCCCGGCGGCAGCCACGACATGCGCCGCCAGACCACCCCGGTCTGCTCGTCCACCAGCAGGACCCGGTCCTGGAAGTGGGTGCGGCCGGCGCCCAGGGGCTGCGTCTTCATGTCCTTGCAGGTGGGCCGCGAGGTGCAGAACGGCCCCGCCGCCCAGCCGCCGTTCTCGTTGCGCGTGGCGTCAGGCGCCATGGGGGCGTCCACGGTCGCGAAGCTGCCTGCCTTCAGCCCCGCCGGATAGAAGTCGGAGATCCGCACCAGCTCGGCCCGCGACATACGCTCGGACGGCTTCAGGATGCGCATCACCTCGGGATTGGGCGTCTTCAGGGTATCGACCTCGAACCGCTGGCCCGTGGGCGGGCTGTTGGTCACCTGGGTCTCGATCTCGGTGATCATGCCCCGCACGACCTTCAGCCGCACCGCCAGCAAGGCGGGCCTGCCGGCGTCCTGCACCACCACGTGCGAGCCCGCGATTCCGGCGCGCACGTCCAGGAAGTCCTCGCGGAAGGTCCCCAGACCCGTGATCGTGGTCCAGAGGCCCTCGCCCGGCTTCAGGTCCATGGTGTTCTCGGTGAAGCGCACGGCCTTCGACAGGGGCGCCCTGGACGGGTCGTGCTTGGCCAGGGCGTTCAGATAGGCGGTCATCGCTCCCGCCAGGCAGGCGCGGTCGCACGTCGCCCGCTTCGAGGCGGCCTGCGCGCCGCTTCCACCCAGAAGCAACAGGGCCGCGACGACGGCCAGTGTCCGCTTGATCATCTGTGCATCTCCCTAGGCGACGAAGTCTGCGCTTCGCTCGCCACTTCCGATCAGCCCCAGCCCGACGTTGACGACTGCGGCTCAAGGCGCAGGAAGGCTTCCACCACCTGCATCTTGCCGTCGTAGACCTTGAACACCTCGAAGGCGACGAGGCGCTGGCCGTTGGTGCGGTTCCAGGACAGGCGCCGCCAGACGATGCCGTTCTGCTCATCCACCAGCATCACCCGGTCCTGGAAGCCCGCGCGCGTGGGCGAGGGCTGGGTCTTGATGTTCTTGCAGCTGGGATTGCGGATGCAGGGCGGGCCGGCGGTGAAGGAGCCGTTCTCGTTGCGCGAGGTGGTCTCCTCGGCGAAGGGCGCGTCCACCTTGACGAAGCTGCCGGCGATCAGGCCGCGCGAATAGAAGTCGGTGATCTTCACCATCTCCTCGCGGCTGTTGAGCTGCGACTTCTTCGGCATCTTGGTCATCGCCGGATTGGCGGTGGTCAGGCCGGCGGGCTCCCACACCTGGCCCTCTTCCTGGCTGCGGGTGACCTGGCTCTCGATCTCGGTGATCTTGCGCCCCACGACCTTCAGCCGCACCGCCAGCAGGGCGGGCTTGCCGCCCTCGTCCACCACCACATGGGCGCCGGCGACCCCGGCGCGGGTGTCCAGGAACTCCTCGCGGAAGGTCCCCAGCTTGGTGGCGGTGGCGAAGAGGCCCTCGCCCAGCTTGATGTCCTTGATGTTCTCGGTGACGCGCACGTCCTTGGCGACCGGCACGGCGGCCGGATCGTGCTTCACCATCCCGTTCAGATAGGCGGTGATGGCGCCGCTGAGGCAGGCGCGATTGCAGGCGGTGTTCGAGGCGGCCTGGGCGCTTCCGGAGCCCGCCAGAACCAGGGCGGCGATAAGAGCCGTTGTCGGCTTGATCATTTTCAATGTCCCCTCCCAGGGCGGCGGATACTTAAGCCGCATTCGCCGCGACGATCCAGACCGCTCGTGGCCGCCGCCTACAGCCGCTCGGCCGCGTGCAGGCGCTCGACCAGCCAGACCCGCGCGGGCGGCAGGGGCCGGTTCAGCGGACCGAACACGAACTGCTCCAGAAAGTGGCCGGTAAGCGCCAGGCCCGCGGCTACGTCGCCTTCTCCCAGGCCCCCCTGCGAGCCCAGCAGGAAGGGCGGCAGGGCCAGCAGCCGCTCGCGGTAGGGCTCGCCGGCGTCCCGGGACACCGCCCGCCCGGTCTTGGGACTGACGTAGATCAGGTCGTCGACGGAGCCGGTGACGGCGCAGCGCGAGAGATCGAGCCCGAATCCAAGTTCCTCAAGCAGCCCCGCCTCGAAGCGGACGAACACCGCGGGCCATATCTCAGGAAAGGCGAAGGCCCCGGCAAGCGCCTCGAAGGCGGCGAAGGCGCCCGGATGCGCCTCCCGCTCCGGCAGGGCGGCGGCGGCCACCGCCGCGGCGGCGGACAGACCCGCCAGCGCCAAAGGATCGTCGAACAGGGCCGCCGGCCCCTCCCCCATCGGCTCCAGCACCACCGAGCCGAGCTGTTCTGAGGTGCGCGCCCGGTAGCGGGCGATCACCCGCGCCCCCGGCTGCAGGAAGGGCTTCATCTTGCGCGACGCCCCGCCCGCCACATGGCCGGCGTAGCGCCCGTTGGTCTCGGTCAGAAGCTCGACGATCGCCCCGGTCTCGCCGAAGGCGCGGGCCGAAAGCACATACGCCTCGTCGGTCCATTCCATGAACGGGACCTAGGCCCGGGATCGGGACGGCGCAACCTTGCGAAGCCGTCCGGCGCCTTCTTCTCGCCCGCGACCGCCCGGCAGGGCTTCAGTTCCGCGGCGAGGCGCCGCATTGGTTCGGCGTCAGGCGCTGCTCCGCCTCTGACGCTTGCAGATGAAAGGGTCGCTTCCCGATGGTCGACACCGTTTCGCCCCCCGAGCCGGACCTCAGCCAGGCGGAGATGGTTGAGCGCGCCAAGGCTCTCGCGTCCGCGGTGAGGGAGGAAGCCCCGGCGGCGGAACAACGCGGCTACTACTCCGAAGCGCTGCACGAGAAGTTCCGGGCCGCCGGTTTCTATCGCATCTTCGTGCCGCGCCGGTTCGGGGGCTACGCCTTCGACTTCCCGACCTTCTATCGCGTCATGGTGGAGATCGCGACCGCCGACCCCGGCATCGGCTGGTGTCTCGCCCTCGGCTCCAGCCACGCGCTCCACATCGCCTCCTACTTCGAGCCGGCGTCGCAGGAGCAGATATTCGGGCCGGGCGGGGGCCACTTCATCGCGCCGGGGTCGGTTCCCCACCGCGCCAGACCGCAGGCCGTCGCGACGCCGGACGGCGACGGCTACCGCATCCGGGGCAAGTGGCCCTACGCGTCGGGCTCGCCCTATTCGACGCACTTCCTGGGCAGCGCATACGTCGAAGGCGCGCCCGACCGGCGGCTGATGATCGTCGTCCCGCGCGACGGTTATGAGGTGCTCGACGACTGGGGCGCCATTCTCGGGCTCAAGGGCAGCGGCTCCAACAGCATCCGGGTCGAGGACGCCTGGATACCCGCAGACTTCGTCCTGCCCCTGGAGAGGTTCCGCCCCTCGGGCGCCGATACGCCGGGCTGGCGCCTGCACCGGAACCCGCTCTACGCGGGCCAGTTCATGGGCTATGCGGGCGGCTCCCTCGCCTGTTCCCAGGTCGGCGCGGCCAAGGCCATGCTGGCGGAGTACGAGCGCATCATCCGCGGCTCCCGCACCTATTACGGAGCCGACCTGCCGAAGATCGAGCATCCCGACTTCCAGCGCGTGTTCGGGCTCGGCATGTCGATGACCCTCTCGGCCGAGGCGCTGCTGATGCACACCGGCCGGGTCTATATGGAATACGCCGAGGGCGAGGTCTCCGGCGATCCCTTCACCACGTTGAAGGCCAATCAGCTGATGGGCATACACCATCAGGTCCATCGCCTCTGCTGGGAGGCGGGTCTCGAATTCTTCCGGGCCGCGAGCTCCTCCAACGCTCTCGATGGCCAGCCGATGCAGCGCTTCTTCCGCGACCTGGCAACCTTCAGGAATAACGCGACCCACCAGGCGGACTTCTTCGCGCCGCAGATCGCCCAGGCCTACTTCGGCTTCGACGACGACGTCCCCGTGCAATCCTGAGGGTAGCCTCGCACGTCGGCGTGGCGCCCGTTCCGGACGTTGCGGCCGTGCCCCCGGCCTGCGCCGGGGGCTCCTGCTCATACGACAGTATCCAGCCTACCGGCTGACCTGCAGGCTGGTGCCACCGCCGGGACCGCCACCACGAGGGCCGCCGGCGCCGTCGCCATTGGAGACCACCTTGACCCACAGTTCGCCGTTGCCCCGGTAGTAGGAGGTGGCGCTGGCGCTGCGGAGCGCGTCCAGGCTGCTTTGCTCCGCACCCGAGGCCGCGGTGGTGAACCCCGGCAGCTCCAGGATCACCCACGAGCCCTTGTCCATTTCCGTCAGGGCGAGGGACAGGGACGGTCTTGCGGTCGCCACCTTGATCTCGGTGCCGGCCCGTACGTTGGTGCTGGTCACGGTCTGATTGTTGCCGTTGCGGCTGACGACGATCGGCGGCAGGGCAGCTTGGGCCGCGAAGATTTGAACGGCGCCGGCGCCCAGATTGGCGGCTTCGGGTGGGCGCGCGGCTGCGGCAGGCGCAGCCGCGGGAGCAGGAGCCGCGCCAAGACAGCCGCCGCCGGAGCAGGGCCCGCCGGCGACGGTTCCAAAGGCCAGGCGCCCGACATCGCCCCTGCAAACCGCGGCGTTCCAGGCGGGCTTGATCTCGCAGGCCTGTGCGTCGGTGGCGAGGCTGTCGTAGACGCCGTCGTTGAGGAGGATGTACGCGTTGGGCACGCCGCCGACCGAGCCGTCCTTGTCGTGGATCGCCGCGGCCTTCCAGGCCACACCATTCAGATTATCGTTGCCCCACTTGCGCTCCATCGGCGGGAAATAGACCGGCTTGGCGTCGATGAAGTGGGCGCCCTCGATGGCGTTTTCGGTCGAGACCCCGGCGCTCGTATACATCAGGTAGGAGAGCGCGCCCGTCTTGCGGGTGGCGTTGTCCTGGTAGTTCCGGAAGGTGACGTTCTGCACGTCATGACGGTAATCGTAGTACTCGTAGCCGCGGATCGGGAAATCCGGAATCATGGGCTTCGGCAGGCTGCGGCCGTAAGCCCTTTCCGCGTCGGTCGTGGGATTGCCGATGTTCTCGGTCTCGCCCACGAACAGCGAGTCGACGACCAATGACGTAAAGGGGTCACGACCTGCCGAGCCCGCCGCGTGGGTATAGCCCATGGCGTTGTCGGCCACCTTCACGTTCCTGAAGATGTGCATCTCGCCGCGGCCCCAGATGCCGCCGTTGCGGTTCCTGTAGGACGTGAGGTTCTCGAAGACCGTCGCCACCGTCTTGCTGGTCGCGTCGGCGGGATTTTCCTTCGGCATATGCGCGTTGCCGGTCACGCCGAAGGTGTTGTTGGCCGCGATGTTGCGGTCGAACATGAACCCGTCGTAGTTGGAGTGGGCGACGTTGCCCTTGAACTCGCGGAATGGCGTCCGGCGCGGCCAGACGGCCTTGCTGGCGTCCGTGTCCAGGAACGCGCCGTTCGGGTGCTCCGGCAACGACATCCAGAAGCCGTTCTGGTCGGACCCCGCGGCCACGTTGTCCCGGTAAACATTGTCCGGATTGGTGATCCAGAAACTCGACGCCGTGTTGTCCGAGGGCAGCAGGACATCCTTGGAGGCCTGGCCATTCGCCCGGACGGCCAGGCGATCCGCGAAGTTCGGGCTCTCTCCGGCCGCGGCGAGGGCGGTCGGGACGCACGCCTTGGACGTATGGCACTTGGTCTGGATCGCCAGGTTGTGGATGAACTCGTTGCCGTGCTCGATGCCGTCTTCCATGAAGAAGCAGTGCCCCACGGTGTTGTAGGTCACGTTGTTCTCGACGCGCAGGTCGTTCGTGCCGTGCACGGTCACGCAGCGATTGTAGGTGTCGTGGATGGAGGCGTTCTTGATGTACTGGCCCTTCGCGTCGCCGACCAGGTGCCAGTGGATGGGATACCGGGCGAGGGTCAGGTTCTGACCCATTCGATTGAACTCGACGCCCTCGACGAACATCTTGCTCGTGACCATCGCCATCACGTGCCCGCCGAGGAAGGATTGTTCGGCATCCGGCGACGCCTGGATACGGATATTGCGCGTCAGCAGACCGACTTCGCCGCGCTCATCCACGTCGAAGGTGATCTTGCCGAAGTGCATGTACTCCAGCTTCCTGTCGAGGGTGACCGTGTTGCCCTTGATGGCGGCGATGGTCCGCCGCTCCGCCTGCCTGGGATTGAAATCCGTCGAGGCGAGGACGATCTCGTCGCCGACGCGCCAGCCGGCGGCGTTCAGGACCTCGATCGAATTGCCGCCCGCCGGGGCGGTCCTGGCCAGCTTGCTCCAGGTGTTCTTGCGATCGCCGTGAAGGTTCAGGGTGCCGCCCGCGAGCATGATGCCGCGGTCGCCCATGCCGGCCATGGCTTCATCGTGGACGGTGTCGGTGAGGGTGATGGTCGCCTTGTGCGTGTGGGGCCTGGCTTCGGTGCCGATCGCCAGTTCCCCGTGCAGCATGATCCACTCGGTGGTCAGCTCGACGTCGGCCTTGTCCGAGAAGCTGAGCTTGCCTTCGAGGTGCAGGCCGTGCAGCGGCGGGGTGCTGACGTCCAGGAGCACATCCTTGCCGCTTTCGATGGTGACCATGTCGCCCGCGCGGGGGACCTTCCGGCCCGGCCAGGTAGCGGGATTGGACCAGAGCTCCTGCTTGGCCGCCCCCGACCCTTGAGCCGCCTCAGCAGCGAATACGCCGGCGAGGAAGAAGGCCGGAACGAGCAAGGCAAAGAGGTACGAGCGATATTGTCTTCTCATGGCGTCCACCCGTTTATTCCCCTTTATGGACCGGGGACTTTGTAAGGCAGAACGATACCCATTTTTCGGCGCTAAGCTATATCGATGCAGGCCGCGAGCCTCCGGAGTCAGCCGTCCATGTCCGCGTATCGCCGCCTCTTGGTCATCGTCGCCGTGGTCGCGGTCCCAGCCGTATGTGCTGCAGCCCCCAATCCAGATGTCGAGAACGGCAGGAAGGCCTTCACCACCATGTGCGGCGTCTGCCACGCAGTGCAGGAGTCGGGGGGGCCTACCGAGGGGCCCAGTCTTCTGGGACTCGTCGGCCGCGCGGCCGCCAGCGAGCCTGGGTTCCCACTGTACACGAAGGCCCTCAAGGCCTCCGGGCTCACCTGGAGCGCCGAGGCCCTGGACAAATTCCTGGTGAACCCCTCGGCGATGGCGCCCGGCACCGCCATGCCGATGCAGATTCAAGACGACAAGACGCGCGCGGATGTCGTCGCCTATCTCGCGACGCTGAAGAGGTAGGGCTGCCGATTCTTACACAATGCCTTGCACGTCCCCGATGACGTGAACCCGGAGATGTCCGCTTGCGAGAGCGGTCAGTCTTGAAGAACGGGGACGGGCAGGTATTGACGTGGTCGACGGCGGGCTCGCGCCCGTGGCGGTGGGGGCGATGGCCGACCGGCTGTTCCACGGACCCGGCGCCCTGGGCCAGGCGCTCGCCCTCTGGTCGCTGATCACCGTGGCCGGGGCCTGCGCGGCGATCCTCCAGCTCAAGATCCGGCTGAAGACCTGGGACCCAACCTCGTAGAACATGCGCAAGGGCGGGCGCCGAGTCGCGACCCGCGCGGGGGAACCGGCATGAGCGTCGTGGCGGCGGCGATCTATCGCAAGGGCGAGCGTCTGGCCGAGGTCGGCCTCGAGGACGCCATGACCACCGACCTGGGCCAGGACGACTTCGTCTGGATCGGGCTGCACGAACCCGGCGAGGACGAGCTGCGGCGCCTGCAGGAACGCTTCGCCCTGCACCCCCTGGCCGTCGAGGACGCCCTCTCCTCCCACGAGCAGCCCAAGGTCGACGCCTACAACGACCAGCTCTTCGTGGTCACCCGCACCGCCCGCCTGGACGGGGAGGAGATCGTCTACGGCGAGACCAACATCTTCGTCGGTCCCAAGCACATCATCACCGTCCGCCACGGCTCGGCCCGCGCCCATTCGGGCCTGCGCCAGCAGCTCGAGAGCGCCCCGTCCCTGCTGCGCCACGGCACCGACTACGTCCTTCACGGGGTGCTCGACTTCATCGTCGACGGCTACCTGCCTGTGGTGCAGGACATCGAGGAGGACGTGCTGGCCACCGAGCGCAAGGCGCTGGACCTCAGCCTCACCGGCGAGGACGTGCGCCACATCTTCCGCCTGCGCGGCGAGCTCTTACGGTTCCGCCGGGTGCTCGGCCCCATGCGCGAGCTCTGCGCGAGGCTGGAGCACCAAAGCCTGCCGGGGATCGACTCCGAGGTGCGTCCCTATTTCCGCGACGTCCACGACCACGTGCGCCGGGTCGAGACCATGGTCGACGGCCTTCGCGAGATCATCACCACCGTGTTCGAGGCGAGCCTGCTGCTGGAGCAGCAGCACCAGAACACCATCACCCGAAAGCTGGCCGCCGGCGCCACCCTGGTCGCCGTCCCGACGGCGGTCGCGGGCATCTACGGCATGAACTTCAAGGTCATGCCCGAGCTCGACTGGCAGTACGGCTATCCCTTCGCCTGGGCCTTCATCGTCGGCCTCTGCGCCTTCATCTACTGGCGCTTCAAGCGGGTGGGCTGGCTGTAGCTCAGCCTTGCCGACGAAGCGCTACATCAGAAGCTGTACTTGAGGGCCAGGCTGACAGCCTGGGTCTGGTAGAAGTTCTGGTAGACGGCGCGGAAGCCCGCCCCCTCGATCTTTTGCTCCAGGCCGAAGCTGTTGAGGACGTCGGTCGCCGACAGGCTCGCCTCCAACCGGTTCTTGAGGAATTTGCGCGTCAGCGAGAAGTCGATCGACGAACGGGCGGACTGGGTCCCCTGCGGGATGTTTCGGGGCGCGTAGTAGGCGCCGCTAAGTTGGAGCTGCAGGGCCCACGGCAGGCTGACCTGGCTGTTCAGCTTCAAGTCCCAGGTGGACTCGCTGGACTTGTCGATGAACAGGGGCCGGCGGACTGGGAACAGCAGCTCGATACGATAGCGTTCGCGTCGGCTAGCTCGACGGGGCGCAACAACAGTCGCTCGGTCCAAAGTTTGGGCGTGGGAGGAAGCAGGGATGGGTTGGTCATGGCCGTCTCTCGGATGGAGGACGACTTGGCCGTTATCTCAGCCCTGCCGTCCGGCGGGGCTGATGGAGGCTGTTATGCAGCTATCGCCGCGCGCAAGCGTCCGCCGCCCCGAAGGGTGCTTTCCGCGAGCTGCACATCGATTGCGTGTGGTGAGCCATCGCGAAGTTCTTGAGCGGATCGAACGGCAGGTCAAGGTTGGAAACCTCGGTCTCTCGCGCCAGGGCGAACACAACGACAGGGCACGCCATTAGGTGGATGTCTGCTCCTGACCCATTCCGGAATTTCCCAGAGGTCGGAAGCCGCTCGATTTGGCCTGAGCGATCGGGCCGAATTGAACCCGCCCCCTACGCGTCGAAATCCAGCCCCTGCTCGGTGTAGAGGTCGCGGCGGTCCTGCCACTTGTCGTCGACCTTGACGTGCAGGAACAGGTGCACCGGCCGGTCCAGGATCTGGGCCAGGTCCTCGCGGGACTTGGAGCCGATCCACTTCAGGGTCTGGCCGTTCTGGCCGAGGATGATGGCGCGCTGGCCTTCCCGCTCGACGTAGATGTTCTGCTCGATCCGCACCGCCCCGTCCTTGACCTCCTTGAACGAGGTGGTCTCCACGGCGGCCGCGTAAGGCAGCTCCTCGTGGACGCGCAGGTAGAGCTTCTCGCGGGTGATCTCGGCGGCCAGCAGGCGCACCGGCAGGTCGGCGCTCTGGTCCTCGGGGTACAGCCACGGCCCCTCGGGCATCAGGCCGGCCAGTCGCTTCTTCAGGTCCTCGACCCCCGAGCCGTTGTGGGCGGAGATCATGAAGGCCTCGGAATAGCACTCTGATCCGAATAGGGTTTCGGCGATGGCCAGCAGGCTGTCGCGGCGCACCAGATCGATCTTGTTGAGCGCCAGGATCGCTTTCCGCCCGCTCTGCTTCATCTTCTCGACGATGGTGGCGGTGTCGATGGCCGAGCGCTTCTGGGCCGGCGTCGCCGTCCCCGCCAGCACCGCGACCTCGCCCTCGGCGTCCACCAGATGCACCACCGCGTCCGCGTCCTCGGCGCCCGCCCAGGCCGAGCGGACCATGGCGCGGTCCAGGCGTCGCCTCGGGGTGAAGACCCCCGGGGTGTCGACCAGCACGACTTGGCTCTGGCCCTCCATCGCGACGCCCCTCACCGGGAAGCGCGTCGTCTGCACCTTCTGGGTGACGATGGAGACCTTGGACCCGACGAGCCGGTTGACCAGGGTCGACTTGCCGGCGTTCGGCGCGCCGATGACCGCGGCGAAACCCGCCCGCGTGCCGCCCTCGCTGGAAGTTTCCGTCTCGCTCAAACCGCACCTTCTCTCGTCATCAGGGCCAGAGCGGCCGCCTTTTCCGCCGCCTGGCGCGAAGGCCCGGCGCCCTGCGCCGGCTCCAGTCCCACGACCTGCACCTCGCAGGTGAACTGCGGCGCGTGGTCCGGCCCCTCGCGGTTCGTCACCTGGTAGACCGGCAGGGGCTTGCCCCGGGCCGCGGCCCATTCCTGCAGGGCCGACTTGGTGTTGTGCGCGCGGGGATCAAGAGGACTTTCAAGCTCTTCCTTCCAGATCCTCAACCAGACCTCGCGCACCGCGTCGAGGCCCGCCTCCAGATATAGGGCGGCGATCAGCGCCTCGCAGGCGTCGCTCAGCAGGGTGTCCTGGTTGCGGGCGCCGCGCTTGGTCTCGCCCGCCGCGACTCGCATGGCCTCGCCGATACCGAGCCGCCGCGCCACCCGGGCGCAGGCCTGCCCGTCCACGATCGCGTGCAGGCGGGGCGAGAGCTCGCCCTCGCTGGAGTCCGGATAGCGGCCGACCAGATATTCCGCCGCCAGCAGGCCCAGCACCCGGTCCCCTAAGAACTCCAGTCGCTCGTTGTCGCTGACGGGGCGCGCGCCCTGGCTGACGCTGGAATGGGTCAGGGCGCGCTCGAGCAGGGCGGCGTCGGAGAAGCGGCGGCCAAGCCGCGCCTCCAGCTCGGCGACGGCGTCGGCCCGGGCGTTCACGAGCGGCCCACTACTGCAGGCGCTTGCCGAAGCGGCCCGGCCGTACGTCGGTGAACCAGGTCCAGGGCTTGAACAGGGAGGCCCCCATCTTCCATGAGAACAGGATCACCTCGGCCCGGCCCACCAGGTTCTCGGCGGGCACGAAGCCGACGCCGATCTCCGGCGGGAAGCGGCTGTCCACCGAGTTGTCCCGGTTGTCGCCCATCATGAAGTACTGGCCCGCCGGCACCGTATAGACGTCGGTGTTCTCCACATCGCCCTGAGGGTCGTTGATGTAGGTGACGAAGTTCTTCTTGCCCAAGGTGTTCTCGAAGCGCTGCACCTCGCGCGGAACGCCGAAGGCGCTCTCGGTCATCTCGGACTTCAGCTGCACCCGGGGGACATGCTCGTTGTTGATCAGCAGCGAGCCGCCGCGGACCTGGATGTGGTCGCCGGGCAGACCCACCAGCCGCTTGATGTAGTCGGTGTGGCCGTCGCGGGGCAGCTTGAACACCACGATGTCGCCGCGGTGCGGTTCCTTCTTGAAGAGGCGCCCGTGGAAGATCGGCGGCTCGAACGGGATGGAGTTGCGGCTCCAGCCGTAGGCGAATTTCGAGACGATGATGTAGTCGCCTTCCAGCAGCGTCGGCTCCATCGAGGCCGACGGGATGGTGAAGGGCTGGAAGAAGATCACCCGCAGGAACAGCGCGATCAGCAAGGCGAAGACGATGGTCTTGGTGAGCTCGAAGGCCTCGTGGCCGGCGGCCTTGGCCATTTCCTTGCCGTCGCGCGGCTTGGCGACTGCGGCGGCCTCGACTTGGGTGGGGGCGCCCTCGGCGGGGACCTCGACGGGCGCGGCCTCGGCGGCGGAGACTTCCTGGCCGGCGCCGGCAGGGGCTTCCACGGCTTCGACCTTGGGCTCGTCGCCGGGCGCGGCGTCTTCAGGGGGGACGGTGGTCATACGGTCTTCGCGTCCTGATACTGAATGTGGCCTTCGGGGGCCTGCGGCAGGCGTGAAGACGCCGGCGCAAAGCCCTAGTCCCTCACTCCGGCGGGAGCAAGTCTCGGGCCAGGGCGCCAAGAACGTCCTTTGGGACCGCCTCGATGATGACGAAGGCCTGGGCGAACGGCACGTCGTCGGTGAGGCTCACATGGATCACGGAAATATGGCCTTCGGGCGCCATCTCCGCCAGGCGTAGGGCCGCCCCCCCGGTCAGCTTCATGGTCGGCTTGCCCGAGGGCAGGTTGACCACCCCCATGTCGCGCCAGAACACCCCCCGGCTCATGCCGGTGCCCAGCGCCTTGGCGCAGGCCTCCTTGGCGGCGAAGCGCCGGGCGTAGCTCCCTGCCCGGTCGGCCTTGCGCTCCGAGCGGCTCCGCTCCAGGTCGGTGAAGATGCGTAATGTGAAACGCTCGCCGAAACGGTCCAGGCTCGCCTGGATGCGGCGGATGTCGGTCAGGTCCGAGCCCAGGCCGAGGATCAAGCCGCCGCTCCCGGAGCGCGACCGGCCCGCGCCTCATCCATCAGCGCGCGCATGCGGCGGATGGCGGAATCCAGGCCGATGAAGATGGCCTCCCCGATCAGGAAGTGGCCGATGTTCAGCTCCGCCAGCTCGGGGATGGCCGCGACGGCGGCGACCGTGGCGTAGTCGATGCCGTGGCCCGCATGGACCTCCAGGCCCAGCCGCGCGGCCTCTGTCGCCCCGCGCTTCAGCCGTTCCAGCAGGGCCTCGGCGCGCGCCGTGTCGCGGGCGCGCACGGCGTCGCAATAGGCGCCGGTGTGCAGCTCGACCACCTGCGCGCCCACCTTGGCGGCGGCGGCGATCTGGGCCGGATCGGCCTCGATGAAGAGGGAGACGCGGATGCCCGCCCCGACCAGGGCGGCGACCGCGGGGGCGATGCGGTTGTGCCCCCCCGCGACGTCGAGCCCGCCCTCGGTGGTCACCTCCTCGCGGCGCTCCGGCACCAGGCAGGCGGCGTGGGGGCGGTGGGCGAGCGCAATGCCCAGCATCTCCTCCGTGACGGCCATCTCGAGGTTCAGGGGCTTGCCCCGCACGCGGCAGAGTTCGGACAGCTCGTCGATGTCGGCGTCCGAGATATGGCGACGGTCTTCGCGCAGGTGCGCCGTGATCCCGTCGGCGCCCGCCAGCATGGCGATCTCGGCGGCGCGGGACGGCTCAGGATAGGTCTCGCCCCGGGCGTTCCGGATGGTCGCCACGTGATCGATGTTGACCCCGAGACGAAGGCGGGCCGTCACGCGGTGAGCCTGCGGCTGCCCGGCTCCTCCGCCGGGATCGCGGCGAGCTCGGGGGGAATCTGGTCGGCGGGATAGGCGGGAACGTCCAGGGTGCAGAGCGCGATCAGCGGCGCGCCCACGTCGGCCTTGCCGCCGGAACGGTCGACGATGCAGGCGGCGGCCACCACCTCGCCCCCGGCCTTTTTGATCGCTTCCACGCATTCGCGGAACGACAGGCCGGTGGAGATCACGTCCTCGACCACCACCACCTTGGCGCCGGGCTGCAAGCTGAAGGCGCGGCGGAAGCGAAACTCGCCCCCTTCCCGCTCGACGTACATGGCCGGGACCTTCAGGCGCCGCGCGACCTCGTAGCCGGGAATGATCGCCCCCACGGCCGGGGACACCACCACGTCGAAGGCGGGCGTCGCCGCCTTCACCTTGTCCGCGAGGGCGCTGCAAAGCCGCTCCGTGCGGTCGGGGTACATGAAGACCAGGTTCTTCTGCAGGAACATCGGGCTGTGCAGCCCCGACGACAGGATGAAGTGGCCTTCGCGCAGGGCGCCCGCGCCGCGAAATTCGTCCAGGACCTGATTGGAGTTCATGGTCATTCGCATACCCGCGCGGACGCGGAAGGACAACCAGTCGCAGGGCAGGCGCGGGGCGACGGAAACCGGCGGCGCCGAACGTGGGATTGGTCAGAGCGGCGCCAACGCGCGGCGCTCGTGCGACCGCCGGGTGGGGACTCCGGTCGCCGCTACATCAATCGGGAAGGAAATTACCATGCGTATCAAGATGCTGGCGGCCGCGGCCGTCATGGCGGCTATGGCTGTCCCCGCCTTCGCCCAACCGCCTGCCGGCGGCGGCGGCGGTCCGGGCGGCCCCGGCGGCGGCGCGCCCCGTGATCCCGCGGCCCAGATGGCGGCGCTGGACGCCAACAAGGACGGCTCGATCAGCAAGGCCGAGTGGACCGGCGGCGGGCGTCCCGAAGCGGCCTTCGACCGCATCGACGCGGACAAGGACGGCAAGATCACCGCGGCCGAGCTCGCGGCCCCGCGCGGACCGGGCGGTCCCGGCGGCGGCGGCGGCGGCGGCGGTGGCGGTGGCGGACAGCGTCCGGGCGGCGGCGGGCAATAAGCCTTAAGCCAGCCTGAGTAAGGCCGGGTGGTGCGCCCTCGCCGCCCGGCCTCTTTTTTGTTGGGAAGCCGGCTAGCTCCGGTGTCGCTCCACCGTCTCGATCGACGGCAGGGCGCGCAAGGCGGCGGCGAGGTGGGTGAGGTGGCGCAGGTCCACCACGTCGAGGTCGAAGTCGACGTCGAAATACTTCGACTGGCGGTGATGCATGCGCAGGCCGACGATATTGGCCCCCGCCTCCCCGATCACCGTGCAGATCTGCCCCAGCACGCCGGGCGCATCGTGGGCGGTGGCGGAAAGCCGCGCGCGGGAGATGGTGTTGGCCTCGGCCTCGGCGGTCCAGTGCAGGTCGCGCCACACCGCCTCGTCGTCCTCGTATTCGGCCAGGCGCGAGCAGTCGATGGTGTGCACCGCGAGCGCCTGGCCCTCCTGGACGATGCCGACGATCCGGTCCCCCGGCAGGGGCCGGCAGCAGTCTGAGAAGTGCAGCGACACCCCCGTGGTCAGGCCGCTGCCCCGCACATAGAGGCGCGCCGCCTTGCCGTCCTCGATCCGCGTCCGCTCGGTCGCCGCCGCCCGCTCGGATTCCTTCAGGCCGGGGAACACCGCCTCCAGGATCTGCGCCGGGGCGATCCGCCCGCGACCCGCGGCCACGAAGAGCTCGTCCTCGCTAGTCATGCCGAACCGGTCCAGGGCCGGCCGCAGCGACACGTCCGCCATGGGCCGCCCCGCCCGCGCGAAGCCCTGCTCCACCGCCGCCTTGCCCTGGCGCTCGAACTCGTCCCGCTCGGTCTGGCGGATGTGGCGCCGGATCGCCGAGCGGGCTCTCCCAGTCACGGTCAAAGAACGCCAATCAGGCGGCACCAGCGGCTTGGGCCCCGAGATCACCTGCACCACGTCCCCGTTCTGCAGGGGCGTGCGCAGCGGCTTCAGTTCGCCGTTGATCTTCACCCCGATCGCGGTGTCGCCCACGTCGGTGTGGACCGCATAGGCGAAGTCGAGCGGCATGGCCCCCCGCGGCAGGCTGATCAGGTCGCCCTTGGGCGTGAACACGAAGGTCTGGTCGAGGAACATCTCCAGCTTGGCGTGCTCGACCAGCTCCTCGATGTCCCCCCCGTGCTCCAGCACCTCGACCAGGTGCCGCAGGTTCATCAGGGGGTCCCGCCCGCCGTCCGCTTCCGCGGCTTCCGCGTCGAAGCCGTAGGAGCGGTCCTTGTAGCGCCAGTGCGCCGCCACCCCTTCTTCGGCCACGCGGTCCATGGTCTCGGTGCGAATCTGCATCTCGATCCGCATCCCTCGCGGCCCCACGATGGTAGTGTGCAGGGAGCGGTAGTTGTTGCGCTTGGGCGTGGAGATGAAGTCCTTGAACCGCTCCGGCACGCAGGGCCAGGTCCGGTGCACGACGCCTAAGGCCCGGTAGCAGTCGTCCTCGGAATCGACCAGCACCCGGAAGGCGTAGATGTCCGACAGCTGCGAGAAGCCCACCGACTTCCTCTGCAGCTTCCGCCAGATCGAATAGGGCTGCTTCTCCCGGCCGAACACCCGCGCGGCCACCCCGGCGCCCTCCAGCCGCGAGGAGATTTCCCCCGAGACCACCGCGACGGCTTTCCCCTGCGCCGCGCGCAGCTGCTCCAACCGCCGGATGATGGCGTCCCGCGCCGTCGGGTTCAGGTGCTCGAAGGAGAGCTCCTCCAGCTCCGAACAGATCCGGTGCATGCCGATGGAGCGGGCCAGGGGCGCATAGATGTCCAGGGTCTCGTGGGCGATGCGCTCGCGCTTGGCCGGGCTCTGGATGAAATGTAGCGTGCGCATGTTGTGCAGCCGGTCGGCCAGCTTCACCAACAGCACCCGCACGTCCCGCGAGATGGCCAGGATGAACTTGCGCAGGTTCTCCGCCTGGCGGACGTGCTCGCTCGTCCGCTCCAGACGCGACAGCTTGGTCACCCCCTCGACCAGCTCGGCCACCTCCTCGCCGAACAGGCCGGCGATGTCGGCGCGGGTGGCCTGGGTGTCCTCGATCACGTCGTGCAGCAGGGCCGTGACGATGGCCGCCGAATCCAGCCGGTACTCGGTCAGTATTCCGGCCACCTCGATCGGGTGGGCGAAATAGGGATCGCCGGAGGCGCGCAGCTGCGCCCCGTGCATGCGCATCGCATAGACATAGGCGCGGTTCAGCACGCCCTCGTCGGCGGTCGGGTCATAGGATTTGACCCGGTCGATCAGCTCATACTGGCGAAGGTATTTCTGGCGCGTGCGCCTAGAAGCGGAATTGGGCGCGGCTTCACGGATGCCGCCCGCGGCTGCGGAGGCCTTGCGCTCAGAGGGGGAAGGGACGGCCGGGACGCTGCTGTCCGAAACCGTCTCGATTGACGTCGCGTCTGACCCCTCGGGGGTCAGTAGCGATCCTCCTGCCCGCCGTCACGGTCGGACTGAAGGGCGCGGACGAGCTCCTGCTCGGACATGTGCATGTGCTGCGGATCGGCCAGCAGGGCCAGGGTCTCGGCCTCTTCCTCGGCCTCGGTGCGCTCGTCCACCCGCTGCAGGGAGGCGATCACGATTTCCCGCAGGCCCTCGGCGTCGACGGCCTCGTCGGCGATTTCGCGCAACGCCACGACGGGGTTCTTGTCGTTGTCCCGCTCGACCAGGATCGGCGTGCCCGTGGAGATGGCCCGGGCGCGATGCGCCGCCAGCAGCACCAGGCTGAAACGGTTGGGGACCTTCTCGACGCAGTCCTCGACGGTGACGCGGGCCATGGAATCCTCAAGGCGGTTGAACCGTCCCACATAAGGCGGCGGGGCGTTTGTTGCAACCGCGAAAGGGGGTGGTGCCGTGTTGATAGCGGATCAGTCGATCTCCAACCGGGGCAATCCCTTAGTGATCTCGATCGTTTCCAAGCTGAGTGTGATCACCCGTTGAAAGAGCTTCAGTGGATAGGCTGGATCCCCCACCCGTTTCGGCCGGCCCACGGCGTTCCGGGAGTTCCTGCTCGATGCGCCGCGCCTGTTCGAGGCCCTCGGCGCGAGCCTCGGCGCGCTGAACCACATCCACAGCTTCTGGAGCTTCCGCTTCCCCGCGGGCCTGCCGGCGAGCGCCACGGCGGACGAGATGCTCGGAATCCTCGCCGACTTCGAGGCCGGCTTCACGGGGCGCTAGAGCGCGTTAGGCGAAAGTGTGAGCGGTTTCGCCGCTCGAACGCGCTCTAAATGCATAGAATTAGAGCCTTTTTACACGGGACAGATGATTCCATCTGACCCTAAAAGGCTCTGCCTTACCCCTCCCGCTTCGCCCACATCGCCTCGTGCTGCAGCCCGCCGATCCGGGCGGCGGCGGCGCTGACGAAGGCGCTCAGGAGCATGCCGATGGCGATGAAGAGGGAGGACTGGGCGGCGATCCTGGCGGCGCGGTTGGCCTGGGCCGGGGTGAGGTCGGCGGCGGCGGCTGCTGAGGCGGCGGCGAGCTGGTCGGCGTAGGGGGCCAGGACGATGGCGGCCAGGACCACGCCGGCTATGGTGGCGACGGCCCAGGCGAAGAGGCCGTGGGCGGTGTCGCGGAAGTGGCTCTCGTCTCCGTGCACCCCGATCCAGGTGGTGCGCAGGCGCCCCGCCAGGTAGCCGCCCAAGGCTCCGGACAGGACCTGGATGACGATCGCGGCCGCCCCCACCGTCGGGTTGAAGCCGGCGAGGGAGCTGCGCGTGGCGAGCCCCGGCAGGCCGGTGGCGTAGCCGAGCCCCGCCGCCGCCAGGGTCAGGACCAGGGCGAAGGCGACGGCGACGGCCGCGCCGGCCCAGATCGCCGCCCAGGAGATTGGGGCCTGGGGCGCGGCGAGCGCTGAAGGGACAGGGGCGGAGAAGACGGTGTCGGCGGGCATGGCGGGCAAGCTCCGGTCAGAAGTGTTGGGTGCACATCGCCAGGAGCAGGATGATCGGGATGGGCACGCCGATCAGAAGCAGCAGGATGGAACGCATGGGCGCCCTCGTTCGCGTGGGTTTCCGAATGATCGGGCGGTCGGCGGCGCCGGGCCCGAAAGGCTCGGGCTCACAATGCGTCAGGGCTGCGGGCGTTCCGCCTTACGAACCAATCGCCTTCGCGTCCGCCCCCACCGTGGCCCGGCGGGCCAGCTCGGCCGCGGTGGCGCCGCTGACGGGATGGCGCCAGCTCGGGGCGATCTCGGCCAGGGGGCCCATGACGAAGAGGCGCTCGTGGGCGCGGGCATGGGGCAGGTGGAAGCCCTCCCCGTCGGCGACTTCCCGGCCATAGGCGATCAGGTCGAGGTCGAGGATGCGGGGGGCGTTGGATTCCGAGCGCCTTCGGCCGAACTCGGCCTCCAGGCGGTGCAGGGCCGCCAGGGTCTCCCCCGGGTTCAGGCTCGTCTCGACAATGGCGACGGCGTTGATGTAGTCAGGCCGGGTCGGGTCGGGCCAGGATTTCGAACGCCAGAACGACGACCGGCGGGCCACCTTCAGGCCCGCGTCCGCGAACCGGGCCAGCGCCGCCTCCATCACAACAAGGGAAGACACGCCGCCTTCGCCCGCCAGGTTTCCGCCCAGGGCCACCACAACCGCCGCATCAAGATTTTCACTCAAACCATTTCTCCGACACGGGAATTTCCGCCCATGACCTTCTACCCCACCGATCGGCTCGCCCTCTTCATAGACGGCGCCAACCTCTATTCCTCGGCCAAGGGGCTCAACTTCGACATCGACTACAAGAAGCTCCTGGAGGAGTTCCGCAAGCGCGGCGTCCTGGTGCGGGCCTACTACTACACGGCCATCATCGAGGATCAGGAGTACTCGCCGATCCGCCCCCTGGTGGACTGGCTCGACTACAACGGCTTCACCATGGTGACCAAGCCGGTGCGCCGCTACACCGACGCGGCGACCGGGCTGGCCAAGACCAAGGGCAATATGGACGTGGAGATCGCCGTCGACATGATGGAGCTGGCCGGCCACGTGGACCACATGGTGCTCTTTTCCGGCGACGGGGACTTCCGCCGCCTGATCGAGGCGGTGCAGTCCAAGGGGGTGCGGGTGACCGTGGTCTCCACCCTGAAGTCGCAGCCGCCGATGATCGCCGACGACCTGCGCCGCCAGGCCGACACCTTCGTGGACCTCGCCGACCTCTCCTCCATCATCGGCCGCCCGCGCCAGACCAACACCATGCCGCGCTTCATCACCGGCGACGAGGAGCGCGGCGGCGATGCCGAGGGCTGACGACCTGCTGCCGCTCCCCGACCCGGAGCCCTCGCGCAACTGCCCCATCTGCCCGCGGCTGGTGGACTACCGCCACGTCAACCGCGACCAGCACCCGGACTGGTACAACGGCCCGGCGCCCTCCTTCGGCGATCCGCAGGCGCGCCTGCTGGTCGTGGGCCTGGCGCCCGGGCGCACCGGCGCCAACCGCACCGGGCGGCCCTTCACCGGCGACTACGCCGGGCGGCTCCTCTACGACACCCTGTCGAAGTACGGCTTCGCCAACGGCCGCTTCAACGCCCGGGTGGACGACGGGCTGGAGCTGATCGACTGCATGGTCACCAACGCGGTCCGCTGCGCGCCCCCGGGCAACAAGCCCCTGCCGGCGGAGGAGGCCTCCTGCCGACCCTTCCTGGCGTCGCGGATCGCCGCCCTGCCCCGGCTGAAGGCCATGGTGGTGCTGGGGGATGTCTCGCGCCGCAATGTGCTCAAGGCCATCGGGCTGAAGGCGAGCGCGGCGCCCGCCGGCCACGGGGTGGAGTTCGACGCGGGCCCCTACCGCCTCTTCTCCAGCTACCACTGCTCGCGGCTCAATACGAACACCGGCCGGCTGACCCCCGCCATGTTCGAGGCCGTGTTCGCTTCCGTGCGCGCCTACCTCGATGCCTGACGCAATCGTGTCGGGGCTGAGGCGTAATGCACCCTTGGGCGCGTCGTCCGGATACAGTCTAAAGTCCCCTGCTTTCTGGGCCGTCGCCCTATGAAGGACGCATGACCGAACAGACCGTCGGGGCGCGGCGCCACCAATATGCGCTCGGCTTCATCTTCATCACCGTGCTGCTGGACGCCATGGCGCTCGGCATGGTCACCCCGGTGCTGCCGCGCCTGGTGACCGAGCTCCTGGTCGGGTTCCGGGTGAAGCCGGAGATGATCGCGCGCCTGCCGGGCGGGGCGGTGTCGCTCGCGGCGGTGATCTACGGCCTCTTCCACACCGTCTTCGCCCTGATGCAGTTCTTCTTCTCCCCGGCCATCGGGGCGATGTCGGACCGGTTCGGCCGGCGGCCCCTGATCCTGATGTCCAACGTGGGCCTCGGGCTCAACTACCTCCTGATGGCCTGGGCCCCGACCCTGCAGTGGCTGTTCATCGGCCGGCTCCTCAGCGGCATCACGGGGGCGAGCCTGGGCAGCGCCAGCGCCTACATCACCGACGTGACGACGCCCGAGAAGCGCACCCGCGCCTTCGGCATGCTGGGCGCCGCCTTCGGCCTCGGCTTCATCCTCGGCCCCGCCATCGGCGGCTCCTTGGGCGAGCTCCACCTTCGCCTGCCGTTCTACATCGCCGCCGCCTTCAGCCTGGTCAACGCCACCTACGGCTTCTTCGTCCTGCCCGAGAGCCTGCCCAAGGCCATGCGCCGGGGCTTCCAGTGGAAGCGCGCCAACCCCATCGGCGCCCTGGACCTCTTCCGCCGCCACCCGGAGCTGGTGGGCCTGGCAGCCGTGGCCTTCCTGTCCAACCTCGCCCAGGTATCGCTGCCGACCACCGTGGTGCTCTACGTCATGCACCGCTACCACTGGGCCACGGGGCAGATCGGCCTGACGCTGGGGACCTGCGGGGTGGCCGTGGCCATCGTGCAGATCCTGGTCCTGCCCCGCTTCGTGCGCGCCTTCGGCAATCGCACGGCCATGGTGGTGGGGCTATTCTTCGGGGTCAGCGGCCTGCTGGTGGCGGGCCTCGCCATGACCGGCCCGCAGATGTGGATGGCGATCCCGGTCCTGGCGCTCTGGGGCCTCTCTGGCCCCGCGGTGCAGGTCCTGATGACCCACCACGTCCAGGCCTTCGAGCAGGGCCAGCTGCAGGGCGCCAACGCCAGCCTGACCGGCATCTCCGAGCTGATCGGCCCGGGCATCTTCAGCCTGACCTTCGCCTGGTTCGTGCGCCCGGGCCAGCCAATGACGGCCTCCGGCGCCCCCTTCATCCTGGGCGCGGTCCTGCTCCTGATCGCCGGCGTCTGGGGCTGGCTCGCGACCCGGCGGAACGGGGAAGTCCAGCCGGCGGGCGCCGCGGACTAGACCTCGACGTTACCCCTAGCGCGCCGTACCGGCGGCGGCCGGCGTGGGGACGCTCGAGCCGCTGTCGGCGCGGTTGCCCAGCCCCGGCCGGCCGTCCGCGAAGGTGGCGCTCATGAAGGAGCCGCCCTTCCCGCCGTCCTTCATCGGGTGGATCTTCATCGTCACCTTGTCGCCGGTCTTGAAGGAATTGCGCTTCCAGCCCTGGCGGCCGACGAGGTTGGGGCTGCCCCCCTCCACCGACCATTCGATGACCTTCCCGGCCGTGTCGGTGGTGTTGACCTGGATCCAGATATGCGGGTTAGTCCATTGAAATTCCTTGATAGTTCCTTCCAGCACCACTTCCTTGGAGCCGTCGAACATCACGCCCGCATGGTGGGCCAGCACGGGCGAGGCCGCTAAGCAGGCGGCCGTGGCTCCCAGAGCCAATTTGGCGAACTTCATCTCGATCCTCCCTAGCCGGTCATTGCCCAGTGTTCTGTCCCGGCAGGATGACCGGCCGGTTATTTTCCTCGCAGACATACTCCATGATCTGCAGGTCGGGCCCGCCCTTCTTGTAGTGGCGGGTCGTCGTCCACGGCCGGGTGAAGGCCACCGGATCGGTCACCGTCATCGTCTGCTCGATGGTCTTGGGGTCCGTCAGCCGGATGCGCTCGGTCACGTGGATCTGGTCGGAGTGCTCCAGCGGCGAGGCGTCGAAGCTGGTGTCCCCGCGGATGCCGATGGTGTCGACCACCAGGGTCTGCCCTTCCCAATGGCCGATGGAGTGGCCGTTGAAGGTGATGTCCACCTCGTCCTCGGGCGGGTGCTTGCGCCCGTCGGTGAAGATGCGGCGCACCTGGCTGGCCCACTCGGCGATGATCGTCACCTGGCCGGGGGTCTGAAGGAATTCGAGCGGATAGGTCGCCACCATGAACCGCGGCATGCCCTGGGGCAGGCACATGGCCGTGGGGTTGCCGGCCACCTGGCCGCGCGCCCGGGCGGCCATGGCCGCATCGAACTTGGCCTTGAAGGCGGGGGTCATCGGTATCTCTCCGCCCGCCGGGTCGTAGCGGATGCCCTCGGCGCGCTCCCAGACCCCGTTCATGTTGGGAACCACGGTACCGTCGGGCAGCTTGGTCCCCGCGACCTGCGCGTGCGCCGCGCCGCCAAGGGCCAGGGCGCCAACCAGCCCCGCCAGGAGGGAGCCGCAGCTCCCGAACGCGTTACGCAACTTCATCGGCCGTTTTCCCTGAACTTTTGCCCGGATGCTGTGCCCGAACGCTTAGCGGCGCAAGGGGCTAGCCCCGAGAGCTAACCCTTGTCCCGCATGAGCCGAGCCTTGTCGCGCGCCCAGTCCCGCTCGGCGGAGGCCTCGCGCTTGTCGTGGGCCTTCTTGCCCTTGGCCACGGCCAGCTCCAGCTTGGCCCGGCCCTTGTCGTCCCAGTAGAGCCGGACCGGCACGATGGTGCGCCCTTCCCGCTGCACGGCGCCGATCAGCTTGTCGATCTGGCGGCGATGCAGCAGCAGCCGCCGGGGCCGCCGGGGCTCGTGGTTGAAGCGGCTCGCGGGGCCGTATTCGGGGATGTAGGCGTTGACCAGGGCGAGGTCGCGCCCCTCCACCGCGGCGTAGGACTCGGCGATGTTGGCGCGGCCCTGGCGCAGGGACTTCACCTCGGTGCCGGTCAGCATCAGGCCGGCCTCGACGCTCTCCTCCAGGAAGTAGTCGAACTTCGCGCGGCGGTTCTCGGCGATCAGCTTGCCGGTATCGGTCATGAGCTAGAGGACCCCGGCCTCGCGCATGGCCTCGTCGATCTGAGGGCGGACCGCGTCCGCGCAGGGCGCGATCGGCAGGCGCACGTCCTCGGTGCAGAGCCCCAGGCGCGCCAGGGCGTACTTGGTGGGGGACGGCGAGGCGTCCAGGAAAAGGGCCTTGTGCAGGCGGATCAGCCGGTCCTGCAGCGCCAGGGCCGAGGCGAAATCGCCGGCCAGCGCCGCGTCCAGGCACCGGGCCATGGCCTCGGGCGCCACGTTGGAGGTGACCGAGATCACCCCGTGCCCGCCGTGGGCGACGTAGCCCAGGGCCGTGGGGTCGTCCCCCGACAGCATGCAGAAGCCCTCGCCGCACTGCAGCCGCATCATGCTGGCGCGCACCAGGTCGCCGGTGGCGTCCTTGACCCCGACCATGTTGGGCAGCTCGGCCAGCCGGGCCACGGTCTCGTTGGCGATGTCGAGGCTGGTGCGGGACGGCACATTGTAGATCAGGACCGGCAGCTGCACCGCGTCGTTGATCGCCTTGAAGTGCCGGTAAAGGCCTTCCTGGCTCGGGCGGTTGTAGTAGGGCGTGACCACCAGGGCGGCGTGGGCGCCGACCTGCTTGGCGTGGCGGACCAGCTCGATCGCCTCCTCGGTGGAGTTCGAGCCCGCGCCGGCGATGACGGGAACACGCCCCGCCGCCGTCTCGACGCAGATCTCCACGGCCCGACGGTGCTCGTCGTGGCTGAGGGTGGCGGTCTCGCCGGTGGTGCCCACGGGCACCAGCCCATGCACGCCGCCCGAAATTTGCCGTTCGATCAGTGAACGGTACGCCGACTCATCCAACCGACCGTCGCGGAAGGGAGTGACGAGCGCCGTGTAGACGCCCTTGAACAGTGGTTCGGTCATGGCTCGCGACATTGTGAGCGCGACGCCGACATGCAAGGCGGGCGCGACTCTTGCTGATGTGACAATTCGTTAGGTCAGGATACCGATCTGCAACGCTTGCTAGCAACCTTGGTCTCGCCCACCCTCGGGCGCATTCCCGCGGAGGAACAGGCGTTTTGACCGTCCTTTCGACCAAAGTCCTGTTGATTCGCGCGGCTCTTGCCGCCGCGATGGCGCTCGGCGCAGGCGGAATCGCCTCCGCGCAGACGGTTTCCGATTCGAATTCGGGGGCCGCGCCGGCCGCCGCCTCCCAGCCGTGGGCGATTCTCGGCGCCTCCAGCGGCCTCTCCGCGGATGACGCGTCTAAGTTGCGCCAGGGGATCGACGCCGCCCTTTCCGGCAATTTCTCCAGCGCCAGCTCGATCCAGGCCTCCATCGCCGACCCC
>CANJID010000029.1 GCA_947474395.1 Caulobacterales bacterium
AAGCCCTTGCGGTTATGAACCTTGCGGATGAAGTGCTTGATCATCTCCTCGGCGACTTCGAAGTCGGCGATGACCCCGTCGCGCATGGGACGGATGGCTTCCATGTGGCCCGGGGTGCGGCCGAGCATCTGCTTGGCCTCGATCCCCACCGCGTGCACCACCTTGCGCCCGCCGACGTTCCGTAGCGCCACAACTGAGGGCTCGTTCAGCACGATGCCCTTGCCCTTCATGTAGATCAGGGTGTTGGCGGTGCCGAGATCGATGGCGATGTCATTGGAGATCATGCCGAACAGGGATGGAAACATCGATAGGCCTTGGGCTTACGGCTGAAGCGAAAGCGGGACGGATGCGTATCAGAAAACGAGGCGCACGGGGCTATTGCCGCCATTCTCGCGCCGCAGAACCTCGCTCATGGGACCGGCGACCTATGCACTGCGGCCGATCCGCATATCAAGCGCATAATCGCCTCAGTTGAACCCCGGAGCGGCCCCGGCGAACGGCCAAGGTTTCGCTCCGGCGCCGGAGCATGGGGCGCCTAGGCTTAGCCGATGGTGAAGGCGACGCTTCCCACGCCCTCGATCTGGCCTTCGACCTTGTCCCCGCGCACCAGGGGGCCGACCCCTTCGGGGGTGCCGGTGAAGATCAGGTCGCCCGGCTGGAGCGTCCACAGGCTGGAGATCTGGGCGATGATCTCGGGGACCTTCCAGATCAGGCTCGACAGCAGGGCGTCCTGGCGGGTCTCGCCGTTGACGGTCAGGCGGATAGCCCCCTGCGGGTCGCCGGCGCTCGCCGCGGGGCGGATCGCGCCGATCGGGGCCGAATTGTCGAAGCCCTTGGAGGACTCCCACGGCTGGCCGGCCTTGGCGGAGGCGGCCTGGAGGTCCCTGCGGGTCAGGTCCACCCCGACCGCGTAGCCGAAGATCAGCCCGGCCGCGTCTTCCGGGGCGATGTCGGCGCCGCCGCCCTTCAGCGCCACCACCAGCTCGATCTCGTGGTGGAAGTTCGCGGTGCCGGGGGGATAGGGGATGGTGGAGCCGGAAGGGACCACCGCGTCCGCCGGCTTGGCGAAGAAGATCGGGGTCGACCGCTCGGGGGTCCCGCCCATCTCGCGCACGTGCGCCTCGTAATTGCGGCCGATGCAGTAGATGCGGCGGACGGGGAAGCGCGCCTCGGTTCCTTCGACGGCGACCGTGGGGCTTTGCGGAGCGGGGATCACGAATTCGGACATGAACGCCCGTTAGCGCGTCCCGGCGCGCCGCGCCAGTCCGCTACTTTTGGCGCCTGCTACTCGACCACCTTGAAGCGACGGGTGTCGAAGAACTTCAGCACCTGGTCCAGCTCCTGGCCGCGGCGCAGGACCACCCCGTGCTGGCCGATCACCGCCCAGGCGCCCTGGCGGCGGGCCAGGGCGGGGCGCTTCTCGATCCGGTAGAGCGGGTTCTCGGCGGTGCGGCGGAAGACCGAGAACACGGCCGACTCCTTCAGCCCGTCGATGGCGTAGTCCCGCCACTCGCCGGCGGCGACCATGCGTCCATAGAGGCGGAGGATCTGGGAAAGCTCGGCGCGGTCGAAGAACACCGCCCCCCGGGGGGCGGGATGCGGCTGCGGCTCTGAGACATCGACACTCATGCTGACGAAGCAAAGCATGACGCAATTCCGGCGCAAACCCAAGCGCCGGGTCCCGCATGTCGGTCCTGACACCAAAAGTCACGGAACGGCCCCAATTCGGGCCCGAACGCGCCTGATAGGGGCTCGATAAGGTGAGTGTCGGCCGGTCGGGACGCCTGAAGGTCCAGGATCCTGAACAGCCCCCCCAGCCCCCCGGATCGGCGGGTCCCCGGTCGGCCGACGCCTTAGCTTCCAGTGAAACAGACGAAGAAGCCCGCGCCCCTCCCCCCAGATGCGCGGGCTTTTTCGTATCCGCGGTGCGGAAAGCTAGTTCCGCGCCAGCGACAGGATCGGGCCGCCGTTGGCGCCCTGGACCATGACCACGGTCTTCAGCCCCGGAGCGGTCGGGGCGGGCAGGTCGTAGGTGCGCATCTTGCCGGTCCAGCGACCGAGGCGCTTCAGCTCGCGCACCACATTGCGGTGGGAGACGGTCTTGCCGCGGTTCTCGCCGGTACGGACGCGCACCTCCTGCTCGGTCGGATCGTAGCGGACCAGCCAGACCTCCGCCCCGCCGGCGGGGACGCGGCCCGCCTCGATGCGAACGTGGCTGCCGCGCCAGAGCAGGCGGACGGTGGGACCGGTGCGGCCGACGCCGCCGCCCCCAACCAGCTCCCGGACCTTGTCGGCCTCGACACCGGGGGCTTCCTCGCGGCCGTTCACCACAACCTGAGGGGTGGAGATCTCCCGCAGCTTCATCCGCTGCTGGTAGGCGCGCTGGCGGGACGTGAACTCTGGCTTGGCGAAGGTGTCCTGCCAGCCGAGGTAGTCGAGGTAGTCCACCGAATAGGTCAGGGCGATGACGTTCTTCCGCCCGGCCAGGTCGTCGACCATCTGATTGGTGTCGAGGCAGACCGCGCAGCCCTGGGCGGTGAAAAGCTCCACCACCACCGGTCTGGCCGAGGTCCCGGCCGCCCCCGCCGCCGCCGGGCCCGCCGCCAGCATCAGGGCGGCCCACGCCATGGTCACAAATCGCATAGGCCCAGACTTTAGGCGGAAGCCATGGATACGCTTGTCACCTCTGCGTGAGCCGTCCACCGGATGTTCACTCGGCGGCGATGGGAGGCTGGGCGCTGCGGGCCAGATTGCGCAGGACGTAGGGCATGACTCCGCCCGAGCGGAAATATTCAAGCTCGGTCTGGGTGTCGATACGGCAGCGCACCGGGAAGCGGGCGACCTTGTGGTCCGAGGGGCGGAAGATCTCCACCACCAGGGTCTTGCGAGGCGTGATGTTGTTCAGCCCGCGGATGGAGATGATCTCCTCCCCGGTCAGGCCCAGGCGCTGCCAGCCTTCCTCGATGAACTGAAGGGGGAGCACACCCATCCCAACAAGGTTGGACCTGTGGATGCGCTCGTAGCTCTCAGCGATCACCGCCCGCACGCCCAGGAGCTTGGTGCCCTTGGCCGCCCAGTCGCGGGACGAGCCGGTGCCGTATTCCTTGCCGGCGAAGATGACCAGCGGGCGGCCTTCCTTCTGGTACTGCATGGCCGCGTCGTAGATCGGCATGACCTCGCCGGACGGGAAGTGCTTGGTCACCCCGCCTTCGATGTCCGGGGTGATGCGGTTGCGGATGCGGATGTTGGCGAAGGTGCCGCGCA
Organism: Caulobacterales bacterium; assembly: GCA_947474395.1. Classification (GTDB taxonomy): domain Bacteria; phylum Pseudomonadota; class Alphaproteobacteria; order Caulobacterales; family Caulobacteraceae; genus CANJID01. The sequence continues at coordinate 3,265 of CANJID010000029.1, forward strand.
TCATCACTTCGTGGTTCCCGCGGCGCGCGCCGTAGGAGTTGAAGTCGGCCGCTTCGACCCCGTGGCTGACCAGGTACTGGCCGGCGGGGGACGAGGCCTTGATCGAGCCGGCCGGGGAGATGTGGTCGGTGGTGATCGAGTCGCCGAAGATGCCCAGGATGCGGGCCTCCTGGATGTCGACCACCGCGGCGGGGGTCATGCCCATGCCGACGAAGTAGGGCGGGTTCTGGACGTAGGTGGAGTCGCCCTCCCAGGCGTAGGTCTGGCCGCCGGCGACGGCGATGCCCTGCCAGCGGGAGTCGCCCTCGAAGACGTTGGCGTAGCGCTTGGAGAACAGGGCGCCGGTGACGACCTTGCGCTGGACCGTCGCGATTTCCTCGTTGGTCGGCCAGATGTCCCGCAGGAACACCGACTGGCCCTTGGAGTCCTGCCCCAGCGGCTCGGTGGTCAGGTCGATCTGCAGGCTGCCGGCCAGGGCGTAGGCCACCACGAGCGGCGGCGAGGCCAGGTAGTTGGCCCGCACGTCGGGGTTCACCCGGCCTTCGAAGTTGCGGTTGCCCGAAAGGACCGAGGCGGCGACCACGTCGCCCGCGTTGATCGCGTCCGAGATGGCTGGCGGCAGGGGACCGGAGTTGCCGATGCAGGTGGTGCAGCCGTAGCCCACCAGGTTGAACCCGAGGGCGTCGAGCTCCTTCTGCAGCCCGGCCTTGGTCAGGTAGTCGGTGACCACCTGCGAGCCGGGGGCGAGCGAGGTCTTCACCCAGGGCTTCACCTTCAGGCCCTTGGCGCGGGCCTTCTTGGCCACCAGGCCCGCGGCGATCAGCACGCTCGGGTTGGAGGTGTTGGTGCAGGAGGTGATGGCGGCGATCACCACGTCGCCGTGGCCGACGTCGAACTTGGCGCCCTTCACCGGGGTGCGGTGGCTTTCCTCGCCGGGCTTGCCGAAGTCGGTGGCGAGCGCCTGCTTGAAGGAGACGGCGGCCTCGGTCAGCAGCACCCGGTCCTGGGGCCGCTTCGGGCCCGCCAGGGACGGCAGGACGGAAGAGAGGTCAAGCTCCAGGGTGTCGGTGAACACCGGCTCCGGGGTCGTGGCGTCGACCCACAGGCCCTGTTCCTTGGCGTAGGCTTCGACCAGGGCGACGCGATCGGCGGCGCGGCCGGTTTCCTTCAGGTAGGACAGGGTCGCCGGGCTGACCGGGAAGAAGCCGCAGGTTGCGCCATATTCGGGGGCCATGTTGGCGATGGTGGCCTGGTCCTCGATGGTGAGGCCGAGAAGGCCGTCGCCGTAGAACTCGACGAACTTGCCGACCACGCCCTTCTTGCGGAGCATCTGGGTGACGGTGAGCACCAGGTCGGTGGCGGTCGCGCCCTCCGGCATGGCGCCGGTCAGACGGAAGCCGATGACCTCGGGGATCAGCATGGGGATCGGCTGGCCGAGCATGGCGGCCTCGGCCTCGATCCCGCCCACGCCCCAACCCAGGACGGACAGGCCGTTGACCATGGTGGTGTGGCTGTCGGTGCCGACCACGGTGTCGGGATAGGCGACGGTCTTGCCGTCCTCTTCGCCCGTCCAGACGGTCTGGGCGAGGTTCTCCAGGTTCACCTGGTGGCAGATGCCGGTGCCCGGGGGCACGACCTGGAAGTCGTCGAAGGCCGAGGAGCCCCAGCGCAGGAAGCGGTAGCGTTCGCCGTTGCGCTCATATTCGCGGTCGACGTTCTGCTGGAACGACTTCGAGGTGCCGAACTCGTCCACCATCACCGAGTGGTCGATGACCAGGTGGACGGGGTTGAGCGGATTGATCTTGGCGGGATCGGCGCCCAGGGCCTGCATGGCGTCGCGCATGGCCGCCAGGTCCACCACCGCCGGAACGCCGGTGAAGTCCTGCATCAGCACCCGCGCGGGGCGGAAGGCGATCTCGTGCTCGGTCTTACCGCGGTTCTCGACCCAGGCGGCCAGGGCCCGCAGGTCCTGGGCGTCCACGGAGGGGCCTTCGTTACGCAGAAGGTTCTCCAGGAGCACCTTCATCGACACCGGCAGTCGCGAGATGCCGGAAAGACCGGCTTCCTCGGCGGCCTTCAGGCTGTAATAGACGTAGGACTTCTTGCCGACTTTCAGGTCGCGGCGGGTATTGAGACTGTCGATGGACGGCATGGATATAAGTCTCCCTTTGAAGCCGAGGCTCGCGCGCAAATCGGCGGGACACACAGCGTCCCGCTCAGCGCGGCGTTGGGCCTTCGCAGCGGGCCGTGTCTTAGACTGCGTTGAGGCGGGCGTCCATGCGGCGACGCTTTCAATCTCGGCGCGCGGCGCGTCGGCGGGACGCACCTGTTGATCCAGCGCCTCCTCATCGAGCAGCTTGCCCTGGTCCGGGGCGAACGTCGCCTGTTCGAGGGCGTCGATCTCGCCCTGGAGGCAGGAGAGGCCATCGCGCTGACCGGGGCCAATGGCGCGGGCAAGACCAGCCTGCTGCGCGCCGTCGCCGGCTTCCTGGCGCCGGAGCGGGGCCGCATCGAATTCCGGGGCGCGCACGGCCCCCTCGATCCCGAGGACGCCCGGAGCGCGGGGATGCACCTGTTGGGCCACAACGACGGGCTGAAGACCGCTCGGACCGCGGGGGAGGAGTTCGCCTTCTGGAACCGCTGGACCGGGGCCACCCATGCGGAGGAAGCCGTCGCCGCCTTCGACCTCACGCCCTTGCTGGGCCTGGAGGTGCGCAAGCTCTCCGCCGGCCAGCGCCGCCGCCTGGCCCTGGCCCGCCTCATGGCCAGCCCTAGGGGCCTGTGGCTGCTGGATGAGCCCATGGCGCCGCTGGACGCCGCCCGCCGCGCCCGCTTCGGGGAGATGATGGGCGAGCACCTGCGCGGCGGCGGCATGATTTTGGCCGCCGTGCACGACCCCTTGCCGATCACCTCGCGCAGCGTCTCGATCGGGGCCGCTTCGTGAACGGCCTTTCCGCCCTGTTCGGCCGCGAGCTGAGCCTGGCCTGGGGCCGGGGGGGCGGGCCATTGCTGGCCTGCGCCTTCTACGCGGGCCTGGCGACCCTGCTGCCGCTCGCCGCCGGCCCCTCGCCCGAGCGCCTGGCCCTGGTGGCGCCCGGCGTCGCCTTCGCCGCCATGGCGCTCGCATCGCTGCTCTCGCTGGAGCGGCTGTTCGAGCGCGACTACGAGGACGGCGCCCTCGACCTCCTCGCTCTCGGGCCCCTGCCCCTGGAGGCGGTCTCGGGGGTCAAGTGCCTGGCCCAGTGGCTCGCCACCGGCGCGCCCCTCGCCGTCGTGGCGCCGGTCATCGCCATAGCCTTAGGCGCGGACCCGAAGCTCGCGCCCATGATCTTCGCCACCTCGCTCGCGGCGGGCGTCGGCTTCGCCTTCGTCGGCGGGCTGGGCGCGAGCCTGGCGCTGGGCGCCAAGCGGGGCGGGGTGCTGGTGGCCGTGATCGTCCTGCCGCTGTTCGCCCCGCCGGTGATCTTCGGAGCCGGGGCGGTGGACGCCTTCGCCAGCGGCCTCGACTGGAAGACCGCCCTGCTCTTCCTCGTCGCCTATTGCCTCGCCGCCGCGGGCCTCAGCCCCTTCGCGATGGCCGCCGCCTGCCGCAACGCCCTGAGCTGACCGCTCAGCCCACCCGCTTCATGCTCAGGATCGGCACGGGCGGGTCCAGGATCTGGCCCTTCATGGCCGGAACGGAGGTCTTGCCGGTGGTCGGCAGCGCAAGGATTTTCCGCACCACGGCCATGCCCTCGACCACGGTCCCGAAGGCCGCGAAGCCCTGGTTGTCCCCCGCCGCGCCGGGATGAGCGTCCAGGAAGGGCTGCGCGCTGGCGCAGATGAAGAAATCGGACGTCGCCGACCCCGGCGCGGCGCGCCCCATCGAGATGGTCCCCGCCTTGTGCCTGAGCCCCGTGACCTGGGTGCTTTCGTGGGCGACCGGCCGGAAGGCGCGGGCTCTGACGGCTCGGGCGCCCTGGATCGAACCCGCCCCCGGAGCCCCCGGCGTCCGCGCGGCACGGTAGATGGTCCCGCCGTCATATTTTCCGCCATCGACGTAGCGCAGGAAATTGGCGGAGGTGACCGGCGCCTTGACGGCTTCCAGTTCCACCACGATCCGGCCGCGGCCGGTCTCAATCGCCACCCGCGGCTTGGCGGTGGCCGCTCTGGCGCGAAGGGGTCTGACCAACAGGAGCCCAGCCGCCCCCAGCACGCCCCGACGTCCGATGCCCGCCTTGCTCATCGCCTCGCCTCCTCGTCAGAACCGTTGAGCCGCGCGTCGGCCGCCCGCATCGCCGCAACAAAGCGCTCCAGCTTGAGCGGGTCCAGTCGCCTTTCGGTCCGGACCCCCGAGCAGAGGTCGAGGCCATAGGGGCGCACCGTGGCGATGGCTTCCCCCGCGTTTTCCGGCGTCAGGCCCCCGGCCAGGAACACCGGGCGGGGGCTCGCCCGCACGAAGGCGGCGCTGACCGCCCAGTCGTGGGTGCGCCCGGTCCCGCCGAACTCCGCGACGGCCGCGCCGGGCTTTCCGGAATCCAGCAGGAAGGCGTGGACGTAGGGGGCGTAGAGCGGGATCAGGTCGACCGCTTCGGGTCCCTCGACGTGGATCACCTGCACCCGCCTGACGTGGGGGATCAGCCCGGCCAGCTCGGCGGCCTCCTCGGGCGCGATATGGCGGACCACCTGCACCGTCGGGACCCCCGTGGCGCGGACGTGGGCCGCGATGGCGGCGGCCGCATGCTCGGAGGTCAGGAGGAAGGCGTCGACCGGCGGCGGAACGCTGGCGGCGATCTCGGCGATGAGCGCGTCGGGAATCGGCCCCTGCCCCGAGGGCATCGCGCCGACCATGCCGACGGCGTCCGCCCCCGCCGCCACAGCGAGCCTGGCCTCCTCCACCGAGGCCATGCAGCAGACCTTCAGCCGTGTGCGCATCGTCGCGCCCTTCCCCATTCCTCTTCGCTCTTCAGGCTGCCCCCGCTTGTTTTTGCGGCTGCGAAGGCGTAACCGTCCGCGCTTCATTTTAGGAGAGTAGCGATGGGTTACCGGGTTGCCGTCGTCGGCGCCACGGGCAACGTGGGCCGCGAGATGATGACGATCCTCGAGGAACTGAAGTTCCCCGTGGACGAGATCCATGCCGTGGCCTCGCGCAAATCCATCGGCATCGACGTCGCCTGGCGCGACGGCCTGATCAAGTGCGAGGCCCTGGACCAGTTCGACTTCTCCAAGGTCGACATCGTGCTGATGTCGGCGGGCGGGGCCGTGTCCAAGGAATGGTCTGAGAAGATCGGCAAGGCCGGCCCCGTCGTGATCGACAACTCGTCGGCCTGGCGGATGGACCCGGACGTGCCCCTGATCGTACCCGAGGTGAACCCGGACGCGGTGGTGGGCTTCCGCAAGAAGAACATCATCGCCAACCCGAACTGCTCGACGATCCAGCTGGTGGTGGCGCTGAAGCCGCTGCACGACGCGGCCAAGATCAAGCGCGTGGTGGTCTCGACCTACCAGTCGGTCTCCGGCGCGGGCAAGGAGGGCATGGACGAGCTCTGGGAGCAGGCCAAGTCGGTGTTCGTGCTCGGCCCGTCCGAGCCGAAGAAGTTCCCCAAGCAGATCGCCTTCAACGTCATCCCCTTCATCGGGACCTTCCGCGACGACGGCTTCACCGACGAGGAAGCCAAGATGTGGATGGAGACGCAGAAGATGATCGATCCGTCGATCGCCCTGACCGTCACCTGCGTGCGGGTGCCGGTGTTCGTCGGCCACTCCGAGGCGGTGAACATCGAGTTCGAGAACCCGCTCGACGAGGACGAGGCGCGCGAGGTCCTGCGCAACGCCCCCGGCGTGCTGGTGATCGATAAGCACGAGCCCACCGGCTACATCACGCCAAAGGAAGCCCAGGGCGAGTTCGCGGTCTATGTCTCGCGCATCCGCAACGACCGGACCGTGAAATACGGCCTGAACCTGTGGGTGGTTTCGGACAATCTGCGAAAAGGCGCCGCCCTCAACGCCGTGCAGATCGCCCAGCTCCTCCACGAGCGCGGCCTGATCGAACGCGCGCACGCCTAGCAAAAGCCCTCCTTAAGGCCCGACCGCCGGTCCCGCCCTTCGAGAGGAGGGCGCGGACAAGCAACAGGCCGGCCCACCGAACAGGGCCGGCCACCCCACCGGGGGCCTTGAGATGAGACCTGCACTGGATAGGCCCGCCCTGGCGGCGGGCGGGTTCTGCTACCTGATCTGGGGGCTGATGCCCCTGTTGTTCCAGGCCTGCGCCCGCGCCGGCGCCAGCTCGTGGGAGGTCGTGGCCGAGCGCTCGATCTGGTCCCTGCCCTGCGCCCTCGCCCTGGTCGCCGTCACCGGCGCGTTTGGCTCCGTAAGGGCGGTGCTGACCGACCCGAAGACCCTGATGTGGCTGGTGTTTTCAGCGGCGCTGGTGGCGACCAACTGGATCCTCTACGTCTGGGCGGTCCAGAACCACCACACCCTGTCGGCGGCCCTGGCCTACTACATCAACCCCTTGATGAGCATGGCGGCGGGGGCGGCCCTGTTCGGCGAGCGGCTGGACCGCATCGGCATAGGGGCGATCGTCCTGGCGGTGGTGGGCGTGGTGTTCCAGGCGGTGGCGCTGGGCGAATGGCCCTGGGCGTCGCTCGCCATGGGCGGGGCCTTCTGCGGCTACGGGATCGTCAGGAAGCGCGTTAGCGTGGACGCCCAGACGGGCCTGCTGGTCGAGACCGCCCTGCTGGCCGTCCCGGCGGCGGCCTATGCGATCTGGCTGGCCCACAGCGGCGGCGGGGTCTTCGGCAAAACTTCCGAGGCGACCTGGCTGCTGCTGGCCTGCGGGCCGATCACGGTCTTCCCCCTGGCGGCCTTCGCCTTCGCGGCGCGGCGGCTGTCGCTCACCCTGATCGGCTTCATGCAGTTCTTCGCCCCCACGGTGCAGTTCGCCATCGGCGTTGCGGCCGGCGAGCCCCTGACCCCCATGCGTATCGCCTCCTTCGGCTTCATCTGGGCCGGGGCGGCGGTCTTCGCCTGGGGAATGGTCCGGGCGGCGAGGCGGGCGGCCTAGCGCTCCGCTCCCGCACAGGTAGAGTGTCTTTCAAAGAGATCGTCGGGGGGCGGGCCATGATGAGGATGACATTGGCGGCGGGCGCCGCCCTCACGGCGACGCTGTGCACAGGACCGGCCCTCGCCGGCGCGGCCGCCCCCGCCTGCAAGATGCAGACGATGGGCGAGATCCACGTGACTCTAGACGGGGACGGCCTGCCGGTCGTCGACAGCAGGATCGAGGGCCAGCCGGTCAAGATGCTGCTCGACACCGGCGCCTTCGACAACATCCTGATCCTATCCGCCGCCGAGAAGATGGGGCTGAAGGGCGTGCCCGTGCCGGGCCTGCGCATGTTCGGCGCCGGAGGGATCGTCGATGTCAATGTCGTCAAGGTGCGCGAGCTGCAGCTCGACCACGTGGCGATCCCCAACGTCGACATGCTCGTCCCGCGCCAGGGCGGACCCACGGGAGAGCCCGACCTCGCGGGGCTTATCGGGGCCACGACCTTCTGGCCCTATGACGTCGAGTTCGACCTGGGGGCGGGCGTGGTCCGCTTCTTCCAGTCGGACTGCAAGGGCGACGAGCTCGTCTACTGGGACGGCGCCTATTCGGTCGCGCCCATGCAGGGCACCTCCGGCGTCATCGACCGTCGCTACCTCATCAGCGTCAAGCTCAACGGTCGCGACATGATCGCCGACCTGGACACCGGCTCTCCCGTCTCGATCGTCACCGTCGACGCGGCTGCGCGCGCGAAGGTGAAGACCACCGACAACGGTGTGAAAGCGGACGGCACGATCGAGGGCGGCGGCAAGAAACTCGACCAGTGGGTGGCGACCTTCGACAGCTTCGCGGTTGGCGACGAGGCCATCAAGAACGCGAAGATCCGCATCGCCGACCTCTACAGCAACGCCCGCGAGATACAGACAGGTCAGAGGACGGCCACGCGGCAGGGCAACACGACTTCCATGACTCTTGGCGCGGACTTCTTCCGCGCCCATCGCGTGATGATCTCGAACCGCCAGAAGCGGGTCTATTTCACCTACAAGGGCGGGCCGGTGTTCAACACCCTCAGCGCCGCCGCACCGACCCAGACGACGGCCCGGCCCTAGAGCGCCTCGCCCCGCAGCAGCCTCGGCGCTTCGCCGACGGCCCCGCCCGCCTCGCGGGCGAAGAAGCGGCGGGCGGGGGCTATGCGGTTGACGAGGGCGAGCCCCGCGCCGCGCACGGTGCGCACCAGCGGATTATCGGTGGAGAAAACGCGGACGAAGACGTCCGCCGCCGCCGCCAGGGTGATGGAATCGAACCGCCGCCAGCGGGCGTAGCGCTCCAGCACGGCCACCGAGCCCCAGTCCTCCCCGAGCCGGCGGGCGTCGACGATCACTTCGGCGAGCGCCGCCGCATCCTTGAGGCCAAGGTTCAACCCCTGGCCCGCCACCGGGTGGATGCCGTGGGCCGCGTCGCCGATCAGGGCGACCCGCTCGCCGATCATCCGGTCGGCGATTTGCAGGCTGAGGGGGAACATGCCCCGTGCGCCCACCAGTTTCGGGGCGCCCAGGAAGGCGCCGAACCGGCGCGCCAGGTGCGCCTCGAAGGCCTCTTCCGACCCTGTCGCCAGGGCGCGTGCGAGGTCCAGCTTCTCGGTCCAGACCAGGCTCGCCCGATTTTCCGTGAGGGGCAGGATCGCGAGGGGCCCGTTGGGCATGAAATATTCGTGGGCCACCCCTTCGTGCGGGCGCTCCAGGGCGACTGTGGCGACCACGCCACCCTGCTTGTAGTCCCAGCCGAAGGTCCCGATCCCAGCCGCCTCACGCACGGTGGACCGGCGTCCCTCCGCCCCCACGGCGAGCGGCGCGGCCAGCATCCGTCCGTCCGCCAGCCGGAAGCGGGCGCCGCGCGGATCGGTCTCCACCGCCTCCACCCGCACGGGGGCGAACACCGCCACCCCCGCCTCGACCAGGGCGGCCGAGAGGGCGGCCTTGATGTGCCGGTTCTCCACCATCCATCCCAGAGGCTCGCCGTCGTTGCGGTCGGCGATCTCGGCCGCGTCGAAGCGCAGGAACACCGGGACCGGCGCGCCCGCCCCGGCGCCGGGGGAGGGCCCGTCGGTGACCAGGATGGCGTTCATAGGCTGGGCCACCGGCTCCAGGACCTCGCCGAGCCCAAGGGTCCGCCACTGGCGGAAGGCGGAATAGGAGACGGCCGAGGCCCGCCCGTCGAACACCGGGTCGACCCGGCTCTCCAGCGGCATGGCGTCCACCGCGGCGACCTTCAGCCCGGCGCGGGCCAGGGCGAGCGCCAGGGTCGCCCCGGTCATGCCGGCCCCGGCCACGATCACGTCGAACTGTTGGGCCGGGTTGTCCAACCCTAGGGCTTTGCTGGAGCGGGAGCCGTGGCGGGCGCGCTGCCGTTGTTGGGGAGCTCCGGGATGGGCTTCTTCGGGTGGGCCCGGCGGGTGAACATGGAGATGTCCACCGGGGTGGCGCAGATCCGGTGCTCCACATCCCACCAGCCGCGATGCTCCTCGCAGCGCTTGGCCGGCCAGACCCAGATGATCTGATAGCCCCAGGACGCCGTCGCCCCGACGGCGAACAGGATCAGGAAGAGAATCTTGGTGCGAAAGATGACGCTTCTCATGGCCTTTCCTATGAAACCCGCGCGGCGGCCGCGCAAGCCTCGCCCTTGACGCGGCCCCTCGGCTCGCGTTTGACACGGGCCCCATTCAGCCATCCCGAACAAGGCTCTGCGATGAAGGTCCTGGTCCCGGTCAAACGCGTGATCGACTACAATGTGAAGGTCCGGGTGAAGGCCGACCAGTCGGGCGTGGACCTCGCCAACGTCAAGATGTCCATGAACCCCTTCGACGAGATCGCCGTCGAGGAGGCCCAGCGCCTGAAGGAAAAGGGCGTCGTCACCGAGATCGTGGCCGTCACCATCGGTGTTCCCCAGGCCCAGGACACCCTGCGCACCGCCATGGCCATCGGCGCGGACCGGGGCCTGCTTATCACCACCGACCAGGACCTCGAGCCGTTGGCCGTCGCCAAGCTGCTGAAGGCCGTGGTCGAGGAGGAGAAGCCCGAGCTCGTGATCATGGGCAAACAGGCCATCGACGGAGACAACAACGCCGTCGGCCAGATGCTGGCGGCCCTGCTGGACTGGCCCCAGGCCACCTTCGCCTCCAAGGTCGAGATCGCCGGGGGCAAGGCCAAGGTGACCCGCGAGGTGGACGGCGGCCTGCAGACCATCGAGGTCGACCTGCCCGCCGTGATCACGGTGGATCTGCGCCTCAATGAGCCGCGCTACGCCAGCCTGCCCAACATCATGAAGGCCAAGAAGAAGCCCCTCGACACCAAGGCCGCCGCCGACTTCGGCGTCGATGTCGCGCCGCGTCTGAAGGTGCTGAAGGTGGTCGAGCCGGCCAAGCGCGCCGGAGGCGTAAAGGTCGCCAGCGCCGAGGAACTGGTGGCGAAACTGAAGTCCGAAGCGGGGGTGCTCTGATGGCCGTTCTCGTCATCGCCGACCACGACAACAAGTCCGTCCGCGAGGACACCGCCAAGGTCGTGGCCGCCGCCGCCAAGCTGTCCGCCGACGTCGACATCCTGGTCGCCGGGGCGGCTGCCAAGGGCGCGGCCGACGCCGCCGCCAAGATCGCGGGCGTGCGCAAGGTCCTGCTGGCCGAGAGCCCGGCCCTGGGCCAGGGCCTCGCCGAGGCCATCGCCGACACCGTGGTTCCGCTGATGAGCGGCTATGACGCCGTCCTGACGCCCGCCACCTCGGCGGGGAAGAACTTCAGCCCGCGCATCGCCGCCAAACTCGACACGGCCCAGATCTCCGACGTGATCGAGGTGGTGGACGCCTCCACCTTCGTGCGCCCGATCTACGCCGGCAATGCGCTGGAGACCGTGCAGTCTGCCGACCCCAAGAAGGTCATCACCGTGCGCCCCACCGCCTTCAAGCCGGCGGCGGGCGGCGGCGGCGCCCCGGTCGAGACCGTCGCCGCGGCGGCGGCCCCGGCCCATTCGCGCTTCGTCGGCGAGGAGGTCACGGCCTCGGACCGGCCGGAGCTGGGCGCGGCCAAGATCGTGGTCTCCGGCGGGCGGGCCCTCGGCTCGGCCGAGGAGTTCCAGGCGGTGATCGAGCCCCTGGCCGACAAGCTCGGCGCGGCGGTGGGCGCCTCCCGCGCGGCGGTGGACGCCGGCTACGCCCCCAACGACTACCAGGTCGGCCAGACCGGCAAGGTGGTGGCCCCGGACCTCTACATCGCCATCGGCATCTCGGGCGCCATCCAGCACCTGGCGGGGATGAAGGACTCCAAGGTCATCGTCGCCATCAACAAGGACGCCGACGCCCCGATCTTCCAGATCGCCGACTACGGCCTGGTCGCCGACTACAAGACCGCCGTACCGGAACTGATGGCCGCGCTGGAGAAGGCGGGGAAGTAGCTAGGCCTCCTCTCCCCTGTGGGGAGAGGTCGAGAGCGCTTTAGCGCTCCGGGTGAGGGGGGCTGGCGAACAACAGTCTCACCCCTATCCCCCTCACCTTCCCATTCGCTGCGCGAACGGGCCCCTCCCTCTCCCCGGCGGGGAGAGGGGTTGGCGGCGCCAGGACCACGCCTCTCCACCCTTCGTTGCATCGCAGCAAAGGCTTTTCGGCGGTGCGAATTGTCGTGCTACAGTCCTGCGACAGGCGGGCCGAAGCGTCCGCGAGGCTCCGGGACTGAAGGTTCGCATGGCTGACATCAAGACCGTCGGCATCGTCGGCGCCGGCCAGATGGGAGCGGGCATCTCCCACGTCTGCGCCCTCGCCGGCTATGACGTGCTGCTCCACGACGTCGCGCCCGAGCGCATCGACGCCTGCATCGCCACCATCGGCAAGAACATGACCCGCCAGGTCGGCAAGGGCCTCGTGGTTCAGGCCGACGCGGACGCGGCGTTGAAGCGGATCAAGGCCACCCCGACCCCCGAAGCGGTGGGCAAGGCGGACCTGGTCATCGAGGTCGCCACCGAGAACGAGGAGGTCAAGAAGTCGATCTTCCGCGGGCTGGTGCCGCACCTTGGGCCGGACACCATCCTGGCCTCCAACACCTCCTCCATCTCGATCACGCGGCTGGCCTCGGTCACCGATCGGCCGGAGCGGTTCATCGGCCTGCACTTCATGAACCCCGTGCCGATCATGAAGCTGGTGGAGATCATCCGCGGCATCGCCACCGACGCCCCGACCTACGAGCGGGCGGTCAAGTTCGCCCAGTCGCTGGGCAAGACCACCGCCAACGCCGAGGACTACCCGGCCTTCATCGTCAACCGCATCCTCGCCCCGATGATCAACGAGGCGATCTACGCCCTCTACGAAGGGGTCGGCACGGTCGAGGCCATCGATACGGCCATGCACCTGGGCGCCAACCACCCGATGGGGCCCCTCGAGCTGGGCGACTTCATCGGCCTCGACACGCTTCTGTCGATCATGAACGTGCTGCACGAGGGCCTGGCGGATTCGAAGTACCGGCCCTGCCCCCTCCTGGTGAAGTACGTGGAGGCCGGCTGGCTCGGCAAGAAGGCCGGCCGCGGCTTCTACGACTACCGCGGCGAGACCCCGGTCCCGACCCGCTGATAATTCCCCTCTCCCCTCGTGGGAGAGGGAGGGGCCCGCGCGGAGCGTGGGAAGGAGAGGGGTTAGATCCTGAAAGGAACGCACGCCCGGTAATCGCCGAGCGTCGCCCCGCCGGCGCCCGCACGCAGCTCCCCGTCAGCGACAGCAAATAGGCGTGCTCCACCAGGGAAGCCTGCTGTTCGAGGTTGTAGGTCTCCCATTCCTTCAGCGGCAGGGCGTAGCGGTAGCCGGGCAGGCCGCGGCCGTAGCCACCGGAGAGCACTACGCCCGCCCAGCTCCACAGGGTGGCCAGGGCGTTGGTCTGGAACTGCCAGACGTGGGTCAGCTCGTGCACCAGCCAGGCCCGCTCCTGTAGGCCTTCCGCCGCGAAGTCCTCGGGCGCGCCGGTGGAGGGCGGAAAGGTGATCGTCGAGCCGAAGACGATGGCGGGGGCGCCCCAGCTCCGCCTGATGATCCGTATACGGTCAAAATCGACCAGATCGGCGAAAATTGAGCGTCCCAGCGCCGTCTCGCCCTCCGTCAGGGCGCGCGATCCGGAGGCCAGGCCGGAGCGCCAGCGGCTCATTCCGGTATCAGGGGATGCTCGACGGTCCCCAGGGCGTCGGCGAGGCGCATCTTGGCCGAGCCGGGCTTCAGCGGCTTCTGCTGGCTTTCGTGCGGCGCCCACCCGGTGACCGTGACGATCTCGAAGGTGGCGGGGATGCGCCCGTCCGGCAGGCCGAACCGCTCGGCATAGATCTCGAAGGCCCGCGCCAGCACGGGGCGGGTCAGAGGTGTGCGCGCCCGGTCGACCAGGGCGTTGGTCTCGCCCATGGCGCGCAGGTCGGCCATCAGCTTCAGGGGATTGGCGTAGCGGACCGTCACCCGGTCGATGTCGGCGACCGGAATCGCGAAGCCCGCGCGCTGCAGCAATCCCGCAGCATCGATCCCGTCCGCGAAGGGCGAAACGCGCAATCCGGCGCCGCCCCGGACCTCCGCTTCCGCAGCGATCAGGGACTGCCGCAGCTCGGTCAATGTTGCGCCCCCCAGGAAGGCGCCGACGAACAGGCCGTCGGGCTTCAGAGACCGGCGAACCTGCACCAGGGCGCCGACCAAGTCATTGATCCAATGCAGGGAAAGAAGAGAGACGACGAGATCGAGGCTGGCTTCCGCGAACGGCAGCCGCTCCTCGTCCAGCACCAGCCGCAGCGGGTTTGCCGCATCGATATTGCGGTGCACAATTTCCGGATTGCTGCGCCCCGAGAGCTGCAGCATTTTTTCCGACAGATCGGCCTCGATCAGGGCGCCGACCCGGGCCGCCGCGGGACTTGTCGCGAGGGCCCGGGCGAAGGCGCCGTGCCGCGCGCTGAGATCGACGGCGAGGGGAAACTCCCGCAGGATGGCCGAGAGGCGCTCGGCCGCATCCTCGGCCGCACGGCGAAACAGGAAGTCCGCGCCCGCGAAACCGGGGGCGGCGCGGTCCAGGCGAAGCCGGCGAAGGCGCCGGTCGAACAGCAATGGCGGGGCGGACGACATGCAGGCCCTAGATGGGGCTCTCGGCTGGGCCAGGACAATAGGGGAGCGTACGCGGCGACTTCGCGGCGTCGCCCGGCGCGGCCTCGACCTGATCCTCCCGCCCGAAGCCTTCGACGGCGGGCCTGCGCCCGTCAGCCCCGGCATGTCCGCGCAGGGGTGGAGCCGCATCGCCTTCATCGAGGCGCCCGTATGCGACGGCTGCGGCGTCCCCTTCGATTACGACCTGGGCGCCGGCGTGCGCTGCCCTGCCTGCGAGGCCAGACCCCGCGCCTTCGACCGCGCCCGCGCCGCCTGCCTCTACGACGACGCCTCGCGCGACCTGATCCTGCGGCTCAAGCACGCCGACCGCCCCGACCTCGGCGGCCTCTTCGCCCTCTGGCTGGCCCGCGCCGCCCCGGAACTGCTGGAGGAGGCGGACGCCATCGTCCCCGTGCCCCTGCACCGCCGGCGCCTCCTGATGCGCCGCTACAACCAGGCCGCCGAGATCGCCCGCCCGCTCGGCCGCCGCGCGGGCAAGGCCTATCTCGCCGACGCCCTGGTCCGCCGCCGCGACACCGGCACCCAAGGCGGCAAGTCGGGCTCGGGGCGTCGCCGCAACGTAGGCGGGGCCTTCGTCGTGCCGCCGAACCGCCTGCGTCAGGTGGAGGGCCGGCGCATCCTGCTGGTCGACGACGTCTTCACCACCGGGGCCACCACCGAGGCCTGCACCCGGGCCCTGATGGCCGCCGGCGCCCTCGCCGTCGATGTCGCAGCGGTCGCCAGGGTGCGGGAGGCGGCGCAGGTCTCTATATGAAGCGGCCACGATACTGAGCACCGAGCGTCCCATGCCCCCCGTCCTGATCTACACCCGGCCCTATTGCGGTTTCTGCGCCCGGGCCCTGGCCCTGTTGCAGAAGAAGGGCGTCGCCTACACCGAGATCGACGACGCCTCCTTCGATCCGGAGAAGCGCAAGGAGATGTTGCAACGCTCCGGCGGCAAGGCGACCTTCCCGCAGATTTTTATTGGCGATCAGCACATCGGCGGCTGCGACGACATGATGGCCCTCGAATTCGCCGGCAAGCTCGACCCCCTGCTGCAGGACACATGACCACGGCCCGCGTCGCCCTCTGCCAGCTTCGGACCCCCGCCACCCAAGGGGCCGCCCTGGCGCATGCCGAGCCCCTGATCCGGCAGGCGGCGGCGGACGGCGCGGCCCTGATCGTCACCCCGGAGGGCTCCAACCTCCTGCAGCGCGACCGCGCCAGGCTGATGCAGGCGATCCAGCCGCTGGAGGCCGACAGCTTCGTCGTGGGGGTGCGGGCCCTCGCCGCCGAGCTGAAGGTCGCCATCCTGATCGGTTCGGCCCTGGTGCGCCGCGACGACGGCCAATGCGCCAACCGCGAGGTGCTGGTCGGCCCTGACGGCGCCATCGTGGCGACCTACGACAAGATCCACATGTTCGACGTCGACCTGCCCACCGGCGAGCGCCACCGGGAGTCCTCGCTCTATACCCCCGGCGAACGAGCCGTGATCGCCCCCTCCCCCATCGGGGCCCTGGGCCTCACCGTCTGCTACGACGTGCGCTTCCCGGGCCTGTTCGCCGCCCTGGCGCGCGCGGGCGCCGTGGCCATCAGCGTGCCCGCCGCCTTCACCCGCCCCACCGGCGAGGCCCACTGGGAGACCCTGCTGCGCGCCCGGGCCATCGAGACCGGCGCCTACATCCTGGCCGCGGCGCAGGGCGGCTTGCACGAGGACGGGCGCGGCACCTGGGGCCGCTCCATGATAATCGGCCCCTGGGGCCAGGTGCTGGCGAGGGCGGACGACGACGAGCCGCAGGTGATCGCCGCGGATATCGCTGCCGACGAGGTCATGAAGGCGCGGGCCTCGATCCCCAACCTGGTCAACGGTCGCGACTACGCCGCCCCGGAGCCGGCGGCGTGATCCGCTACGCCCTTCTCTGCGACCAGGACCACGGCTTCGAGGCCTGGTTCGGCTCCTCCGGCGACTACGACGACCAGGCCGGGCGCGGGCTGATCGAATGCCCGATCTGCCTGTCCAAGCAGATACGCAAGCAGATGATGGCCCCCGCCGTCTCCGGCACGAAGAAGAAGGGCCCCTCCGCCGAGCCCGTCCCCGCCGACCGCCAGGCCATGGTGATGGAGGCCATGGGCCGGATACGGAAAAAGGTGGAGGAGGACTTCGACTATGTCGGCGACACCTTCGCCGCCGAGGCCCGCGCCATCCACGAGGGCCGCTCCGAGGACCGCGGCATCTACGGCGAGGCCAGCCCCCGCGAGGTCAAGGCCCTGGTCGAAGACGGCATCCAGGTCGCGCCCCTGCCGCCCGCGGCCACGCCCACCCCGAAGGGCAAGCTGAACTGACTAGCTTCTAGTCCTTCGCCCTCTGGGGGAAGTGTCCCGAGCTTGCCTCGGGACGATGGGGGCTCACGGGCGCTGCGGAAAAGTTGGAGCCCTTCAGCCCCCACAGTCAGGCCGTTCGGCCTGACAGCTCCCCAAGAGGGGGAGCGACTTGGTGCTCAGCCCACCGCGAACCGCTCTTCCGGATTGGCGGTGAGGAGGAGCTCCAGGGCGTCGATCGGGAGCGGCTTGCCGAACAGGAAGCCCTGCAGGGCGTGCACCCCCGCGACCTTGAGGAACTTGCGCTGCAGCTCGGTCTCGACCCCTTCGGCCACCACCTTCATGCCGAGCGCCCGGCCGATGGAGACGACGGCGTGGACCACCGTGGCGGACTGGACGTCGCCGGTGCAGTCGGTGATGAACTCGCGGTCGATCTTCAGCTTGTCGAAGGGGAAGCGGCGCAGGTGCCGCAGGCTGGAGTAGCCGGCGCCGAAGTCGTCCAGCGCCACCTTCAGCCCCAGCTTCTGCAGCTGCTGCATGTTCTCGCGCACCTGCTCCTCGGCGGAGAGGATGGCGGTCTCGGTGATCTCGATCTCCAGCCGGCGGTGGTCGTAGCCGTGCTGGCGGATCAGCCGGTCGATGCGGCCGACAAAGCCCGGTTCGGCGAACTCCAGGGCCGAGGCGTTGAACCCGACCTGGATGGTCAGGTCCTTGGTCTCGGTCATCAGCTTGTCGAACACCCACGTCGTCACAGGCGCGATCAGGCCGTGGGCCTCGGCCAGCGGGATGAAGAGGTCGGGGCGGACGGGCCCGCGAACCGGGTGGGTCCAGCGCACCAGGGTCTCGACGCCGAGGATCGCCACCCCGTCGCGGTCGTACTGCGGCTGGTAGACCAGGCTGAGCTCGTCCCGCTCGATCGCCCGCTGCAGGTCATAGAGGAGCGAGCGGGTCTCCGAATCCATGGTCGGCGCCGGGGCGTTGTCCGGCACGGCCGGGGCGACCGAGGGAGCCGCCTCGCCGGACAGCACCGCCAGGGTGCGCTTCAGCACGTCCTCGAGGGCGGCGACCTCGCCCTCGGTCGGCATGCGACCTTCGCGGGCTGAGTTCTCCATCTCGGCGGCGAGGCGCGAGACCTCGCGGGCGCCGATGTTGAAGCTCATGGACTTGAGCGCGTGGGCGCCCTTGGCGGCGCCGGACTCGTCGCCGGACTTCAGGGCGTCGCGCACCTGGCCGATGCAGCCCGGGGCGTTGTCGCGGTAGAGGCCCTGGACCTTGGCCACGAAGTCGGACTTGCCCGCGCCGGCCATGGCCATGAGCTGCTCGGCGATCTCCGGATCGATCAGCTCGGAGTCCATCGGCATGGTGACGGCCGACAGGGGCGCGACGGGCGCGGGCTGGGCGACGACGGGAGCGGTGACGACGGTGGCGACCGCTTCGGTCTGGGTCAGGTACTGGCCGACGGTCTTGGCCAGGGAGGCCAGGGTGAAGGGCTTGTGCAGCACCCCGTCCATGCCGGCCTCGCTCCAGGCCTCGGCGGCGGAGCCGACCACGTGGGCGGTCAGGGCGACGATGGGGGTGCGATGACCGCCCTTCTCGCCCTCAAGACGGCGGATTTCACGGGTCGCCTCGTAGCCGTCCATGTCCGGCATGGAGCCGTCCATCAAAACGAGCTCGAACGTTTCGGCCATGACGGCCTCGACCGCCTCGCGGCCATCGTTGACCAGCTTGGGCTCGACGCCGAGACGCGCCAGGGCTTCCAGCGCCACCTCGCGGTTGACCGCGCTGTCGTCGGCCACCAGCACGCGGGCGCCGGCGAACTGCGGCAGGGCCTCGGAGATGGCGGCGTCGGAGGCGCGGGAATCGACCTCGTGCAGTTCTTCCCCGGCGGAGAGCTGGGTCAGGAGGCCGTGCAGGTCGCGGCCGCGGAAGGGCTGGATCAACACCGCCTGCACCTTGCCCGCGCGCTGCAGCTGCTGGGGCACGGCGTCGCCGAAGTCTCCCAGGCAGACGATCGGCCCGGCGACGGCGCCCAGGGTCTTGAGTTCGGAGGCCGAGGCGATGGCCAGGGACGGGATCGCGTCCTTGTCCTCAGGCGTGGCGACGGTGAAACCGGCGCGGGCGAGGTATCGCCCGAGGGCGCGCCGGGTGGAGAGGCCCGCGTGCGCGATGACGGCTACCGGCTTGCCGCCGCCGACGGCCTCGGCCGGGTCGGGCCAGGGTTCGGCGCCCGTGATCACCCTGACCGGCAGATGGAAGGCGAAGGTCGAGCCGCGGCCGACGTCGCTGGTGACGGCGAAGCGGCCGCCCATGGCGTCCACCAGCTTCTTGCAGATCGAGAGCCCCAGCCCCGTTCCGCCGAACTTGCGGGTGGTGGACTGGTCGGCCTGGCTGAAGGCGCCGAAGACGTCGCCGATCTTGTCCTTGGGGATGCCGATGCCGGTGTCGTGGACGGCGATGCGGACCGAATCCGCCCCGTCCGGCTCGACCTCGATCATCACCCCGCCAACTTCCGTGAACTTGATGGCGTTGTTGACCAGGTTGGACACCACCTGGCGCAGGCGCACCGGGTCGGCGGCCACCACCTTGGGGGTCGCCGGATCGATATAGGCGGCGAGGTCCAGGCCCTTGGAGGAGGCGCGCTCCCAGAACAGGGAGGAGACATCCTCGACGATGTCGGAGAGGTCCACCGGGACCTCTTCCAGCTCCATCTTGCCGGCCTCGATCTTCGAGAAGTCGAGGATGTCGTTGATGATGGCCAGGAGGCTTGAGCCGGACTTGGCGATGACCTCGGCGAAGCGGCGCTGGCGGGGGGGCATCTCGCCGGCGGCCAGCATCTCGGCCATGACCATAATGCCGTTCATCGGCGTGCGGATTTCGTGGCTCATGGTGGCCAGGAAGTCCGACTTGGCGCGGTTGGCGGATTCGGCTTCGTCGGCGGCCTGGCGGTAGTCGGCGGTGCGGGCGGCGACCTGGTGCTCCAGGCCCTCCACATGTTCGGTGATCTTGGCGTCCCGGTCGCGGATCTGCGCCAGCATGCCGTTGAAGCCGCGGACCAGCTCGCCGACCTCGTCGTCGGCGGTGATCTCCACGGTGCGGCCGTAGTCGTGGTCGCGCTGCACCTCGCCCATGGACTTGGTGAGCGCCAGGATCGGCATGGTGATGCCGCGCTGCAGCCGCCAGGCCACGGCGAGGCCGAGGAGGATGGCGGCCAGCGCCGCGATCAGGCTGGTCCCGAGGCTGGCCTTGAACCGGTCGGCGACCCCCTCGGTCTGGCCCAGCATCACCACCGTGCCGACTTCCCGGCCGTTCGAGACGATCGGGGCCGTGATCCTCTGGGTGCGGCTGGTGAGCAGGGCCACGAGCCCCGGCTTGCCGTTCTCGCCCGCGCCCGCGCTGATGTCGCGGGTCAGGCGCGCGCCCCGGCCGGTCTCGACCAGCAGGCGGCCGTCCGGGAACTGGATGCGGGCGTAGGTGACCCCCGGCATCTGGGAGATCGAGCGGATGGACTGGAAGGCGCGGGCCCGGTCGCCGGCGGCGGCGGCCTCGGCGGAACTGGACGCCAGGATGGTGGCTGCGGCGGTCAGGCGGGCGGTGTCCTGCGAGGCCGCGCGCGCGCCCTCGCGCCAGGCGGAGACGCCCGCGACGAGGGCCACGGCCAAGCCCACGGAGACCACGACCAGCAGCGCCAGCTTGCCGCGCACGCTGCGCTTTCTTGGCAAGCTGGGCCGTTTGATCTTGCGGTCTTGAGACTTCGTCACCACGCCCCCGCGGACTTTCTGCCTCCGGGTTACCCTGGATTAATGACTTACGCCTTAAAACGGGGACCAGACGTGCAGCGGGCGCTCGATTAATGCAGACAGATCCGCAAGCGCCGGGAGGTTTCTTCTACGTTCTCGAAGACGCCGTCCGGATCATCTATGTCGACGACGATCCCATCATGCGGGAGTTCGCTTCCGTGCACCTTGCGACCGACCACGGCGACGTGGCCACCGCGGGGGACGGGATCGAGGCGCTGGAGGCTCTCGAGCGCCAGTCCTACGACATCATGCTGCTCGACCTCGAGATGCCGCGCATGGACGGCTTCGATGTCCTGGCGCGCCTGCGCGCCGATGAACGCTTCAAGCACATGCCGATCGTCGTGGTCACGGGCCGCGAGGACGTGGGCGCCATCGACCGCGCCTACCAGGCCGGGGCCACCTCGTTCCTGGTCAAGCCGATCAACTGGCGCCTCCTGACCTACCAGATTCGCTACGTTCACCGGGGCAGCCGCACCGAAGGCTTCCTCGCCGAGGCCGAGGCCCGCGAGCACGCCGAACACGAGCGGGCGATGCAGTCGCTGCACCGCCTGGTCCAGGAGGGCTCCGAGCTGCTCACCCTCGCCATGCAGGGCGAACCACAGCTGCGCGCCGCCGCCGCCCGCTACGCCGCCCTGCTCAGCGCCTCCGTCTCGCCCGCCCCCAATTCGTCGGGGGGCGCGAGGTCCGTCGAGGCGGCATGACCGTTGCGCCCCGCCTGCGCCCTTGGCTGGCGGGGGCCTTGCGCCGATTCCGCGCCGCCACCCGTGGAGGCGTCGCCACCCTCACGGCCCTGGCCCTGCCGCCGATCCTATTGATCGGTCTCGGCGCGGTGGAGCTGCAGCAGGTCATCAGCGACAAGGCCCAAACCCAGGACGCCGCCGACGCCGCGGCCCTGTTCGGCGCCCAGCAACTCAGCGTCACCCAGGCGGGCGCCGCCGACCGCACCAAGGCCTTCGCCCTGGCCCAGCTCACCGACATGTCAGCCCGCTCCACCGTGACCGTCACCGCCACCGCGGTCGACACCCAGACCATGAAGGTGGCGGTGGACACCGCCCGCATGTCCTTCTTCATGAACCTGTTGCCCCCGGGCGGCTTCCACACCCACGCCGAAGCCACTGCCGTCGGCGAAGGGGTCAGCCCCCTCTGCGTCCTCGTGATCGGCTCCTCGTCCAGCGACGACATCCTGCTCTACGACAGTTCCAGGATGCAGGCGCCGCAGTGCCTGGTGCACTCCAACCAGAACATCCAGGTCAACACCTCCGCCCAGCTGCAGGGGCAGCTCGTCGAGGCGGTCAACTCGGCGTCGGGCCCGATCAATCCGGCCGCCAGCACCGGCGCCAAGACCGTGGCCAATCCGTTCGCGGGACTGGACATCGACGCCGAGCAGCCGAACTTCCCCGAGACCTGCCCCTCATACGGGGGACTCGCGGATGTCGACATCTGGTGGAACTGGACCCTGCAGCCGGGGATCCATCCCTTCGACTACCGGGTAACCAACGGCGCGACGCTGACGCTCGCCCCCGGCGCCCACTACTTCTGCGGCGACGTGGAGCTGAAGAACCACGCCAACCTGCTCGGCAACGGCGGGGTCGTCCTGATCTTCAACAGATACGCCCAGCTCGACACCCACGACGGCGCCAACGTCAGCCTGAACGGGCGCAAGAGCGGGCCGCTGGCCGGCTTCGTGCTGATCGTCAACGACAACTACACGAGCGATTTCAATCTCAACAGCGACCCGATCTCCAACATCACCGGCACCATCTATTCGCCCACCGTGACCCTGGCGATCGACGGCAGCGAGACGGCGGGGAATTCCTCTCCCTGGACCATCCTGGCGGCGAAGAAGCTGAAGCTGATCCACTCCCCACTGCTCGTCATCAACGCCAACTACGGCGGGACCGACGTGCCCGTGCCGGACTACCAGGTCGGCAACAAGACCAACGGCTCGCGCCTCACCAACTGATCCGGAAGTCAGGTCGCGGCGGAGGTTTCGTCGGGACAGGGCTCGTCGCGCCACTCGCCGTCACGGTCGCGCACCAGCATCTCGCAGTCGTACCCTTCCAAGCCGGCCTGTTTCGAGAGCGCGGCCGCGACCTCGAGGATGTGCGCCTTCGAAGGGCTCTCCGCGTATTGGACCGCGTCCTTCAACAGGACCCACTCATTGGTCCGCCACTCGACCACAAGCTGAACAACCGCCACGGGAATTCCTCTGGACCTGCGGTGCGCAGAACCGCGCCGGAAAAGGAATGGTTCCCCCGCTCGGCGCGGCCGGAGGTGGCGCGCCCCACTCCGCGAAGCTAAGACACCCGTTGCGGAATAACGGGAGGTCTTCATGCAAACGCGCGCCGCCGTGGCCTGGAAGGCCGGCGAGCCCCTGACCATCGAGACCGTTGATCTGGACGGCCCCCGCGCCGGCGAGGTGCTGGTGGAGATCAAGGCCACCGGGGTCTGCCACACCGACGCCTACACCCTGGAGGGTCTGGATTCGGAAGCCGTTTTTCCCTCCATCCTCGGCCACGAGGGCGCAGGCGTGGTGCTGGAGGTGGGCGCGGGCGTGACCAGCGTGAAGCCCGGCGACCACGTGATCCCGCTCTACACGCCCGAATGCCGGCAATGTAAGTCGTGCCTGTCGCGGCGGACCAACCTCTGCACCGCGATCCGCTCCACCCAGGGTAAGGGGCTGATGCCCGACGGGTCCTCGCGCTTCTCGCTGAACGGGGAGCCGATCGCCCACTACATGGGCTGCTCGACCTTCGCCAACCACACGGTCCTGCCCGAGATCGCCGTGGCCAAGGTCCGCTCCGACGCCCCCTTCGACAAGATCTGCTACATCGGCTGCGGGGTGACCACCGGCATCGGCGCGGTGATCTGGACCGCCAAGGTGTGGGCCGGCGCCAACGTCGTGGTGTTCGGCCTCGGCGGCATCGGCCTCAACGTCATCCAGGGCGCGCGCATGGCCGGCGCCGACAAGATCGTCGGCGTGGACCTCAACCCGGCCAAGGCCGAGATGGGCCGAAAGTTCGGCATGACCCACTTCGTCAATCCGGACGAGGTCGGGCGGGAAAGGGTGGTCGAGGCCATCGTCGACCTGACCGGCGGCGGGGCCGACTTCTCCTTCGAGTGCATCGGCTCGACCACGACCATGCGTCAGGCCCTGGAGTGCTGCCACCGCGGCTGGGGCGAGAGCATCATCATCGGCGTGGCCCCGGCGGGGACCGAGATCGCCACCCGCCCCTTCCAGCTGGTCACCGGCCGTGTGTGGAAAGGCTCGGCCTTCGGCGGCGCTCGCGGCCGCACGGACGTCCCGAAGATCGTCGACTGGTACATGGAGGGGAAGATCGACATCGACAGCCTGATCACCCACACCATGCCGCTGGATCAGATCAACCACGCCTTCAGCCTGATGCACCAGGGCGAGAGCATCCGGAGTGTCGTGACCTACTAGAGCGCGTTGGGCGAAGTGTGAGCGGTTTCGCCGCTCGAACGCGCTCTAAATGTTTGAATTAGCGCCTTTTTACACGGGTCAGATGATTCCATCCGGCCCTACGAGGCTCTAGGCGCTGGCCCCTCCGCGGCAGTCCCCGCTCCGCGCCGTGGGCGGGTAGGCCCGCTCGATCCGGGCGACCCGGATTCCGTCCAGCCAGACATCGACGCCCACCGCATCCACGTGATTGTGCAGCAGCAGGCGGGCCTTGCCGGCCGCGTCCGCATCGCCGTCGCAGTTCGCCACATCGCAGGCGTAGATCGCGCCGTCGGCGGCGAGGAAATCGAAGCTGTAGGTACGCATGGGACTGACCTGCCGGCCTCCGTTCAACAGAGCGGTGGTCTAAGGTCCGTTGGATGACCCTCAGATGAACGGATCGGGTGCGCGCGACCTCAGGTGGTCAGGAACCAGATCAGGCCGACCATCAGGGCCAGGCTCACCCCGGTCACCACCAGGCTGGAACGGAGTCGGAATCGCATGCTGAAGAACAGCACGTAGCCGATCACGGACAGGACCAGGAACAGCACCGCCGAGATGTCGATGAAGGCCTTCCAGGCGGTCCCGGCCCGGCGGCCCCGGTGCAGTTCGTTGAGCAGGCCGAGGGTCGAGGCGGGCAGCATCTTCACATCCGCCTTGCCCGTGGTCAGGTCCACGGCGGCGTCCGAGAACCCCTTGGCTCCGTCCCACCGCAGCAGGGCCTCGCCCCCCTCGATCTGGGAATCCTTGAAGCCGCCGACGATGGGCGCGGCGGCCTCGACCGCCTTGGCGAGGGCCCGTCCCGGATCGGCGGTGCGCTGGGCGGCGGCCAGGGCCTCCGCCGACAGGGTAATCTGGGTGGAGTGCTCGCGGGTGCGGCCGGCCCGGAGCCATTCGGGGTGGTTCAGCACCAGGCCAGAGACCGAGAACAGCATCAGCGACAGAAAGGCGAAGGCCGAGAGGTAGCCGTGCAGCCACCGGCACCAGCGGAAGATGTCCCCGGCGCTCACGAGCGCCGCCCGTAGCGGGCCCGCGAAACGCTCAGCTCTTCCCCGCCCGCGGCCTGCCCCTCGGCCGGCTGGACGCCCAGATCGAGGGGGATCGACTGGTAGGTGTGCAGCCCGTGCTCGCGGATGGCCTCGATGTGGATCGTGAAGCGGCCCTGGCCGACGGCCACGCCGTTCTGGTCCTTGCCGTCCCATACCTGGGTGTAGCGCCCGGCCGGGCGGGTGGGCCTGGAGACGGCGTCGACGATCTCGGGGATGCCGCGCCCGAACCGGCGCCACCAGATGTAGTTCTGGTCGATGTAGTTGAAGTCGTCCCCCTGCAGCAGGAGCTGGCGCACCAGGCGGTTGCTGGCGTCGGTGATCCAGATGGAGAGATAGGGGCTGTAGATTCGCCGGCCCTCGGGCTTGGGCAGTTCGTAATCGATGGCGACCACGAAACCGCTCGGCCAGGCCGGGCCCCGGTCCGAGGCGGGGGCGCCCGTGCGGATCACCCGGGCCGGCGGGTCGGCCGCGACGCTGTTCCAGCCGGAGGAGAGGTGACGGCGGCCGTCGGCGGCCAGCACCAGGGCCTCCGCGCCGGGGGTGCGTTCCACCAGCTGCATCGCCGCGCGCGGCTCCATCACCGACAGGGCCGTGGCCAGGGCGTCGGCGTCCAGGGCGCAGGGTGCGAAGACGGTGGCGGAGGATACGCCCTCGGCCGGATGGCCGGTCTCGGGCGAGAAGCGCAGACCGATGCGGCGCCCCTCGACGGACAGGTCCCGCGCGCCCCGCCCGCTCGTGGCGACAGCGCCACCGGTCAGGTGCAGCGCCGCGGCGGGCGTGCCGTTGTCCTCGGGCCGCCGAGGGTCGGCGGCGGCGATCTTCCAGGCGCCCGAGGGCCCGTCGCCCCAGACGGCGAGGTCGCCGCCAATGTCGATCATCAGTCCACGGAGCGTCGGCGCCGCCACCCGCGCGGCGGCCCGGGCCCGGTCGATCACATAGCCCTTGGCGACGCCATCCAGACCCAGGGTCACGCCCTCGCCCCGCTCGATCCGGCGCGTGGCGGGATCGAGGACGATCCGCCCTGCCCGGGCGGCGGCGGCGGCCAGGGACAGGGCCCCGTCGTCGGGATGCGCCTGCCTGTCGGCGGCGGC
The DNA here is from genome assembly GCA_947474395.1 of Caulobacterales bacterium. Lineage (GTDB taxonomy): Bacteria > Pseudomonadota > Alphaproteobacteria > Caulobacterales > Caulobacteraceae > CANJID01. The sequence goes on from CANJID010000029.1 coordinate 29,142, forward strand.
GCGCCACAGGGCCTCGACCCCGCCCAGACGGGGGTCGAAGGCGCCGCCGCTGCGGAGGCGCCAGTCTTCGGCCGCCTCCACCACCGCATAGAGCTCGGGAGAAGCCTCCACCACCCCGCCGCGGTTCAGGGCCGCCAGCTCGCTGTCCTCGCGCCAGCCGCTCAGGAGGGCGTCGAGCCGCCCGATCTCGGCCAGGGCCGCCGTCAGGGCCGCCCCGGCGGCCTCGGCGCTCCCGCCCACGGCGGTCAGGTCCAGCGAAGTCCCCAGCACATGGTCGCGGTGCAGCCGGTGGACCTCTGCCTGGGCCTGCGTCGCAGTCAGGCTCGCGGAGGCCGCTCCCGCGAGCAGCAGGAGGATCGTTTGCGAAGGATGCATCAGCGGCGACCGGTCTCGGCGGCGGGCGGCGGCTCGTTCAGAGGCGAACGACGGCCGTCCTCGGGATTGGGGGGCAGCTCCGTACCCAGGATCTGGGCCTTGCCCACCAGGGCGCGGTAGAATCTCGGGCGCAGCTTCAACTCGGCGTCGTAGTCGACCAGGGCGCCGTCCTTGTCCCCCATCCGCTGGCGCAGGCCACCGCGCGCGGTGAGGACGCCCGTCTGGCCGGGCGCGATGGCGAGGCTCTCGTTGTAGTCGGCCAGGGCCTGGGCCAAGCCCGCCTGGCCCTTGCGGCCATAGGCCTCGGCGCGGGCGACCAGGGCGACGGCCCGCTGGGCCGGATCCTGCGGCAGGGCGAGGGCCGCGCTGAAGTCGGCGATGGCGAGATCGGTGTCGCGGTTGGAGACGTGTATCTCCCCCCGCCCCAGATAGGCGGCGGCGCGCAGGCGCGGATCGTTGGGGGATTCGTCCAGCACTTCCTGGAACAGGCGCAGCGCCGTCGCGTCGTCGAACATGGCGGCGGCGTCCTCGGCCTGGTCGATCTTGGCGGCCCACGCGTCGCCCGCGCCAAGGGCGAGGACAGCAGCCAAGGCAAGCGCGGGGACCACAACCCGGCCCGGAGACCCCATCCACTTCGCCAGCCTGGTCACCTGTCCCTCGCGCCGGTCGATGGACGCATACGCAACGCGTCCTCTCCAACCTCAACGGCCAAGCGTGCAAACCCCGGCGGTTCCGTCAATCCCACTCGCGAGCCTATCAGGCGTGAAGGCCCTTCCTGCGGGTCCTGACGGCGATGATCACCGCCGCCGCGCCCATGCATCCGGCAAGGAGGAAGGGGGTCCCCAGCGGCAGCCAGGGAGTCTTCTCGCGCACCGCCAGGGCGAACAGGCCGGTGAAGATGAACGGAGCAACCATGCCGGTCAGGCTGGTGATCCCGACCGAGGCGCCCGCCAGCCGCCCCTGCGCGGTCGGACCCACCTGCCGGCTCATCAGGGCCTGCCAGGCCGGACCCCCGACCCCGCCCAGGCTGAGCGCAACGCAGGCGACCCAGTAGGCCGGGCCCGTGGGCGCGATGGCGAGGCTCGCCGTGGCGAGGGCCTGCAGGGAGAGCCCGCCGATCATGGTGGTCCACTCCCCCAGGTGCGCGATGGCCAGCCGCACCAGGCCGGTCTGCACGGCCATGCCGCTGAACCCCATCAGGGTCATCAGCAGGCCCACGTCCCCAGGGGTCCAGTGATAGCGGTAGGTGGTGTAGAGCACCGCCACGGTGTTGATGGTCTGGCCTGACAGGGTCAGCAGGATCGCCCCCGCCCCCAGCCAGCGCAGGCTGGGATAGTCCCGCACGAGCCCCGAGATGGCGCTGATGGGATCGAGCCGCTTCCAGTCGATCGGGGTGCGGTGGGTGCGGGCCAGGGATTCCGGCAGGACGAACAGGCCCTAGAGGCCGTTGGCGAGGCTTAAGGCCGCCGCCACGAAGAAGGGCGCCTGGGCGCTGAAGTTGCCCGCGAGGCCGCCGACCGCCGGTCCGATGGCGATCCCGAGCCCCAGGGCCCCGCCCAGCAGGCCGTAGGCCGCGGCCCGCTTCTCCGGCGGATTGACGTCCGCGAGATAGGCGTAGGAGGTCGAGATCGAGGCCGCGAAGGCCCCCGACAGCATCCGCGCCACCAGGAGCCAGGCGAGATTGGGGGCCAGGGCCAGGACCAGGTAGTTGGCGCCCACGCCGAAGTTCGAGGCCAGGATCACCGGGCGGCGGCCGAACCGGTCCGACATCGCCCCCTGGATCGGAGCGGCCAGGAATTGCATGGCGGCGAAGATGGAGGCGAACACGCCGTAGATCAGGGCGGTGCGGTCCATGCCGCCGCCGGCCACGCTCTGGATCAGCTTGGGCCAGACGGGGATGACGATCCCGACAGCCATCATATCCAGCACCACGGTGACGACCACGAACAGGGTGGCGGCCCGCCGCGGCGGCGCCGGCGTGGTCTCTTCCATGGGCGATGCGTCCCTCTCCACGTTTGAACGCAGCGGGGCCGCCGATCCCGGCGAACACCGGATTCGGCGGCCCCTGGTAGGCCGCGTGCAGGCGAGGGAGGCGCCTTAGGACACTTGGCCCAGCGTCTTGCCGTCGGGCAGCTTGATACCGACGAACAGGCCGCCGGCCTGGCCGTTGCGCAGCGGGCTCACGGTCACGCTGACCTTGTCGCCTTCCTTCACGGTGTTGGACTTCCAGCCTTCGCGCTTGAGGTTGTTGGGGCTGTTCATCTCCACGCCCCAGCGCTTGGAGCCGCCCTTGCCGTCGGGCACATCGACCTCGATGAAGGCATGGGGGTTGGTCCACTGAAATTCATGCACCGTCCCGGCGAGCACCGTCTTGGTGTCCCGGTCGAACATGGCGAAGGAGTGGTGGGCCAGCGCCGGCGCCGCCGCCAACAGCACCGCGCCCACGGCCATCGCGCCCACTCCCGAAATTCGAGGGCCCAGACTGAACTTCATCCTACTCGCTCCATCAGACTGCATCTGTCGGCGCCCGTTTTGACCGATCCTGCTTGAACCGCCGCTGAACGGGTCGGCCTCGCCTCGCCCGCGGATCGGCGCCAGACTTGAGTCTCCAACCGCTGGAGCATCCTCATGACCCCGCACGACTACCTCGCCATGCTGAAGCAGATGCGCTGGCGCGACGTGCACCTCCTGGCCAGTTCGCGCTCGGGCTCCTCCGTGCAGGACCGATTGTTGCGCACCCAGGCGCAGATCCAGGCGATCGAAAGCGCCCTGGCCGAAGGCAAGCCCGAGCACCGCTGGGACGTCGATCCCGACGGCTTCCCCCTGGAACTCCCCACCGAACTCCTCGCCCGCCCCGCCTGGAGCGCTTGACTGGCCTGCGTTTGCGCTGAATCAAGCCGGGCCGCTTGTGGCCGGACCATCATCCGGCCAGCATGGCGCAAAAGAGAACCATGACCGGGAGAAGACTGATGGACGGGCGCGTTCGCGAGGCGGCTTCACGGCCTCGTTCGTACCTCTGGATGGGGCTGGCCGCCCTTGTCGCCGCCGCCCTGACGGCCCCGGCGGCCCCCGCCCTGGCCGCCGCCGCCGCCAAGCCGATTCCCCGCGCCGCCGACGGTCATGTCGATCTTTCGGGCGTCTGGCTGGTGTTCCAGTCCGACACCGCCTCCGGCCTCAACGCCATGGCCGATCCGCCCATGTCCAAGGCAGGCGAGGCCAAGATCAAGGTCTGGCGCGACCAGTACAATCTCAAGGACATGGAGCCGAACGCCTACTGCGTCGAGCCCGGCATGCCGACCACCATGTACGGCGTCGGCGCCCAGCCCTTCGAACTGGTGCAGGACTCCCGGCGCGTCAGCATCGTCTCCGAGGTGGGGATGCAGTACCGCCGCATCTTCATGGACAACCGCCAGCCCCCGGACGGCTACCTGCCGACCCGCAACGGCTGGTCCAACGGCCGCTGGGACGGCGATGCGCTGGTGGTGGAGACCCAGGCGATCGCCGAATGGCTGATGCCGCGCTGGGCCCACACCGACGACACCAAGACCACCGAGCGCTTCCACCTGATCCGCGCCGAGGATGCGCCCAAGCGCCGCAACGCCCCGCCGATCGACGACGGCGCTGCGCCGCAGGACTTTGTTCTGGTCGAGGAACTCACCATGTTCGACCCGAACATCTATGACGTACCGCCCAAGATCACCCTCTACTTCCGCAAGCTGCCCGACAGCGAGTTTTACGAGCAGGCCTGTTCCGAGGGGCTCTGGTGGCAGGAAATGGAAAAGCTGAAGAAGAAATAGCGCCGCCCGGGCGTGGCCCGAACGGAGCAAGCTCTGGGAGAACAGTGATGAAGAACACCGTCATGGCGCTGGCGAGCCTCGGCCTCGTCGCCGGTTGGGCCTCCACGGCCTCGGCCCACCACACCGCCGTCCAGTACGACTTCGCCAAGAACGTGGTGGTGAAGGGGACCGTGAAGGAGTTCGCGCCGCAGAACCCGCACATGCGCCTGGCCCTGGTGGTTTCCGACGCCAAGGGGACGCGGACCGTCGAGTTCGAGGGCCAGAGCGTCAACAACATGATCCGCCTCGGCTTCAAGCGCGGCATGATCAATGTGGGCGACGTGATCACCCTGAACTATTCGCCCCTGAAGAGCGGCGTGGAGGGCGGCTTCTTCCGTTCCGCCACCACCGCCAAGGGCGAGTTCGTCGGCAACAAGCCCCCCGTGGGCCGCGCCCCAGACGCCGCCGCCGAACAGAAGGCCGCTGAAGGGCGCTGACGCCGTTCGGCCATCGCCGCCGAAACGTGCTATTCGGCGGCGATGACTGATCGCAAAGACGACGACGCAGGCCCCAGCGCCGCGACCCAGGCCCTGGCCGCCCTGGTGGCCAAGCGCAAACTCGCCGCCGCGGGCGGGGCGCGTGGCGGTCCAGCCGGCCAGCGCCAGGCCGAACGCGCCGCCGCGCACATGTCCCTCTCCAAGTCCAAGCCCGCCCTGCGCAAGTAGGCGCCGCCCTCGCGGCCCCCTCCCCTCGCTTTCCCGCTTGCGCGTCCCGCGAATTTGGATGGTGATGGGAAAAAATACCTCGGGGGAGGAGAGACCATGTTGAAGTTCGTATCCGCCGCGCTTTTCGGCGCGATGGCCGTCGCAGTGGGCGCCAGTCTAGGGGGCGTGACCACCGCCCAGGCCCAAATCCGCATTCCGGACGCCACCGATCCCTACGGCATGCTGTCGCCGCAGAACCTGTCGAAGAAGCGGCCCAAGGCGGCCGTGGACGTCACCGGGGTCTGGTTCCCGGACGGGAACAAGTCGGAGAACTCCTTCAACTTCCGCCCGACGCAGGTCACGCCCAAGACCCAGGCCAGGCTGGACGAGCTGGCCGCCATGCGCGCCCGCGGCGAGCAGCTACCGGACGACATCGGCACCTGTTGGCCCGCCGGCCTGCCCTTGATCATGACCCGGGTCTGGCCGGTGCAGATGGTCCAGGTGCCCACCGGCATCATCATGGTGGCCGGCTTCCTGAACGAGGTGCGCTGGGTCTATCTGGACGGGCGCCCGCACCCCGATCCCGAGATCAGCGTTCCCGGCCGGATGGGCCATTCGATCGGCCACTTCGAGGGCAAGACCCTCGTCATCGACACGGTCAACTTCGGGGTCTCGCACCACGGCATGGGCGGGGGCATCTACATCGGCGAGAAGGCCCACCTGGTGGAGCGCTATTCCCTCTCGACCGACGGCAAGATCCTGACCATCGAGAACACCTGGTCCGATCCCGAGCACTGGGTCGGCGATTACAAGGTCAAGAAAGTCTACAACCGGGAAGATCAGACCGACATCGTCGAGAACCATTGCTTGCCGGACACCAATGACCACATCGCCGCCGCCCCGAGATACGGTTCGAAATAGGGCGGCGAGAAGAAGAAGCCGGCCATAAACCTGCGGCGGTCTGTCTCATCGGGACGGGCTGCCGCCGAATTTCCTTGCCCCCCGCCCAAAAGCTTGGCCGTTAGCCGCTAGGCTCCGTCTCCGCCTGACCACGGCGGGCGCTCCGCCCGGCTGCAGGGCGTCGAAGCCGGCCGCCGCGTCCCACACCACGGGAACGCCGGTCGAGGCCCGGAACGCCTCCCAGGCGCTCGCATCCAACGGCGCGCCGAAGGGAGCGACCGGCAGCACGGCGGCGATCTCGCCGGGGGCGTTGCGGAGCGCGGCGGCGGCGATCTCCGGCGTCAGGGCGCCCGTCTCCGGATCGACATCCACGAGGTAGGGCGTGAGGCCCGCGGCGAGGATCGCGTGGGCGGTCGCCGCGAAGGTCCAGGCGGGGGTGATGCAGAGCCTCCCCGGTCGGGCGGCGGCCATGAGCGAGAGCGTCAGGCCAACGGTGGCGTTGGCGCAGGTCACCACGCACCCGGGTGCAAATCCGAACCGCGCCGCCAGTCGCTCCTCGAACAGGGCGTTCAGCGGGCCGAAGTTGGAATAGGTGCGGGCTTCATCGATGCGCCGCAGGTACGGGAGCACGGCCTCGAAGGGCGCGAGCCTGGGGCGCGCGACCGGCACGGGGTCGGGGTGGAGGGCGTCCGCCTGCGCATTCCGCGGCAGGGAATTTGTCGAGCGGGGCATGCGCTGATCCGGCGATGGCGCCCGCAATTGACGACAAACATGGTTAACGCCCGCTCTACGGGCGTAGGGGACCACGCGGGTTCATGCGCCCTTCCGCAGGCCGCACCGAGTTTCGCCAATGTCGGGGTGCTGAAATCCCCACTAGCGGAGTTCTCCTTAACGACCTTAAGCTGAGCCATGCCCATCGAGCGGCCCATAAGAAGAACAAGAACACTGCTGCTGAGCGGGGCCTTCGCCGCCCTGGCGGTCCTTGGCGGGCGCGCGGCGGCCCAGGTCGATGACCACAGCTACAGCGCCACCGACATCCAGGCCGGTTTCCGCATCTATTCGGCCCAGTGCCAGCTCTGCCATGGACCGGGTGGCGATCAGATCGCCGGGGTGAACCTGGCCCGTCAGCGGTTCAAGCGCGCCGTCTCCGACGACGACATCAAGGCGACGGTGACTTCGGGGCTGCCGGCGGCGGGGATGCCGGCCTTCCGCTTCCAGCCGGCCGAGCTTAATTCCATCGTCGCCTTCATCCGTTCGGGCTTCGACACCTCGGCCACGCCGTTCAAGCTCGGCGACGCTGGACGCGGACGGGCCGTGTTCGAGGGCAAGGGCGGCTGCACCGCCTGCCACCAGCCGCGCGGCGAGGGCAGGTTGAACGCCCCGAGCCTCGCCGAGGTCGGCGCCAACCGCCAGCCGGTCGAGATCCAGCGCTATCTCCTCGAGCCCGACAAGGCGATGCTGCCCATCAACCGCCGGGCCACGATCACCACTCGTGACGGCCGGACGGTGCAGGGCCGGCGCCTGAACGAGGACAGCTATTCGGTCCAGGTCCGCGACGCGGACCAGCGCCTGCACTCGATCGCCAAGGCCGACATCCGCACCTACGACCTGGCCCGAACCTCCGGCATGCCCTCCTACGCGGGCAAGCTGAGCGAGGGCGAGCTGGCCGACCTGATGGCCTATCTGGTCTCGCTGAAGGGGAACTGATGCGCGCCCAGATCGCCACCATGTTCGCCGCCCTGGCCCTCTTCCTCCTGGCGCCGCTCACCGCCCCGGCCGCCGAGGTCAGCAGCGCGCGGATCACGGCGGCCGCCTCCGAACCGCAGAACTGGTTGACCTATGGCGGGGCCTACAACAGCCAGCGCTACAGCGCCCTCACTCAGATCACCCCCGCCAACGTCGGCAAGCTGAAGTCGCAGTGGGTGCTGCAGGACAACGTTATCGGGGTCTGGCAATCCAATCCCCTGGTCATCGACGGCGTGATGTACGTCACCCAGCGGCCGAACGACGTGATCGCGCTCGACGCCAAGACCGGCAAGGTCTTCTGGCAGTACCGCTATACGCCGTCGGCGGACGCCAAGGTCTGCTGCGGCTCCAACAACCGGGGCGTCGCCATGCTGGGCGACACCCTCTACATGGGCACGCTCGACGCCCACGTGGTGGCCATCGACGCCCGCACCGGGACCAGGCTGTGGGACAAGGCGCTCGCCGATCTCAACCTCGGCTATTCCATCACCATGGCGCCCCTGGTGGTGAAGGACGAGATTGTCGTCGGCCTCGGCGGCGGAGAGTTCGGCATCCGCGGCTTCATCACCGCCCTGGACGCCAGGACCGGCGCGGAGAAGTGGAAATTCTACACCATCCCCGGCCCCGGGGAGCCCGGCCATGACACCTGGCGCGAGACCGATTGGCAGCACGGCGGCGGCTCGGCCTGGGTGACCGGCTCCTACGATCCCTCGCTCAACCTGATCTATTGGGGGATCGGCAATCCCGGCCCCGACTGGAACGCCGCCCAGCGGCCTGGCGACAACCTCTATTCCGACAGCGTGATCGCCCTCGACGCCGACACCGGCAAGCTGAAGTGGCACTACCAGTTCACGCCCAACGACAACTACGACTACGACTCGGTGCAGGTCCCCGTGCTGGCCGACATCGCCTGGCAGGGGCGGCCCACCAAGGTGATGATGTGGGCCAACCGCAACGGCAACTTCTATGTGCTGGATCGGGCGACGGGGAAGTTCCTCTCAGGGACGCCCTTCGTGAAGGTCAACTGGATGTCCGGCTTCGATGCCAACGGGCGGCCGATCCAGACGCCCCAGCCGACGGGCGCGGCCACCTATCCCGGCAACCAGGGCGGCACTAACTGGTTCCCCCCCGCCTTCAACCCCAAGACCGGGCTCTTCTACGTCTCGGCCTGGGAGAACTACGGCACCATCTACCGCCGCGAACAGGCCACCTACGAGGCGGGCAAGGTGTTCGTCGGCGGCGGCGGCGCCGTTGTCGCGCCCGCCCCCGGCAGCCCGACGCCGGGCATCGGTCGCAAGAACCTGATCAACAACTGGACCTCGGAAACCGGCAACGGCGCCGCCGTCGCCATCGACCCCAAGACCGGCAAGCGGGCCTGGACCTTCCCCCAATACGACGTGACCGAGGCCGGGATGATGACCTCAGCCTCCGGCCTGGTCTTCACGGGCGGGCGCGAGGGCTATGTCTATGCGCTGGACGCCAAGACCGGCAAGGAGCTGTGGAAGGCCCACCTCGGCGGCCAGATCAACATGGCCCCGATCACCTATGCGGTGGACGGCAAACAGTTCGTCGCGGTGATCGCCGGGCGAACGCTCGTGAGCTTCGCGCTGGAGAACTGAGCCATCCCCGCGACTGCGCCCTGAACAAAACCGAGCGGCGGCGCCGGGCCGTCACGCGCAATTCGCTTACCCGCCCGCGGCCCTTAAGGGCGGATAACAACCGGATTAACGCCGGATGACAACGCAGCCGCCTGCGGCGGAGTTTGGGCCGCCGTCCGTTTCATGCCCGGAGCCTTGATTTCACCTGCCGTTAATGCGGGCGTCAGTGCGCTCATGCGCGGGGTCGAGGCTCCGCAGCCGGAGGGCGGCCGCGACGCGCGGCAGTCCTGGGCAAAGGGGGGACTTGGTATGAAGCCATGGAAAGCGGGCCTGGCGTGCGTCGGGGCCCTGGCGATGATCGTGGCGGGGGCGACGGCCCTGGCCGGTGCGCCGACAAAGTTCGGCGACATCGACGACGCGCGCATCCGCAACGCCGACAAGGAGCCGCAGAACTGGCTCGTCAACGGCGGCAACCAGAAGTCCTGGCGGTACTCGCAGCTCGACCAGATCAACGTCGCCAACGTCAAGGACCTGAAGCCCGCCTGGTCGCTCGAGTTCGACACCTACCGCGGCCAGGAAGCGACCCCCATCGTGGTGGACGGCGTCGCCTACGTCTCCACCGCCTGGAGCAACGTCTACGCGGTCAACGCCAAGACCGGGGAGCAGCTTTGGAAGTGGGAGGCGAACAACGCGCCTGACTCCGGCGCCAATCCCTGCTGCGACGTCGTCAATCGGGGCGTCGCCGTCTACAAGGGCAAGGTCTTCGTCGGGACCATCGACGGCCGGCTGGTGGCGCTGGACGCCCGCACCGGCAAAGTGGCCTGGAGCGCCCAGACCCTGCCCAAGGACAGCTTCCTCTCCATCACCGGCGCCCCTCGGGTGGGCGACGGCGTGGTGGTGATCGGCAACTCCGGCGGCGACGTGGGCGGGCGCGGCTTCGTGTCCGGCTACAACGCAGACACCGGCAGGAAGCTGTGGAAGTTCTTCCTGACCCCCGGCGCGCCGGGGGTGAAGGACAACGAGGTCTCCGACGAGATCATGGAGAAGGTCGTGCAGCCGACCTGGTTCGGGCCGCACAACGAATACCGCGGCGGCGCCACCGTCTGGGGCGGCATCGCCTTCGACGAGGAGCTGCATCAGTTCTACTTCGCCACCGGCAACGGCTTCCCCTGGACCCGCTTCCTTCGCTCGGCGGGCAAGGGCGACAACCTGTTCCTGGCCTCGGTCGTGGCGCTCGATTCCAAGACCGGCCGCTACAAGTGGCACTACCAGGAGACCCCCGGCGAGGAGTGGGATTATTCGGCCACGGCGGACCTGACGCTGGCCGAGCTGCCCATCAAGGGCAAGATGACCAAGGTGGTGATGCACGCCCCCAAGTCCGGGGTCTTCTTCGTCATCGACCGCACGACCGGCAAGCTGGCCCAGGGCGCCGAGCTCGTGCCGGACCGGGCCTGGTTCGGGGGCTTCAATCCCGACGGGACGGTGATCGTCAACGACGCGGCCCACTTCGACGACAAGACCGCCGGCCGCTCGAACGGGTTCGCCCGCAACTGGAACCCGATGAGCTACAATCCCAACACCAAGCTCCTGTACCTGCAGGCGAGCCAGGCGCCCGCGGGGGTGGGCAGCGTCTCCAAGCCGACCTTCGTCTGGCGCAAGCAAGGCCAGAACATCGGCACCTATGTCTTCGGCGAGGTCGCGCCCGAGGCGGAGCAGAAGATCCAGGCCGAGGCTCGGGCCCGGGCCCAGGCTCTGATGCCCGTGAAGGCCAGCCCGACGCCGCGGCGCTCCTACCTGATGGCCTGGGATCCGGTAAAGATGGCGCCCGTCTGGCAGACCGACGGCAACGGCGGCGGCACCCTTTCAACGGCTGGCGGCCTGATCTTCCAGGGCACGGGCCGCAACGTCATGGGCGTGCTCAACGCCTTCCGCGCCGACACCGGCCAGAAGATCTGGAGCTACAACACCCCCAACGCCATCAGCACCGGCCCGGTCAGCTACATGATCGACGGCGAGCAATACATCTTGGTCCCCATGGGAGCCTCCCTGGGGATCATGGGCGGCGGCGCCGACACCCGCGCCCGCCAGAACGGCCGGCTGGTGGCTTTCAAGCTGAACGGCAGGGCCACCCTGCCCGCCGATCCGCCGATGGCCGGCCGAATCCTCGCGCCGCCGGCTTCGGACACCTGGACCGACGCCCACCTCTTCGAGGGCAGTCAACTCTACGCCCTCTATTGCTCGCATTGTCACGGCGTGAGCGCCAACAACAACAACGTCGTCCCCGATCTGAAGCGCTCGCCCTACATGAACAACGCGGACGCCTGGAAGACCGTGGTCATCGACGGCGCCCTGACGAACACGGGCATGATCTCCTGGTCCAAGTACCTCACGCAGGCCCAAGCGGAGACGATCCGTCACTTCGTCCAGAGCCAAGCCCGCAAGGCCCTGGCAGCCCCGGCCCGGCCCGCCGGCCCGCCGGGCGGCCAGTCGCTGACGCCGACAGAGGCGGCGACCCAGGGCCTCTAGAAGCGCGCGCCCCCTCTCTTGTCGGGAGGGGGCTCGTCTTGCCAGACGAACGGGCGGGGATTGTCTATTCCCTCCGCCCCCGGGTGCGAAGAGCGCCGGGGCGCGGAATGGCGCGGCCAGCTGGGCGGGAACAAGACCGGTAGCCGCGTCCGTAGCCCGGCAAGGCGCCCCGGAAGCTGTCTGAGCGATTGAAGGAAATTGGCGCGCCCGGAACGATTCGAACGTCCGACCCTCAGATTCGTAGTCTGAGATATGCTCTTTCTCACGATGTGCCAGCAGGCTTCAGGTGGTCTTCTCGTGCCACATAACAAACGGTTTTTGCTACTAATATTCGGCCGACCCTCAGTTTATTGGTTCCGCAACGGACCACGGTGTGCCAACATCCTGCTTCCTATGTGCTTCCGGATCAGCGGCTGGAAGCACCTCTCCACCAAAGGAAGCAGGATGCTATGGCCACCGCAAAACTGACCAAGACGACCATCGCCAAGCTGACCTGCCCGCCGGATAAGGCCGAGGCGTACTTCTGGGACGAGGATCAGCCCGGCTTTGGCCTGCGCGCGTTCAAGTCCGGAAAATCGGTGTGGGTCTGCCAGTACCGCAACCCCGAGGGGCGCACCCGGAAGATGACTTTGGGCGATGTGCGGACTGTGGATGTGGCGAGGGCCCGGCAAGAGGCCAGGGACCTGCTAGCTGAGGCGCAGTTGGGCGGCGACCCACAAGCCGACGCAAAGGCTCTCAGGCACGGTGACACGGTGAAGGATGTCGTTGACGACTACCTCGTCGCCAAGAAGGCGTCGCTGAAGCCCCGGTCCTACGTCGAGGTTGACCGCGCACTGTCCCGCACCGCCAAGGCCCTGCACCCCCAGAAGATCGATAGGGTCACCCGTGCGGACATCACCGACCTACTGACCAAGGTGTCCCGGGATAGCGGGCCGATAGCCGCAAACCGCACCCGTGCAAACCTGTCGGGCCTTTGGACATGGGCGATCAAGTCCGGACGCACAGAGCCCGTGAACCCGGTCGCGGCGACCGTGGTGCCAACCAAGGAAAAGTCACGAGACCGGGTGCTGAGCGACGACGAGCTTCGTCTGATCTGGAAATGCACGGCTGGGGGGCACGACCACGACCTTATTGTCCGGCTGCTGATGCTGACCGGTGCGCGGCGCGACGAGATCGGCGCATTGGAGTGGCCGGAGATATCCACCCCATGCCCGGGCCAGACCCTCTGGACCCTGCCCCCCGCGCGAACCAAAAATGCCACGGGTCAAGAGCTCCCGCTTAGCCCACTTGCCGTGGCCCAGCTCCCCGCTAGGCGCGAGGGCAATTCCTACGTCTTCGGAGCGGCCAAGGCTCCGTTCTCGGGCTGGTCTAAGTGCAAGGCCCGGTTGGACGAGCGCATGGTCGCCGCCAAGATCGCCGCGTTCAAAGCGGCCTGCGGACGCGAACCGAACTCATCGGAGGCAAAGCTGGACGACTGGCGGCTGCACGACCTGCGCCGCACGTTCGCGACCTGGGCCAGCAATGCGGGCCACCCGCCACACATCGTGGAAGCGGTCCTGAACCATGTAAGCGGTTCAGCCAAACGCGGCGTTGCCGGAGTCTACAACCGGGCGACCTATCGGGAGCCGAAGGGCGAGCTCCTAAAGGCATGGGCCGAACATATTGCCTGTCTCGGAGCATAGGTCGCCAGCTCGGCAAAAATAGCGCCGCCAAACCCACAATTTTTCTAAAGGGAACCTCGTCAGGAATTTTGGCGCAACAACCTGATCTAAATGAGGTTTTTATGAATAACATAGTAATAGCAAGCCAACTATATAGCGGCGCTTTAAACGCGTCCTAATAGTACTTGCAGCTCGAGCTCAGGCTCTACTATTTGAGAAGCTCTGGACCATTCTGATATTCGGATGGTCAGCTACTATAGGGCGCGAGAAATTTGTCTAACACACACCACGATTCAGAGGCGGATTGCACCTTCCGTGCCATCCTGAGCGCTAGTGATACTGCGCGCATGGTCAACATGAGCAGGAGCGGAATCTATCGACGGCTCGCCGCTGGGGACTTTCCACAGCCCATCCGCCTGAGCCCTCGCCGCGTCGGGTTTCTCGTTGAGGACGTTCGGCGCTGGATTGACGACCGCAAGGCTGGGCGAGGCGGCAATGGCTAAATGGGAGAAGCCTTGCGATTCTGATGCCTGGCCCACCCAGCCAGCCGAGCCACGGTGCCGAATGTGCCTTCACGCCGCTGATGCGCGCGGCGAGTGGCTGCGCTTCGCAAGCGCCGTGGCGCAGGCCGAATTTGGGCTCGACCAAGCCCAGGCGCGGCGGCTCGCGCTTATCCTCTTCGAGGGCCCCGAGACTTTAGGGGCCGAGCTTCACACGTGGTCGCGAAAGGGGCCCGTCACCCCATGAGCGCCGTCGACTACATCGCCGCAGGCCTCGCTCTCGTCGCAATCCCGGCGGGCAAGAAGGGGCCGACTGCCCCCGGCTGGAATAGGCCCGAGAACGCAATCACCTCTGCCAAGGAGGCGGCGGCTCTGACCCAAAACATCGGTCTTGCCCACGCATACTGCACGCCAACGCCCACGATGGCACTGGACGTGGACGACATCGAGCTCGCAACGCGTTGGCTACAGGAGCGCGGCGTTGATCTTGCTGCCCTGCTTGAAGCATCCGATGCCGTCCAGATCGTGTCGGGGCGTGCGGGTCGGGACAAGCTACTTTACCGCCTTCCCGCAGGTGTCCCGGCGCTACGGACGGTCCAGGTTAAGGCCCCTGGGTCGGGCGATATGGTCCTTGAGTTCCGATGCGCTGCGGCCAATGGGCTTACCGTTCAGGACGTGCTCCCGCCTTCGATTCATCCGACGACGGGCAAACCCTACGCTTGGGGTGGTGCGGGTGACTGGCGGCGTATCCCTGAGATTCCGGGCGCACTGCTCGACGTTTGGACCGCGCATCTGAAAGCCGATCAACCGAGTTCGGCAGCCCATGCAACCAGCGCCGAAGCCTCAGTCGAAGTTGGCCCCGAAACTATCAGAGACTTGCGCAGCGCCCTGCTGTCCATGCGGGCCGATGACCGTGCCCTATGGGTCAAGGCGGGTATGGCGCTGAAGCCCCTCGGTGACGTCGGGCGAGGCCTCTGGCTCGATTGGTCCCTGACATCGAAAAAGTCGCAAGTTGACGATGGCCCGCTTGGACTTGCCCGCACCTGGGACACGTTCAATCCGACCGGGATCGACTACCGCTTCGTCTTTGCGGAAGCGCAGCGACGCGGGTGGGATAACCCAGCAAAGACGATTCTGAAGATAGAGACGACTGCCGAAAACGAAGGTGGCTGGAAGATACCAGAGCCCCTCCCCCGTGAGCTTCGGACCGTCAAAACCCTCGACGTCGAATGCTTGCCGTCTGCGATTCGTGGCGCGGTGGTGGACATCGCCGAGCGCCTAACCTGCCCGCTTGATTATGTAGTCATCCCCCTTCTCGTCGGCGCGGGAGCCCTTGTCGGGAACCGCATCGGAATTCTGCCGAAAGAGCACGACCCCACCTGGGAGGTATATCCGGCGTTCTGGGGTGGGATCATCGGCCCCCCTGGGTCCATGAAGACGCCCGCCCAGAACGAGGCGCTTAAGCCGCTCCGCCATATCGAGGAGCAGGAAAGCATCGGTTACGCGGCAGCGCTGGCCCGCTACCAAGTCGACAAGAAGCAGTTCGACAAGGACATAGCCGCTTTCAAAGCGGGCAAGGCGCAAGCCATTCCGGTCGAACCGGTTGAGCCCAGAAAGCCGCGACTGGTCGTTAACGACACCACCTATCAGGCGCTGGGCGAAATCCTCGCCGCGAACCCACGCGGGGTCCTGGTGCATGGCGACGAACTGTCTGGCCTGCTTCAAAGTCTCGACGCGCCTGGCCAAGAGGCGGCGCGTGGCTTCTACCTTTCAGGATGGGGCGGCAGCGGAAGCTATACGTTCGACCGTATCGGGCGGGGGAGTATTCGCCTCTCCAACTATTGCCTCTCGGTCCTGGGCGGGTTTCAGCCCGATAAGGTCAAGGCGTACGTGCGCCAAGCCCAGAGCGGAAGCGCCCAGAATGACGGCCTCCTGCAGCGGTTCCAGCTTATCGTCTGGCCCGATCTGGATCGGGACTTTGCCCTGGTGGACCGCGCCCCGGATCAGGCCGCCCTTATGACGATGAACGCGGCGTTGTTGGGCCTGCGGGACCGACTTAACGGGGTGACGACGAACAAACTCGGGGCGCGCTTGGTGCACTTCGACGCCAAAGCCCAGACGCTCTTCAATCAGTGGTTCAAGTTGAACGAGCAGGCGATCCGACGGGGCGAGCTCGGCGCTTCCGAGCAGAGCCATTTCGCGAAGTTCCGAAGCCTGATCCCGGGGCTGGCGCTGCTTTTCCATCTGCTGGAGGGCCACGATGGGGCGGTATGCGAGCAATGCCTGGTATCGGCGATAGGCTTTGCGGGATACCTGAAGTCGCATGCCCGCCGCGTCTATGGCGCGGTCCACGGCTCGGATGGTTGCGTGCATGCGTTGACGAGAAAACTGCGGGACGGAGACCTTGAGACGGGCTTCACGCTGCGGTCGGTTTACATAAAGTGTTGGAGCGATCTGACCGACAAGGACCGTGTCAGGAGCGCGCTCGACCAGCTCGCCGAGTTGGGATGGCTCAGGGAGTCGGTTTTGGAGACCGGAGGTCGAAAGACTACGTCCTACGAAATCAACCCAAGGATAGCGGGGGTGTTGGCCGCATAGACCTTTTGTCGGTTTTGTTGGTTACCCCCCAACACATTTTTTCCCTTCTTCTTTGATTTTTCACCCCGATCTGGGGAAGGGGGTCACCGACAAAACCTACAAAAGGTCCCCGGCACGATGCCGATTCCCTGAGGTCAGCGCCCAATTCCGTCAGCGCCCGTCGAGGCCGCGCCCCGGCTGATGTAATGTAAGGAAATCCCGCATGCCCCTCGCAGGCGTCAAATCGGGGAAGGCCCGGCGATGCACGGCCATCTGTAAAGCGCGGAATGACCGTTGCCTGAACCCCGCCGCCTTCGGCATGCGCGTCTGCCGGTACCACGGCGCCAGGAGGCCGGAGTCGATCAAGCGCGGCAGCGATTGCCCTCAATACCGCCACGGGGACCAGACGCTCGAAGCCAAGGCCGAACGCAGCGCCAGGCTAGCGGAGTTGAGAGGCCTGGAAGCGTCAATGGTGTTGCTCGGCGTCCTGGAAGGCGCAAGGTGGCGGGGGAGGAAGCCGAAGGCGCGCACGTAGCGCCAGAGGGGCGTCGACGCCCTGCGCTGGTCTCGCTAAATAAGGCCATGAGCCGTCAGCCCAGGCCTGCCGTCCCAAGCGAAACGGCTATCCGCGCCCTGCTTGATCGCTATGCCTGCCCTGTGCCCTGGCACGAGGTGCGAACCCGGTTCCTGGGCAATCTGGCGACACCAGCCCTGAGCGTCTCACCCATGCGCGTTGTTCAGGATCTCTGGGGCGGAGAGCTGCCGGTCTTCGACACCATGGACGAGGTCAACGAGCTCATTGGGGCCCTGGTGAACGGGCTCTGGAATAGCCTGACAAAAAATCAGAAGCGCAGTGAGCCGTTCCGCCTTGTGCGGCTTATCGCCGAGCCCACGGCTGAGAGTCTGGCGACGCTGGCGAGGACACGCCGCCAGGAATTGGATGGGTTCATCGAGGGTCTGTTCAACGGCGAGGGCCAGATGGACCTGCCTGAGCGCGCTCATGTCGCGGTAGGCCGTCTCTCCGAGATGCGCGCCATCATGGCCGGTATCGAGCAATTCGTCGCTGGTGATCTGAAGTCCGAGACCGGGACCGAGCTCGAGGCGACGTTCAAACACCTGCGCGAACTGACCAGGATCATGGAGCTGGAAATCCACGAGGCCGTGTTGTCGTGCGCCCGGGCCCGAAAGCAAATGCTCGAGTCGTTCCCGGTCCAGAAGCCGACCGTTCATTGACCTGGGCTCGGGGTATCCATCGCCTGGTCATGGCTGCTGGCGATATCGGGGTGCTCGTCACGTCCAGCCCGGCGGCGTGGGCTACATGTCGCCCCTTACAAACGGGGAGCCGGTTTTTCGGGTTCATGCGCTAGGCTAGGTCAGCGCGGCTCTATAGGCGGCCCATGAAGCTCGGCTCGATCCCTTTGATGGTGGCGGTGGCGCTCGCCCTTAACTCGCCCTTGGCTGTCGCTGCGGCGACGGTGCCTGCCGCTGTAGCCCCAGCGGCGTCTCAACTTGATCAGTGCGAAGCCGCTTATCGCCGAGCCGACTTCGCCACCGGCTACCGCCTCTGCCTGCCACTGGCTGAGCAGGGGGATTCCTGGGCGCAGGCAGCCCTCGGTGTGGCGTACGAGCAAGGCCAGGGCGTTCCGCAGGACTACCCTGCCGCCGTCAGCTGGTACCGCAGGGCGGCTGAGCAGGGGCGTGCCTGGGCGCAGGCAGCCCTCGGTGTGGCGTACGAGCAAGGCCGGGGCGTTCCGCAGGACTACGCTGCCGCCGTCAGCTGGTACCGCAGGGCGGCTGAGCAGGGGAATGCCGACGCGCAGCTCAACCTCGGTTTCATGTACAACCCGCGAGAATGTCTCGTCCGTGGCTCGCTTTGACGTTAAAGCAGCTTAGCCAGCGAGGTCTACCCGGCGACGTTGACGTGTTGCCACCCCGTCAACGGCCTGGCTCCGGCTGATTCCGGCGCAAGCCTGAACCCAGACCTATTTGATCGGTCCCTTTCGACTAACGATGCTTACAAGCTCCGACCACCGTGCGCCGCGGCGCCGGCTCGAGGGATTGCTCACCCCTTCGTTTCCGCCGTGGTTCCGCGTTGTTAGTGAGCCCGCCCTGACGGCGCGGAGGCCTTCGCCAAGTAGTTGACACTACAAGGACAATTTGGGTGGGGCAAGAGATTCGAACTCTCGACCCCAACCTTGGCAAGCCAAGGTCGGTGAAGCCTTCTGGCGGCGCAGCTCAGTGGGCGGTGGCGCATGGGCAGAACAATGGCGCGAATGTGCCGTAGCTCAGGAACGAGTCGTCGTCGCGGTCGATCATGGGGGGAGGGGAGCTCCAGCCGTTGCGCTTCCGACGCTAAGGCCCTAACGTCGCCCTCGGGCTGGCGCTCTCGCCGGCCTGGGGCGTGGAAACCCCTCGATTGGCGGCATGAGTGCGGCCGTCACCAGCACTCCTCGACCCATGAGGTCGGGGAGGCGTCAGTGTATGTCCAGGGGAGCAATCCCTAAAGACTGGCGCGGCTTCCCAATCGAGGCTTTCGAACTCCCCGATCACCAGGTCGGAGGGCGAGATGCCGCGTTATGGGGGCGGGGAGAGTAATGATCATACCGTCGCGACGCGCGACAGCGACACTGGCGGCGGCGCGGCGGCGTCCAGCACGTCTGATGTTTCCCAGACGGCTCTAGTTTTCGTTCTGAAAATGGAAAACAGGAATTTCTTGGGCCACGTCCTCAGTTCCGCGATTGGATATCTGCTAATAACTTTATGGCTTAACGGTATTAGAACTACGGCACCAATCTGGATTGTATGGACGCTTATTACCGTACAATTGGTTCTTTATGTGTCGATTTTTTTCGTTGCATATCAGCGTTCTAAAGTTATGGGATTTAACAACACTCTTACTATAATCATATTTCCGCTTCTTGCTATCTTGGGCAGGGTCGATAACTGGGAAATCATCGTTATTCCTGTACTTCTGGTCGTTACGATTATTTTTTCAGCGAGGAACAAACGGATTTCTATAAATTCTCAAGCTTTGTTATCCTGCGGCGCCACCGGCATCAGGAGTTCTTCCGGTTCCTGAACGCTGTCGAGCACGAGGTCACGGCCGGAAAGATCGTCCCGCCATCTTCGACCACTGTTCCAGCCAATCACTCGCGGCCCGCGTAAGACGCCCTCTCCGCCATGCTGCCCAGAACGAGCTGTTCCAGTGTGAGCCCACCTTGAACGTTCGCGTTGACGGCGGCGAGGCGAGGCCTTTCGTAGCCGATTGCGGCCTTGGCGGCGTCCATGCGCTGTTCGATCGGTCTCGTGGTATCCTTGTAAACGGCCATCAGAAGATCGTGCGCACCGCCGGTGAAGGCATCGTCGCCCAGGACGCCGGCGATCTTCACGGCGGATTCGGCTTAATCGGCTTGCCCGCGGCGTACTCCCGCCGGATCCGTACGACCGTCTCCACCACCAACATCCCCGATCCCGATCGTCTGGAGGAAAACCCAGACTATCGCGCTTAAACCATCGGAATGAGGGGTCCCTCTTCGACGCCGATCACCC
>CANJID010000030.1 GCA_947474395.1 Caulobacterales bacterium
CATGATCGACATGGGCTCCAACTCCGGCTTCTTCGATACCGACGCCGCCCGGCGCGAGCTGTGGGGCTGGCCCCGCGCCAACCGCCGCCAAGCCGCGGCCGAGCGCAGCCTGGAGAGCGCCAGCCTCGCCCCCGCCCGCGCCATCGCCTGGTTCGAGGGCAAGGAGCCCGAGACCGCCGAGGGCGCCATGGCCCTGATCTCGGCCTACCAGCAGTCGGGCCGCACCACCGACGCGGAAAGCCTGGCCCGCCACTTCTGGCGCGACCGCATCTTCGAGGCCGATTCCCAATCGCGGATGCTGGCGCGTTTCGGCAGCTACCTGCGCCCCGAGGACCACGCCAAGCGGCTCGACACCCTGCTCTACGGGCCGCAGGGCCCGGCGGCCCGGGCCATGCTGGACCTGGTGACGCCGGATGTCCGCGCCCTGGGCGAGGCCCGCATCGCGCTCCGCTCCAACCGTGACGACGCTTCCGACTATGTCGCCCGCGTGCCCGGCCCGTTCGTCAGCGATCCGGGCCTTTCGTTCGAGCGCGCCCGCTACTACCGCAAGCGAGGCCTGGACAGCGTCGCCCTGACCTTCGTCGACGCCCTGCCCCCCGCGCCCCAGGACGGCGACGCCGGGGCCATGATGTGGGCCGAACGGCGGGGGCTGATGAACGCCGCGCTCAAGGCCGGGGACTCCGCGCGAGCCTATACGGCCGTCAACAACCACGGCCTGACCACAGGGGCCGACTACGCCGAGGCCGAGTTCTACGCCGGCTGGCTGGCCCTGAAGCGGCTGAACAACCCGGCCCTGGCCGACCAGCACTTCGCCAACATCCAGAAGGCCGGCACCTCGCCGATCACCCTCTCCAGAGCCTACTACTGGCGGGGCCTGGCCAACGAGGCCAAGGGCGACGCGGTCGCGGCCAAGGCCCTGTGGACCGAGGGCGGCAAGTACTACACCGCCTTCTACGGCCAGCTCTCCGCCGAACGCGCGGGCCAGACCATGCTGGAGCTGCCCAAGGACCCGGTCCCGAACACCGCCGACCGCGCCCGCTTCGAGGGCCGCGAGCAGGTGCGCGCCGCGCGCATGCTGATCGAGTCCGGCAAGCGCGATCTCTTCCGCACCTTCGTCCTGGCCATCGACGACACCCTGCCCTCCGTCGAGGAGGTGGCCTTGCTGGTGGACATGGCCCGGCTCTACGGCGACCAGGACCTGGCCATGCGGGTGATCCGCACCGGCGCCCAGCGCGGCCTCTACCTGATGGAGCGCGGCTATCCTGTTCGCCTGCCCCAGCCGGCCCCGGGCCAGGCCGAGCCCGCCCTGACCCTGTCGATCATCCGCCAGGAAAGCGGCTTCGATCCCGGCGTGCGCTCCGGCCCCGGGGCGCGCGGGATGATGCAGATCATGCCGGCCACGGCCCAGATCGTGGCCCGCCAGCTCGGGGTCTCCTACTCGACCTCGATGCTGGACGACGCCGAGTACAACATGAAGCTCGGCGCCTATCACCTGGGCGACCTGATGAACCAGTTCTCCGGGTCCTATGTGATGACGGCGGCGGGATACAACGCCGGACCCGGGCGTCCCACCCAGTGGATCGCCGACTGCGGCGACCCCCGCCAGTCCTCGACCGACCCGGCCGACTATATCGAGTGCATCCCCTTCGCCGAGACCCGCAACTATGTGATGCGGATCATGGAGGCGATGGAGGTCTATCGCGCCCGGCTGAACGGCGGGACCGCGCCCCTGACCCTGACCGCCGACCTCAAGCGGGGCGGTTGGAGTACGCCGGCGGCCCCCATCGCCTACCAGACCGTCTCCCTGCCGGTGGCGGTCGTGACCCCGGGGTACGTCCCGAGCGCTGCGCCGCCCCGCTCCGCCGCATCGCTCGCGGTGGACAAGCCCTCGTCCAAGAGCTCGAGCTCGAAGAGTTCAGGCCGTGATGGCGCGGGCAAAAAGCGCGGGGTCGACGTTGCCGCCGGATGCGACAAGCGCCACCGTTCGGCCTGCAAAGCGACCGCCTCCAGCAAGAAGAGCGGCAAGAGCAAGGCCACCGCCGGGCTCAAGGGCAAGACGAAGGTGGCGAAAGCTAAAGGCAAGAGCAGCAAGGGCGGCGGCGTCGTCCGCCGTAAGGCCCGCCGTTAAGAGGCGCCGGTTGATCGCGAAGGTCAGCTCGCCGGGACTCGGGGCCATCAGGGCATCGGAGAGGGTCGTCGGTGCGGGCCCGTTGCTTAGCCGCTCCCCGGCCGCCAGGCTGCGGGCATGGTCGTCGTATCCGGCCGGCTCCACCGAGTAGAGCTCGGTCTCGGGCGACAGGACCTCGAACGCCAGGGCGATCCCGGCGATCAGCCCGCCCCCGGAGGCCGGGGCCAGGAGGACGTCCGCCTTTACGTCCATGGCCGAGAGCTGATTGGCCAGTTCCAACCCAACGGTCCCCTGCCCCGCGATCACGTGCGGATCGTCGAAGGCCGGCACCAGGATCGCGCCCCGCTCTGCAGCGATGCGCATCGCGATTTTCTCGCGGGATTCGGTGAGGCGGTCGTAGGTCACCACCTCGCCACCGAGGTCTCGGGTGGCCTCCAGCTTCACCGTCGGGGCGTCGGCGGGCATGACGATCACGGCGGGACAGCCCACCAGACGGGCGGCCTCGGCCACCCCCTGCGCGTGGTTGCCGGAGGAGAAGGCCACCACGCCGGCGACACGCTCCTCGGCCGTCAGCCGGCTGAGGCGATTGAAGGCGCCGCGGAACTTGAAGGAGCCGGTCCGCTGCAGGGGCTCGGCCTTGACGAACACCCGCGCGCCGGTGGCGGCGTCCAGGGCGTCCGATCTCAGGAGAGGCGTCTCGACCGCCCAGCCGCGCAGGTGGGCCGCGGCGTCCAGCACATCGTCGAAGGTGGGCAGGCCGACCGTCAGGTCCGCACCAGCCCGTAGAACAGGGTGTCGATCATGGTCGCCTTCAGCTTGGCGGACTCGACCCAGGGGTTGGCGGGGCGGGTGAGCAAGAGCTCGATCAGCCCGTGGCTGCCCATCCAGAAGATCTCGCTGGCGAGGCGGGCGTCGGCCTTCAGGTGGCCGCCCTCGACCGCGGCGGTGATCGCCTCGTTGAAGGGGCCGTAGGGCCGCCACTGCACGGCGTCCATGGCCTTGCGCTGCTCCTCCGACAGGCTCATCGGCGTCGCGCCGTAGACCAGCCGGTAGGCGCTGGGATTGGCCAGGCCGAAGTCGACGTAGGACTCCAGCATCCGCCGCAGCTTCTCCATCGGCGCCAGATTCTCGGCGGCGATGGCGGCGGTGATCTCGTAGAGCTCGTTGAAGGTGTTGGCGCAGATTTCCGCCAGGATCTCGCCCTTGTCGCGGAAGTGCACATAAAGGGCGGTCGAGGAGACCCCCACTTCGTCCGCGATCTTACGGATCGTGGCGCCCTCGTAGCCATAGGCGATGAAGATCCGCTCGGCGGCCTCGAGAATCTCGGCGCGGCGCAAGTGCCCGTGGCCCTTGGCTTTCCGGGCCGACCTGATGATCGTCTTTTCCGCTACAGACACCGGTTCGTGGCCTTCGCTGCGAACTCTATAAGATGCGCAATAGACGTAAATCCGTCGGTCGGTAAAGCGATGCGGGGTTGCGCAAGGCTGGACGCATGGTCGCTGTCCCGCCAAAAGGCGGGCTATGAGCCCCCGTGACACCGCCGCAGCCCCCTTGGCGAAAACCGCCAGCGTCCTGCGCACCGGGGCCTGGGCGGACTACGCCCTGGTGGATTCCGGCGACGGGAAGAAGCTCGAGCGCTACGGCCGCTTCACCGTGGTGCGGCCCGAGCCGCAATGCCTGTGGCGCCCTCGCCTGCCCGCCGCCGTGTGGGAAAAGGCCGACGCCGTGTTCGATCCCTCCGACGAGGAGGACGCCGGCCGCTGGCGCTTCGACCACGGCCGCCCGCCGGAAAGCTGGACGCTGGGCTGGGGCGAGGCGAAATGGAGCGCCCGCTTCACCGCCTTTCGCCACCTTGCCTTCTTCCCGGAACAGGCCGCCAACTGGGCCTGGCTGGATCAGAGCGTCCGCGCCGCGCCGGAACCGCCGCGCATCCTGAACCTGTTCGGCTACACCGGGGTCGCCAGCCTGGTCTGCGCCGCCGCGGGCGCCTCGGTCACCCACGTGGACGCCTCCAAGAAGGCCATCGGCTGGGCGCGGGAGAACGCGGGGCTGTCCGGCCTGGAGCAGAAGCCTGTCCGCTGGATATGCGAGGACGCCCGCCGCTACGTGCAGCGCGAAGTGCGGCGGGGCTCCAAGTACGAGGGGATCATCCTCGACCCGCCCAAGTACGGGCGCGGCCCCGACGGCGAGATCTGGCGCCTGCATGAGGACCTGCCGGAAATGATCCGGCTCTGCGCCGAACTCTTGTCCGACAAGGCGCAGTTCCTGCTGCTGAACGCCTACGCCGCCCGCATCTCGGGCCTTTCGCTCGCCCACCTGACCGCCGAGACGCTGACGGGGCGCGGCGGGATCGTCGACTGGGGCGAGTTGGCCCTGGCCGAAGACGGTGAGAACGGGCGGGAGATCGGCCTGTCCTTCTTCGCCCGCTGGTCGCGGGGGCCGCAGACGTGAGCGCGTCCCGGCAGATCACCTCCCTGACCAATCCCACGGTCAAGGCCGCTCGCGCCCTGCATATGCGCAAGGAGCGGGACGACAGCGGCCTGTTCCTGGCCGAGGGGCTGAAGATCGTCACCGAGGCGGTGGAGCTTGGCCGCACCCCCCGCATCCTGATGTATGGCCCGGAAGCCGCGAGCCATCCGGTGCTCAGGCGCATCGCCGCCGCGACCACCGCCGGCGGCGGCGAGGTGATCGAGGTTTCCCGCGAGGTGCTGGAGAAGGTCTCCCGCCGCGACAATCCCCAGACCGTGGTGGCGGTGTTCGAGCAGGTCTTCACCCCCCTCGCCGAGCTTAGACCTGAGACCAACGGCTGCTGGGTGGCCCTGCAGGCGGTGCGCGACCCCGGCAACCTCGGCACCATCGTCCGCACCGCCGACAGCGCCGGCTGCGGCGGCGTGATCCTGGTGGGCGACTGCTGCGATCCCTTCTCGGTGGAAGGCGTACGGGCGACCATGGGCTCGATCTTCGCGGTGCCGATCTTTCGCGCCACGGTGGAGGAGTTCCTGGCTTGGCGGGCGAGCTGGCCCGGCTCCGTGGTCGGGACGCTGCTGTCCGCCACCATCGACTACCGCGCCGCCGATTACCGCCGCCCCACGATGATCCTGATGGGCAACGAACAGCAGGGCCTGCCCCCCGAGCTGGCCGCCGCCTGCGACGTCACGGTGAAAATCCCCATGCGCGGCCGCGCCGACAGCCTGAACCTGTCGGTGGCCACGGGGATCATGATCTACGCGGTGACGGGGTAGAGCCTACCAACTGCTCCCCTGTTGGGGGAGCTGTCCGACCGAACGGTCGGCCTGAGGGGGCCGCGCGGCGCGCGGTTTCCGTCGCGCCCTGCAGCCCCCTTCGTCCCGAGGCAAGCTCGGGACACTTCCCCCAGAGGGGGCAGAGTGAAGTCCCCTACTTCTTCACGTTCTTGAAGAAGGTCGCCGGGTCCACGGTGTCCATGGTGATCTGGATGCAGCCCAGGCCGTCCTTGGGGTCGTCGCAGTGCATCAGGTGGCCGAAGCCGGTGGAATCCTCCTGCAGCAGGAAGTTGCCCGGCTTCACCACCACCTTCTTGCCGTTGCTGACCTCCACCGTGAAGTCGCCGTGCACCACCAGCTGCAGCCGGGCGTTCTTCTCGTGGTTGGGCGTGGCCGCCGGGCGCAGCGGCATGCCGTCCGGGCTCCAGCGGATGGAGACGTTGTTGAGCGCCCCGTCGAACATGATCCGACTCTCGCCCGTGGCGCCCTTGCGCTCGACCAGCTGCACCGGCGCCTCGTCGACCACCGTCGTCCCGTCGGCCAGGGAGTGCAGGTAGTAGATGGTGAAGGTGTGGCCATCGCCGCGCCCGTGCTGGAGCAGGCTGTCCGGCGCCGCCTGGGCCGCGCCGACCGAGGCGAATGCGAAGCAGGCGGCGAGTAGCGGCAATCGGGTCTTGCGCATGGGCGTCCTCGCGGGTCTGACCAGCGGAAACTGTCCCACGCCCGGCCGCCTTGAGGATGGCCGCCCCGCCTTGAAACTCTTTTCGACAGGCTAACTAGTCGCTCCCCCTCTGGGGGAGCTGTCAGGCCGCACGGCCTGACTGAAGGGGCTTATGGGCGCGACGGCGCGGGCAGCGCCCTTAAGCCCCTATCGTCGGCCCGTTCGGGCCGCCACTTCCCCCAGGGGGAAGGACCAGCAGGCTCACGTCCCCCGGGGCTTGGCCCTTGTCGTCGGCGGCGCTTCCAGGGGGTTTTCCGGCCAGGGGTGGCGGGGGTAGCGGCCCCTCATCTCGGTGCGGACGGCCGCCCAGGAGCCTTTCCAGAAGCCGGGCAGGTCCTTGGTCACCTGGACCGGGCGGCGGGCGGGCGACAGCAAGGCCAGGGTCAGGGGGACCTTGCCGCCGGCGACGCTCGGGTGGGCGGCCAGGCCGAACAGCTCCTGCACCCGGACCTCCACCCGGGGCCCGCCCTCGGCCGCATAGTCGATGGCCATGGTCGAGCCGGTGGGGGCGGTGAAGCGGGTCGGCGCGGCCGTCTCCAGGACGCGCTGGCGGTCCCAGGGGATCATCCCGAGCACGGCCTGATGCAGGGCGTCGGCGGGGATCTGGCCCAGGGCGCTGCGGCCCTGCAGAAGCGGCTCCAGCCAGTCCGCCAGGCCCTCCATCAGGGCCACGTCCGACAGGTCGGGCCAGTCCTCGCCCAGCCCGCGCAGGAAGGCGACCCGCGCGCGCAATGACGCCGCCGCCTCGCCCCAGGGCAGGACGTCCAGCCCCTCGGTCTGGACCTTGTGCAGCAGCGCCCGCGCCAGGAGCGCCGGGTCGGGACGGTCGATCAGGCGCTCGTCGATCGTGATCTCCCCCAGGCGGCGCAGGCGCTTGGCCCGCACCTTGCCGTCGGCGCCGGTCTCGATGCGGTCCCCGGTCTCGATCTGGTCTGCGAAGGCCTCCAGGAGCTCGGCCTCATCGAGGGCGGCGGCCAGGAGGATGCGGTCGCGGGCGCCCCCTCCCCCCAGCTCCCCCACCGCCAGCCAGGGCGAACGCGCCAGGGCCTCGTGCGGCTCCATGAACACGCCGCGCCCGCTGGCCAGCCGGTATTCGCCGGGCTTGCCGCGGGCCTTGGCGATGCGCTCGGGGAAGGCTCTAGCCAGCAGCAGGCCCTCGCTCACCTCGCCGCCCGCGTCTTGCGACTTGCCGGTCAGCCGCGCCCAGCGTTCGGCGAGGCTCCGGGCGTCGCGGATGCGCTGGCTGCGGTCGGCGCCGAAACGCTCCAGCCGCTCGTGCAGGTCCACGCCATTGCCGCCGATGCCCCGCTCGGTCAGCAGGGCCGCGATCTGCGCCGCGCGCCACGCCGCTCCGGCCGCGGCGCCTTCCAGCACCATGTGGGCCAGGCGCGGCGGCAGGGGCAGCCGTCCCAGCGCCGCGCCGTGAGGGGTCAGGCCGCCGTGCTCGTCCAGGGCGCCCAGCCGGCGCAGCAGCCCCCTCGCCTCCGCCATGGCCGCAGGCGGAGGCGGGTCGAGGAAGGCGAGGTCGTCGGCGGACTTGGCGCCCCACTGCGCCAGGTCCAGGGCCACGCCGGACAGGTCGCTCTCCAGGATCTCGGGACGGGCGAAGGGGACCAGGGCGCGGGTCTCGGCCTCGTCCCACAGGCGATAGCAGACACCGGGCTCGGTGCGCCCGGCCCGGCCCCTCCTCTGGTCGGCGGCGGCCAGGGCCACGCGGATTGTCTCCAGCCGGGTCAGGCCGCTGGCCGGGTCGAAGCGGGGCACGCGGGAGAGGCCGCAGTCGATCACCACCCGCACCCCTTCGAGGGTCAGGCTGGTCTCGGCGATGGAGGTGGCCAGAACCACCTTGCGCTTGCCGGCGGGCGCGGGCGCGATGGCCCGGTCCTGCTCGGCGGGGTCGAGGGCGCCGTAGAGGGGGGCGAGGATGATCTCGGGCCGGTCACGGAACTGTTCGGCGAGCAAGGCCTCCACCCGCCGGATTTCCCCCTGGCCGGGCAGGAAGACCAGCAGGCTCCCGGTCTCCTCCAGGAGGGCCCTGCGGACGGCGCGGGCGACCTGGTCCTCGATCCGCGCGGCCGAGTCGCGCCCCAGGTAGCGGGTCTCCACCGGGAACATGCGCCCCTCGGCCTGGACCACCGGCGCGTTCCCCAGCAGGGCCGCCACGCGGGCGCCGTCGAGGGTCGCGGACATCACGAGGATGCGCAGGTCCTCGCGCAGGACCCCTTGGCTGTCGCGGGCGAAGGCCAGGCCGAGGTCGGCGTCCAGGCTCCTCTCATGGAACTCGTCGAAGAGGACGCCGGCCACGTCCTCCAGCCCCGGATCGTCCAGCACCATGCGGGTGAAGACGCCCTCGGTGACCACTTCGATCCTCGTTCGAGGAGAGACCTTGGATTGCATGCGGACGCGGAAGCCCACCGTCTCCCCCACCGCCTCTCCGAGGGTGGAGGCCATGCGGGCGGCGGCGGCGCGGGCGGCCAGGCGCCGGGGCTCCAGCACGATCAGCTTGCCGCCCCTGGCCCAGGGCTCGTCCATCAGGGCCAGGGGGACCACCGTGGTCTTGCCCACCCCGGGCGGCGCAACGAGAACGGCGCTGGGGTTTCCCGCCAGCGCCGCCTTCAACTCGTCGAGGACTTGATGGATCGGCAGCATGCGCTGCTCTTAGGCTACTCCGCGGGCGTTCCGACAGTGCGCTCGTGATGGCGCGAGTGGCCGTAAGCGTAGCCGAAATAGACCACCAGCCCGATCGCCATCCAGATGATCAGCCGCATCCAGGTCGGGCCCGGAAGGCCGCTGATCAGGAAGATGCAGCCCGCCACGCCCAGGGGCGCGGTGATCCACACCAGGGGCGTCTTGAAGCTGCGCGGCAGGTTCGGCTGGCTGTAGCGCAGATAGAGCACCCCGCCGCAGATCAGGGCGAAGGCCAGAAGCGTGCCCATAGACACCAGCTCGCCCAGCACCGAGATCGGGAAGAGGCCGCCGATCAGGCCGGCGGCGCCCGAGGTGATCACCGTGCCGAGGATCGGCGTGCGGGTCTTGGGGTTCACCTTGGAGAACAGGGGCGGCAGGAGGCCGTCGCGGGACATGGCGTAGAAGATGCGGGACTGGCCGTAGAGCAGCGACAGGATGGTCGAGCCCAGGCCGATGGTCACCCCGATGTCCATGATCTGGCGGAACCAGGCCAGGCTCGGGATGTTGCCGATGGCGGTAGCCACCGGCGCCGCATTGTTCAGGGTCTGGTAGGGGGCGAGCCCCGTGATCACCAGGGACATCAGGATGTAGAGCACGGTGCAGATGCCCAGGGACGCGAGGATGCCGATCGGCATGTCGCGCTGCGGATTCTTGGCCTCCTGCGCGGCCGTCGAGACCGCCTCGAAGCCGATGTAGGCGAAGAAGATCACCCCCGCCGCCGTCAGGATGCCAGGGAAGCCGTAGTGCCCGAGCTTGTCAGTCGCCGTCGGTTCGATCCGTTCCGGGATCAGGGGATGCCACAGGTCCGGGTTGATGTGGGCGAAGCCGAAGCAGATGACGGCGATCACCAGCACGACCTTCATGCTGACGATCAGATTGTTGACCAGGGCGCTCTGGGTGATGCCGCTGATCAGGACCGCGCCCATCACGCAGACGATGGCCATTGCCGGAAGGTTGAGGATCGCGCCGGTGGCGACGATGTGGGCGCCGTCGAAGGTGTAGGGGGCCGTGCTCCAGGCGTGCGGCATGTGCAGGCCGAAGGTCCCCAGCATGTCGGCGAAGTGGCCGGACCAGCCGGCCGATACGGTGGCCGCCGCCAGGCCGTACTCCAGGATCAGGTCCCAGGCGATCAGCCAGGCGATGAACTCGCCGAGGGTGGCGTAGGTGTAGGTGTAGGCTGACCCCGCGACCGGGATCATCGAGGCCAGCTCGGCGTAGCACATGGCCGCGAAGAAGCAGACCACCCCCGCCAGGATGAAGGACAGGACGATGGCCGGGCCCGCGTTGACCGCCGCCTGCTGGCCGGTCAGGACGAAGATCCCTGCCCCGATCACCCCGCCGATGCCCAGCAGGGTGAGGGAGCCGGCGCCGAGGCCGCGCTTGAGGACATGGTCGCCCTCTTCCGACGCCTGCGCGAGCAGCACGTCGATGGGCTTCTTGGTGAAGAGTTTCATGGCGTCGGCGGCCCCCCTCGGCCACGCGCCGGACGCATCCGGCGAGGGCGAAGGATAGACAGGCTGCAAGCGTCGGGGCAACGCCTGCATTGCTGGGACGTTTCAGTCTGGTCGCGGTTGCGCCGCGATCGTGCGACACCTTTGCGCCGTAAGGGCGGGCGAGACGGATTCGGGTCACCCGCGCGTTAGTCCGACGACCATTTCGCGCGAGATATAGAGCCCACATGAGCGTTACCCCGAGCCGCCCCCGCCGACGCCTGCCCAAGCGCGCGATCATCGCGGTCGCCGTGACGGCCATTGTCGCCGTGGTGGCGATCGCCGTGCTGAACAAGCCCAAGGCGGCGGCGGAGCCCTATCGCTTCGGCGCGGCCGAGCGCGGCGACCTGACCCGCACCGTTTCGGCGTCCGGATCGCTGCAGGCCCTGGTCACCGTTCAGGTGGGCTCGCAGCTTTCCGGCCAGGTCAAGCAGGTGCTGGTCGACTTCAACAGCCCGGTCCGCGCGGGCCAGACCCTGGCGGTCGTCGATCCGTCCACCTTCCAGACCCGGGTTGACCAGGCCGAGGCCGATCTCGCGGCCCAGACCGCCGCCCTGGCCCAGCAGCAGGCGCAGCTGCGCCAGACCGAGGCCGACGCCCAGGTGGCCCAGGCCAACTACGACCGCAGCAAGCAACTTGCCGAGAAAGGCTATCTCTCCACCGCCGGCCTCGAGACCGCCGAGGGGACCTTCAAGAAAACCGCCGCCGCCGTGGGCGTCTCCCGCGCCTCCATCGGCGCGGCGCAGGCCCGGCTGCTGCAGTCGCAAGCCTCGCTCAGGACGGCGCGCCTCGACCTCGGCCGCACGCGCATCGTCTCCCCGATCGACGGGGTGGTGGTCAGCCGCGGGGTCGATCCCGGCCAGACGGTCGCCGCCTCCCTGCAGGTCGCGACCCTGTTCCAGATCGCCCAGGACCTGTCGAAGCTGCAGGTGAAGATCCTGATCGACGAGGCCGACATCGGCTCCGTGCAGGAGGGCCAGCCGGTCCGCTTCACCGTCGACGCCTTCCCCAACGAGAACTTCCAGGGCGTGGTCACCCAGGTGCGCAAGCAGCCTGAGACCCAGCAGAACGTGGTCGCCTATGTGGTGATCGCCGAGGCGAACAACCCGCAAGGGCGGCTGCTTCCCGGCATGACGGCCAACGCCGACGTGCTGATCGAGGAGCGGCGCAATGTGATCAAGGTGCCGGTCGCGGCCCTGCGCTGGAAGCCCGCCGACCAGCGGGCTCCGGCCGGCGGCGGCTTCCCGGGCGGCGGCGGCGGGGGCTTCCCCGGCGGCGGCGCGGTCTTCATCGGCGGCGGCGGCGGCGGCGGCGGTAATAATTTCAACCGTGGCGGCGGCGGCCAGGGCGGCGGTCGCCAGGGCGGCGGCCTCGCCCGCATCGAGGATCGCCTGGTCGAACAGCTCGGTCTCGACGCGGCGCAGAAGAAGCAGGCGGACGCCATCTTCGCCCGCATGCAGCAGACCATGGCGGCCGGCGGCGGCGGCGGCGGCGGCGGATTCCAGCGCGGCCAGGGCGGCCAGCCTGGCGCGGCTCCCGCGGCGGCCCCGGGCGGCCAGCCCGGCTTCCAGGGCGGTCAAGGCGGCGGCTTCCGTCGTCCCGACGGCGCGGGCGGCCCCGGTGCGCAAGGAGGATTCCAGGGCGCGCCCGGCGGCTTCCAAGGCCGGCGCGGCCAAGGTGCTCCAGGCGGCCAGGGCGGCGGCGGACAACCCGCGACCCTGCCGGATGGCGCGCCCACCGAGGCGGCCATCGCCCCTCCGGCGGACGTAGCGACGGCTGACGGCGCGACACCTCCGGCCGGCGGCCAGGGCTTCCAGGGCCGTCGTGGCCAGGGCGGTCAAGGCGCGCCCGGCGGCGGCGGATTCCAGCGTGGACCAGGCGGTGGTCAAGGTGGCGGTCAAGGTGGCGGATTCCAGGGTCCGCGCGCTCCCGGCGCTCAGGCCGCGGCCCAAGGCGCTCCTGCCGGCGGCCCCGTCCAGGCGGGCGGCGGGCGGCGCGATCCCCGCGCGGCGATGGAGACCGCCTTCGACGAGCTCGACAAGATCCTGCGTCCCGACCAGAAGACCAAACTCGCAGCCTTCCGGGCCCAGCAGGCCCAGTTCGCCGGCGGCCGCGGCGGCCGCGGCGCGACCACCCGCGGGGTTCTGTGGACCCTCGACAAGGGCAAGCCGACCGCCGTGTCGGTGCAGCTCGGGCCCACGGACGGCTCCTTTACCGAGGTGATCGGCACGGTCCAGGCCGGCCAGCAGTTCATCACCGGCGGCGGCCCGCGTCCCAAGGTGGCGGCCCGCGTTCCGGGCATCGGCGGCGCTCCGGGCGGCGGCGGTCCTGGCGGCGGCGGGGGCGGCTTCCCCGGCGGCGGCGGCGGCGGTGGCGGCGGCGGCGGCGGTCGCCGCTGACGCCATGATCGACATCAAAGACCTCAAGAAGGTCTACCGAATGGGCGACGAGACGGTCTACGCCCTCGCGGGCGTGGACCTCTTCATCGGACGCGGCGAGCACGTGGCCATCATCGGCCCGTCGGGCTCGGGCAAGTCGTCGCTGATGAACATCCTCGGCGGCCTCGATCGTCCCACCGAAGGCGTCTACGCCTTCGAAGGCGAGCCGGTCGGCCAGTACGACGACGACCAGCTCGCGGGCTGGCGCAACCGGCGCATCGGCTTCGTGTTCCAGTCCTTCCAGCTCCTGCCCCGCCTGACGGCCCTGCAGAACGTCGAGCTGCCGATGATCTACGCCGGAATCTCCCCGGCTGAACGGCGTGAGCGCGCCATCGCCATGCTGACCAAGGTCGGCCTTGGCGACCGCAAGGGCCACCGCCCGACCCAGCTTTCCGGCGGGCAGCAGCAGCGGGTCGCCATCGCCCGGGCCCTGGCCAACGAGCCGGACCTGCTGCTGGCCGACGAGCCCACCGGCGCCCTGGACCAGCACACCGGCCAGGAAGTGCTGAAGCTGTTCGAGGAGCTGAACGCCGACGGCCTGACCCTGATTCTGGTCACCCACGACCATGAGGTCGCCGCCAGGGCCAAGCGCCAGGTGTCGTTCCTCGACGGCCATATCGTGAAGGATGTCGGGGAGGGCTCCCCTCCCCCGCCGCCCGGCCCCGCCGACGCCTGGAGGAAGCCTGCATGAGACGGATCGACCTGGTTCGCTTCGCCGGCGGCGCCATCGCCTCCCACCCCATGCGCAGCGCCCTGACGGCGCTCGGCGTGGTGATCGGCGTCGCCGCGGTGGTGATGATGGTCTCCATCGGCCAGGGCGCGCAGTCGCGCATCACCTCGACCATCCGGGGGCTGGGCTCGAACCTCCTGATCGTCTCCCCGCAGTTCAACCAGCGCGGCGGCAACTTCGCCAACCAGGGCTTTCAGGGCGGCGGGATCACCCTCTCCAGCAGCGACGCGGACGCCATCAAGGCGCAGGTGACAGGGCTGTCGGCCGTGGCCGGCGCCGTGCGCGGCAACACCCAGGTGATCGCCGAGGGCGCCAACTGGAGCACCCGCATCGAGGGCGTCACGCCGGACTACCTGGTCGCCCGGGACCTCGAGATCGGCAAGGGACGCATGTTCGACGAGAACGAGGCGCGCCAGGGCCGGAAAGTCGTGGTGGTCGGCCAGACGGTCGTGACCCAGCTGTTCGGCGAGAACACCGATCCCATCGGCCAGCGCATCCGGGTCGGCAAGGTGCCGTTCGAGATCGTCGGCGTGCTGACGCCCAAGGGCCAGAGCGCCACCGGCCAGGACCAGGACGACATGATGCTGGGGCCGCTCGACGCCGTCCGCTCGCGCGTGGTGGGCCGGCGGGCGCGGGGCGACGTGGTGCAGCAGATCTACCTGAAGGCCTCCAACGGCGACCAGCTCGACCGGGTGCAGGAGGACGTGACCGAGCTCCTGCGCGAACGGCACAAGATCCAGCCCAACAGCGACGACGACTTCCAGGTCCAGAACATGGCCGCGGTGCTGGAGTCCGCCCAGCAGGCGACCCAGATTTTCACCGTGCTCTTAGGGGGCGTGGCCGCCGTCTCCCTGGTGGTTGGCGGCATCGGCATCATGAACATCATGCTGGTTTCGGTCAGCGAGCGGACCCGCGAGATCGGCCTGCGCATGGCCATCGGCGCCAAGCGCATGGACGTCCTGCTGCAGTTCGCCCTCGAGGCCATAGCCCTGTCGGCGGCGGGGGGGGCCATCGGCCTTCTGATCGGCTGGGCCGGCGCCTTCGGAATAGCCAAGGTGGGCGGCTGGCCGTTCGCTGTCGGCAGCTCAGCGCCCCTGGCGATCGGATTCTCGTCCCTGGTCGGCCTGATCTTCGGCGCCTACCCCGCGTGGCGGGCGGCCCAGCTCGACCCGATCGAGGCCCTGAGGCGCGAGTAGCGCCTCAGGCCTGACTCTTCGGCTCTAGCGACGCGACAGAAGAACGCCCAGCACGAGGCCCGCGGCGAAACACGCGCCGGCGGACAGGCCCACCGAGACGAATGGGCGGGTCTGGACGGTGTCGCGCAGGACGTCGGTCTGGTCGGCCGCCCACTCGCGGGCGACGTGGGCGCCTTCCTGCACGGCCTTGCGGGCGGCGATGGCGCGTTCCTCAACAACCTTGCGGACTTCGGCGGCCTTGGCGGCGGCTTCGGCGGAGAGGACCTTGGAGGTCCTGCCGGCGGCCTTGGCTGCGGCGCGGGCCCGGGTGGCGGTCGGTTTGGCGGCGACGTCGGTCATGAAAGCTTTCCTCGGCTAAGCTTGAGCGTAACACCCACATGGCCCCGGCGGTTCCCAGAGCCAAGACCCCGACTTCAGGCGATCTGCCGTTCCGCCTTCGGGGCATGGAAGAACAGGGCCTGGCCGATCAGGGCCTTCACCGTGTCCTCGCGGAAGGGCTTGGTGATCAGGAAGGCCGGCTCAGGCCGTTCCCCCGTCAGAAGGTGCTCCGGGAAGGCCGTGATGAAGATCACCGGAATGTCGAGAATGGTGAGGATGTCGGCGGCCGCGTCCATGCCGTTGGAGCCGTCGGCCAGGTGGATATCAGCCAGCACCAGCCCCGGCTTGGTCTTCTCGGCGGCGGTCACCGCCTCGGTCCGGGTCGCCGCGGTCGCCGTCACCCGGTGGCCCAGCTCGCGCACCAGGCGCGTCAGGTCCAGGGCGATGATCGGCTCGTCCTCGATGATCAGCACGTCGGTGGCGAGCTGGTCCTGGAGGTCCGTTTCCGCGTGGTTCAGCCGGTCCTCCAGCTCATCCTGGGGGATGTGCAGCACCTGGGCCGCCTCGGCCGGGGTGAAGCCCTCCATCGCCGTGAGCAGCAGGGCCGCCCGGCGGTCGGGGGAAAGGGTCTGCAGCCGCCGGTCCGCGGCCGAGGCCCCACCGAGAGCCCCGTCGGCCTGGTCCTGGCCATCGCGCCAGATCTCAAGCAAGGCCCGATAGAGGCCGGTGCGCAACGGCAGCTCGCCGTCCAGCTGCACCGCCCCGGAGAGGAGCGCCTCCATCATGGATTGGACGAGGCCGTCTCCCTCCGCCTGGGAGCCGGTCAGGGCGCGGGCGTAGCGTCGGAGGTACGGCGCCTGTCGGACGATCTGTTGCGCCGGCATCTGCCCTTTTGCCCCCGTCAGCGCGCGTAGCCACGCCTCCTGTCCCGAGGCCGTAGGGGCTCGGGCAGTTCCCGGGAAACGGCCGAGCCTCGTCAAAGTTCCCCTCCGCGGGCGGCATCGACGGTTGAAGAGCCTAGCTACGCTGTCCCAAACGATTCGACGGCCTGCAACTTGTCGGTTCGTCGCCGCGCCAAATTATCGCAGGCCGCGCAGCCGCCGCCGCAACCTCTCCCGCCGGCTGGTGTTGAAGGTCTCACACCCCGGAGACTGCTTCATGGCGCCCGACGAACCCGACGCACCCAGCGAACTGCCGCCGCTGACGCCGCCCTACCCGGAGATCGACCCGGCCAGCTCCCCCGACGAGGCGCCCCAGACCTCGCCGGTCCCGCAAGACGACGATAGCGGCCGTCCGCACGACTGAGGCGCCTGAAAAACGCAAGCGATTCTCAACTGAACCGTCCACCGGACGGAACCGGGCCGTCCCAGGGCAGTTTACTTGGTCAGTCCAGTCAAGCTCGCCCCGACACCCAAGAGGAGGAGACCACCATGGCGCAAGAGGGAACCCAGACCCGCGGCGCGTCCAACCGCGGCTTCGCATCTATGGATCGCGAGAAACAGCGCGAGATCGCCCGCAAGGGCGGTGAGAGCGTGCCCAACGAAAAGCGCAGCTTCTCCCAGGACCGCGAACTCGCGGCTCAGGCCGGCCGCAAGGGCGGCGAAGCCTCGCAAGGCCGTCGCCGCAATGCAGCGGCCGTGAACGGAAACGCGCCGCTCCGCTCCTAGTCCTAAGCCGGACTAAGGAGGAAGACACCGAAGGCGGGGGGCGGCGCTATCCACTGCGCCGTGACCCGCCATCCCCCCGCCTCGGCCAAGGCCTGGAAGGCGGCGGGCTCGTACTTGTGCGAATTCTCGGTGTGGATGGTTTCGCCCGCCTCGAAGGCGAAGCTCGCATCCCCCACCCGCACCGTCTGCCGTGAGCGGCTCACGAGGTGCATCTCGATGCGGCTGGCGACGGGATTCCACACGGCCCTGTGGTCGAAGGCCTCCAGGTCGAAGTCCCCGCCCAGCTCGCGGTTAATCCGCACCAGCAGGTTCTTGTTGAAGGCCGCCGTCACCCCGGCCGCGTCGTCGTAGGCGGCGATCAGCACCGGCTCCGGCTTCACGATGTCGGCCCCCACCACGAAGATCGAATCCGGCCCCAGGAAGCTGCGCGTCGCCTTCAGGAACGCCACCGCCGCGTCGCGGGTGAAGTTGCCGATGGTCGAGCCGGGGAAGAACCCGACCCGCGGCCGGCCGTCCACCGCCGAGGGCAGGGCCACCAGATGGGTGAAGTCTCCCAGGAGCGGGACCACCTGTAGCCCGGGGTAGTCGCGGGCTATCGCCTGGGCCGCCGTGGTCAGGGCGTCGCGGCTGATGTCGAGCGGTGCGTAAGCCGCGATCTGCGGCGCGGCGTCTAGCACCAGCCGCGTCTTGGTCGAGGCGCCGCTACCGAACTCCACCATCACCGCGCCCTCGGGAATGTGGGCGGCGATCTCAGGCGCGGCGGTCCCCAAGAGGGCCGTCTCGGTCCGGGTGGGATAGTACTCCGGCAAGTCGCAGATGGCCTCAAACAGGCGCGAGCCCTCGTCGTCGTAGAAATGCTTGCTGGAGAGCCGCTTGTCCGGCTCGGCGAGGCCCTGAAGGGTCTCGCGCAGGAAGTCCGAGGCCGGCCCCGTTTCGGTGCGGCCCTTGCGCGACCCGGGCCCGCCGCGCCCGTCGGCGGCCAGGCGCACGCCGCTGAACTGCCAGCGTTTGTCGGGGTGGAAGAAGTTGCGGTAGCTCGCCCGCGCATGGCCCAGGGAGGTGACGCAGGAGGAGCCCCTGAGCACCATCTGGTTGATCATGAACTTGCCGTTGTACTCGCCCACCGCCCCGTGGGCCGGCTCGAAGCCGGGATAGGGGCTGTAGGGGCTTGCGGTCCATTGCCAGGCCTCGCCGTAGAGCTGGCGAAGGCCATGCTCTTCCGGATCGGCGGCGGCGGGGCGCAGGCGCGGCGGGGCCGGACGCGGCGGATCGCCCGCGGCGTTCTCCCACTCGGCCTCGGTCGGCAGGCGAAGGCCCCGCCAGCGGGCGTAGGCGTCCGCCTCATAGTAGCTGACGTGGACCACCGGAGCGTGCGGGTCGACCGGAACCAGGCCCGCCAGGGTCTGCACCCGCCAGCCGCCGTCATCGCCGCGCTCCCAATAGTGTGGAGCCTCCCAGCCTTCCTCGCCGGCCCGGGCCCAGCCGTCGGAGAGCCAGAGCTCGGCCTTGGCGTAACCGCCGGCCTCGATGAACGCCATCCACTCGCCGTTGGTGACCAGCCGGTCGGCCAGGCGATAAGGGCGCAGGAGCGTCTGGTGGCGCGGCGTCTCGTTGTCGAAGGCGAAGGGATGGCTCTCCCCTGCCCCGCCGTCGAAGCCGATCTCCACGATCCCGCCGTCGAACTCCAGGAAGCCCATCTCGCCCGGGTCGGCGGACGGCCCCGCCGGGGCCAGGGCGGGATCGTAGGCGGGCCGAAGCGGGCTCTGGGCGAAGAGGTGCAGGATGTCGGTGAGCAGCAGCTCCTGGTGCTGCTCTTCGTGGGCGAGGCCCAAGAGGATCAGTTCCAGCGACCGCCGGGACGGGCCGGCGCGGAGCAGCCGCTCCATGCCTTCGTCGACGTGACGGCGGTAGGCGAACACCTCCTCCGCTGAGGGCCGGGTCAGGAGCCCCCGCTGCGGACGCGGCTGACGCGCCCCGAGGGCCTCGTAATAGGAATTGAACAGGTAGCCGAAAGCCCCGTCGTAGGGAGTGTAGCCCGGCTGTCCGCCGAGGATGAAGGTCTCGAAGAACCAGCTGATGTGGGCTAGGTGCCACTTGGCGGGGCTGGCGTCCGGCATGGACTGGGCCGCCATGTCCTCGGGCGAAAGGGGCGCGGCCAGGCTTTCCGACGCCGCACGCACCTGCCGGTACCGGGCGAGGAGCGGATCGGCCTTGCGCTCGTGCGCCAGGCCGGCGCCCGCGCGGGCCTCTTCAAGACCCGCCATCAGGCGCGTCCGTCCACGCTGTTTCCGATGATCGTCGATGGCATCGGCGTCCCCCTCACTCCAACTCTGGGCCGAACTCTGGGCCGAACTCTGAAGGCCTGTGGAACCCCAGCTTAGCCATTGAAACGCAGGCGATTTCGGTCCGTTCCGTCGCCGCGCCGGGGGAACGTATGTAGGTCCGGTACGTTTCAAAACCAGTCTAGGCCAGTGCTTTAGCCCCGTCGATTGCTGGAGGCGAGCAATCGGGTCGAGCAGTCTGGATTTGGGCCGGGCGGGCGTCGGAGCTGACCATGAGCCTTGCAGGTGTGGCGGCCGAGCCCGGACCGCACGAGGCTCGCAGCAAGGATTCGCCGGGCCGCTGGCGCGACGAGGTGATCGCCCTCATTCCCGCCCTTCGCGCCTTCGCCTGGTCCCTCAGCCACAATTCCGCCGACGCCGACGACCTGGTTCAGGACACCCTGATCAAGGCATGGACCCACCGGGCCAAGTTCGAGCCGGGGACCAACCTTCGGGCCTGGCTCTTCACCATCCTTCGCAACACCTACTACACCGCCGTGGTGCGCCGCCGCCGCGAAGTGCCCGACGAGAACGGCAAGCACGCCGCCAGCCTGAGTGCGCCCCCGACCCAGGATTGGAGCGTGGCCATGCATTCCCTGCAGGCGGCCCTCGCCCGCCTGCCCGCCGAGCACCGGGAGGCGCTGATCCTGGTGGGAGCCGCGGGGCTCACCTACGAGGAGGCCGCCGATGTGTGCGGCTGCGCCCTCGGCACGATCAAGAGCCGGGTGAACCGGGCCCGCGCTCGCCTGCTCAAGCTGATGGATGCGGAAGCGCCGATCGACACATTCGCCGACGAGGACGTCGGCCATGCCTCGTCAACGGAATAGGCACGGCAGTTTGGCGCCGACGAGGACGTCGGCCAGGCCCCAGCTAACGAGTAAGCCTCAGGCGCTGCTTGGCGGGGCCGAGTTCGCCCCGTTGGAAGGCCGCGTCCAAGGCGTCGGCCAGTTCCTGCATGCGGTGGGGCATGGGACCGGTCATCCCGTCGTAGGCGGTTTTCAGATGGACGCTCATCGGCTCATGCAATCCCGCGGGGGGAATCATGCGGATGGCCGCTTCCTGGTTGGTCCTAGTGGTCATGGACATTTCCGATGCCGCACCAAGGTTATCCCAAGTCGATACATCAATCCGAGTCGGCCCCTGCCTAGCAAGCCGGGCGCCGTCCCCGCGAGGCTCGCCAGGCGAGGGTAGACCCCTCCGAGGGGGGAACCAAGCCTGATCGGCACGGTTAGTTCCGTAACCGACGAGAGGGAGTTTCCACCATGGGCTCGAGCAACCACGACAGCCGCCACAGTCTGATCTCCGCCAACCGCGTCGAGGGCACCACCGTCTACGCCGCCGACGGCGACCGCCTGGGCCATGTCGAGGAGGTCATGCTGGACAAGGCGACCGGCAAGGTCGCCTACGCCTTGATGTCCTTCGGCGGGCTGATGGGGGTCGGCGAACGCTACCACCCGCTCCCCTGGTCGATGCTCACCTACGACGTCGATAAGAACGGCTATGTCCTGCCCGTGACCAAGGCCCAGTTCCAGGGCAGCCACAGCCTGGAGGCCAAGGACGGCGTCCACAACGACGCCGGCTGGCGCGAGAACGTCCACGATTACTACAGCGCGACCCCCTACTGGTTCACCCATCCCGGCAGCATGACCTAGCCCTGGTTAGGAGCCCTTCTGACGGGTCAGATGAAGCCATCTGACCCTGAAGGGCTCCGGGAACCAAGGTCCGCGAGGGCGGTTGATCCCGGGCAACCTCCAGCTTTGAAAGAGGACCCGGGACATGGCTGACAGAGACCAGGAAAGCGGCGGCCGCTACGAGGACTATGGCCGCTACGGCAAGGCCGCAAAGGACCGCCCCGAAGGCTCCCGCGACGAAAGCCGCTCATGGTCCGGCGGTGCGGACAATCAGAGTTACGGCCGCCCGGCTTCCGGCGGCGAAGGGGGCCAGGGGCCCCTGGCCCATACGCGAGGCCGGCCCGACCAGTCCGACCGCAGCCCGTCGGCGGACAGCCTGACCGGCCGCTGGGACCGCGGCGACGGCGGCTCCTACGAGGAGGGCGAGGCCCGCTATTCCAGCTATTCCAGCGGCAATCCCCAGGAGGACCGCGGCGGCGACTTCGACCGCGGCGGCGGCGGAAACCGGCGCGACTGGGACCGCAAGGCCGCCGAGCATGAGCGCGCCCAGGGCGAGGACCGCTACTCCAGCTATTCGGCGGGCAATCCGCAGGAAGACCGCGGCGGCGGCTTCGAGGAGTCCTGGCGCCAGGGAGACGGCGGCCGATCCAAATACAGCCAGGACTGGAACCAGGGCGGCCTGAACCAGGGCGGCCAGAACATGGGTCGCTACGGCCACGGCTCTTTCCAGGAGCGCGCCCAAGGCGGACAGGGCGGCGGCAGCTACCGCCAGCAGGACGTCTCCCCCGGCGCCCAGCGCTCGCAATGGCGCCAGCCGCAGCACTTCGGCGACAACGGCGCGGCGGCCGAGTCCTACGCCCAGCAGTCCGGCAATACCCGCGACCACGACCACGACCCGGCCTACCGCCGCTGGCGCGACCAGCAGCTCTCGACCCATGACAGCGACTACGCCCGCTGGCGCGACGAGCAGGCCCGCCGCTACGACGAGCAGTACAAGGGCTGGCGCGACCAGCGCCACGAAGCCTTCTCGCAGGACTTCCACGACTGGCGCTCGAAACAGGCCCAGGGCCTGGCCGGCGACGACCTTCCCGGCGGCGGCGCGCACATGAGCGGCGCGGGCGCGTCTATGCCCCAGACCTCCGCGGGCGAGGCCGGCAAGGACGGCAAGACCGAGGACTAGGACTGGGACCTGCGGGTCCCGGGCGACGGGGATGCCCGGCGCGCCGTTCGGCGGCGCGCCGGGCATTTTCATTGAAGGCGGATTTCCGGGGGAGGCGCGGATGGATGGCAGGCTCGACTGCGTGATCGTCGGCGGCGGCCCGGGCGGGCTGGCCGCGGCGGTCTATCTCGCCCGCTTCCGGCGCCGGTTCGTCCTGGTCGACGCGGGCGACAGCCGTGCGTCCCTGATCCCCCTCGCCCGCAACCTCGCCGGCTTTCCGGAGGGGATCACCGG
Source organism: Caulobacterales bacterium (assembly GCA_947474395.1). Lineage (GTDB taxonomy): Bacteria > Pseudomonadota > Alphaproteobacteria > Caulobacterales > Caulobacteraceae > CANJID01. Next base: position 22,024 of record CANJID010000030.1, read on the forward strand.
GCGCGACCTCCTGGCCCGCATGCGCGATCAGGCCCGCCGCTACGGCGCCGACCTGCGGGACGGACGGATCGACACGCTGGCCATGGAGGACGGCGGCTTCCGGCTGGCTGGGGGCGACCTGACCCTGTGGGCGCGGACCGTGATGCTCGCCACCGGCGTCAAGGACAACGCGCCCCGCCTGCCCGAGCGGCTGGATGACGCGGTGCGGCGCGGGATGATCCGCATCTGCCCGATCTGCGACGGCTACGAGGGCGCCGGCGAGCGCATCGGCGTGCTCGGCTCCAGCGCCCACGCCGCGGCCGAGGCCCTGTTCCTGCGCACCTTCTCGGACAGGGTCAGCCTGATCCTGGTGAGCGAGGACGGTGTCCTGCCGGACGACTCGCGTCGCTCCCTGGACGAGGCCGGGGTGGAGGTCCTGGTCGCCCCGATCGAGACCGTGACGATCGAGGACGACGCGGTATCCGCCCTGTGCCTCACCGACGGGCGGACGCACCGGTTCGACCGCCTCTACTCGGCCTTCGGGGTCACGCCGCAGAGCGGGCTGGCCGAACAGGCGGGGGGGCGCCTCGACGCCGAGGGCAGACTGTTCGTCGACGAACACCAGCAGACCTCGGTCCCCGGCCTCTACGCGGCGGGGGACCTGGTGCGCGGCCTGAACCAGATCAGCGTGGCCAGCGGCGAGGCCGCCGTCGCCGCCGTCGCCATTCACAACAGCCTGCCGCCCAACCCCGCCTAGGCACGGCCTCCGAAATCGCCCACCATCGGCCCTCGCAACCGGGGCCGCCGATGAACCGCCGTTTCACCCTGCTGATCCTGATCGGCATGATCCTCGGCGCCGCTGTCGGCGCGGTCCTCAACGCCACCCTCTCGGTCGAGGACGCCAAGCAGGCGGCGGACTATTTCTCGCTGATCACCGACATCTTCCTGCGGCTGATCCGGATGATCATCGCGCCCCTGGTGCTCTCGACCCTGATCTCGGGGATCGCCCATCTGGGGGACACTTCCGCCGTAGGGCGGATTGGCGCCAAGACGCTCGGCTGGTTCCTCTGCGCCTCGATCACCTCCCTGCTGCTGGGCCTGTTCCTGGCCACCAGCCTGCATCCCGGCGTGGGGCTGAACCTTCCTATCCCCCCCGCCGACGCCACCTCTGGCGTGGCCAACACCCTGTCGCTGAAGGACTTCGTGACCCACGTCTTCCCGAGCTCGGTGGTCCAGGCCATGGCCACCAACGAGATCCTGCAGATCGTGGTCTTCTCCCTCTTCGCCGGCTGCGCCCTCTGCGCCATCGGAGAGCGCGGCAAGGCCGTGCTGGAGGTGGTCGAGCAGGTCGGGGCGGTGATGTTGAAGGTCACCGACTATGTGATGAAGCTGGCCCCGTTCGCGGTCTTCGCGGCGCTGGCGGCGACCATCGCCACAAGGGGCGTGGGGCTGCTGGCCACCTACGCCACCTTTGTCGGCAGCTTCTATCTCGGGATCGCCATCCTGTGGGGGCTGCTGTTCGCGGCCGCCTTCGCCGTGGTGGGCCCGCGGGCGTTCGGCCTCTTCCGCGTGATCCGCGCCCCGGCCCTCCTGGCCTTCTCCACCGCCAGCTCGGAGGCCGCCTACCCCCGCACGCTTGAGGCCCTGGAAGCCTTCGGCGTGCCCAACCGCATCGCCAGCTTCGTCCTGCCGCTGGGCTATTCGTTCAATCTGGACGGGTCGATGATGTACACGACCTTCGCCACCCTGTTCATCGCCCAGGCCTACGGCATCCACCTGACGGCGGGTCAGATGGCCCTGATGGTGGCGATCCTGATGCTGACGTCCAAGGGCATTGCGGGGGTGCCCCGCGCCTCCCTGGTGGTGATCGCGGCGACGCTGGCCTTCTTCAAGATCCCGGAGGCGGGCCTGCTCCTGATCCTCGGCGTCGACCACTTCCTGGACATGGCCAGGAGCGCCACCAACGTGATCGGCAACTCGGTGGCCTCGGCGGCGGTCGCCCGGTGGGAAGGCCAGCTCAGGGCGGAGCACGAGGCCCCGCCCATTCTGGAGAAGGTCTAGACCTTCACCGCCTTCAGACCCATCAGGTCGCGGGCTTCGCCGGCGGACATGGGCTCGTGGCCCATCTCGCGCATGATCCGCACCTGACGCTCGAGCAGGGCCAGGTTGTTGGTCTTCTGGCCGGCCGCGTAATAGTGGTTGTCCTCCAGCCCCACCCGCACGTGCCCGCCCATGAGCAGAGCCTGGGTGGTCGCCGGAAGCTGGGCTGGGCCGATGCCGGAGATGCACCAGATCGACTGCGGCGGGAGCTGCTTGACCATGAAGTCGAGCACTTCGGGGGTGTAGGGCATGGCGCCCTGGAAGCCCTTCTCGCCGCCCAGCACCAGGTTGATGTAGTAGGGCGGCTTGTCGTAGCCCTTCTGGATCAGGCGCGTGACGTCCTGCAGGATGTGCTCGGGCGAGAACACCTCCCACTCCGGCTTGGCCCCCTTCTCCAGGATGCGCTTGACCAGGGTCTCGCAGCGGGTCGGCGTGGTGATCACCACCACTTCGCGGTTGGGATTGACCGTGTCGACCACCGTGACGCCGTCGAAGGTGCACATCTCGGCGCCGCCGTCGCAGCCCTTCAGGCGCTCGTTGAAGTCGGATTCCCAAAGGCCGTCGGCGCGCTCGATCAGCATGTCGCCGGAATTGCCGCCGCCGGTGGAGTTGTTGAGGATGATGTCCGAGCCCCGCTCGCGGATCTTGGTGTTGATCGAGCGGTAGATGTCGGCGTTGCAGGTGGCCTGGTCGTCCGGCCGCCGGGCGTGGATGGCGACGATCGACGCCCCCGCCTTCCAGCAGCGGACGGCGTCGTCGGCGATCTCGTCGGGCTGGGTGGGCAGGGCCGGATTGGCCGACTTCATCGACATGCCGCCCGTCGGCGCGATGGTGACCATAACTTTGGCCATGAGTACCTCCCGTGAATTAGCGGAGGACTGATACCGGCTTTTGACGGGTGGGCAACGCGAAACAGGCCAGGATCGCTCCTGGCCTGTCCGCCGCTATTATTGGCGATAATCCTTAGCCCGTAATGCGATAGCGATTCTGGCGGTCGGGGCAGACCCGCACGTAGCGGTACTCGGTCCGTCCGTTGACATAGGCCGGGGCCGGGGCGAGGCGGCAGCGCATGCGGTTGTAGTAGTTGGCGTCGTAGCGCCCGCTGCGGCCACGATCCCGGGCGTCCTCCCGGTAAGAGACGGTCTGGTCGTAGGTGTAGTAGTAGCCGCTGACGTCGCACTTGGCGGTGTTGCTGCTGCTCGAGTTGGCGATGCCGGCGCCGATCACGCCGCCGACCACGGCGCCGAGGACCGTGCCTTCGGTGCGGGCGTTGCGAGCCGACACATTGGCCCCCAGGGCCGCGCCGGCCAGGGCGCCGATCAGGCCGCCGGCGACGGTGCGCCCGTCAGTGCCGCGCCTCTCGCAGGGATTGTTGGCGTAGGGCCGGTAGGGGTGCTCCGCTAGACGTTCCATTGGCGGGCGCGCCCCCACGCCCTTGTGCTTCCTGTGGACCGCCGGCGCTCGCAAGCAGGCGCGGCCCGGCTGTCTGGAACCTTAACGTCGTCGGAGGTGAGTAGTTGCGGCCCCCTGAAGGGCTATCGAATCCTAGGCCCCGTAAGGCGGGCGCGGGATGTTGGTGTGGGCGGCGCGCAGGGCGTCGGACCACTGTTCGGAGAGGTCGTGGAAATAGGCCTCCTCCGGCTCGATGCGGTGGATCAGCTCGCTCTTCAGCTTGTCGCGGCGCAGCACCAGAAGGTCGATCGGCAGGCCGACGGCGAGGTTGGACTTCAGGGTCGAGTCCATCGAGATCAGCCCCAGCTTCAGGGCGTCGTAGATCTCGGTTTTGAAGGTGACCGAGCGCACCAGGATCGGCCGCCCGTACTTGTGCTCGCCGATCTGCAGGAACGGGGAGTCGGCCCCGCACTCGATGAAATTGCCGGTCGAGTAGATCATGTAGAGCTTCAGCGGCCCGCCGCGGATCTGGCCGCCGAACAATATGGAGGCCTCCGCGCTGATCTGGTCGCGCTCCAGGGCCGGGCCGATGTCCTGCTTCACCGTGCGCAGGGCCTGGCCGACGAGGTGCGCCGCGCGGAACATGCTGGTCGCGGTGTCGAGCGTCTCCGGCTCATCCGCGCCAGGGGCGATGATTCCCTCGGCCAGCAGGCTCAGCGCCGACTGGGTGACCGACAGGTTGCCGGAGGTGGCGACCGCGAAGATGCGCTCCCCCGGCGTCTCGAACACATGCAGCTTTCGGAACACCGAGACGTCGTCCACCCCCGCGTTGGTGCGGGTGTCGGCGATCATCACCAGCCCATCCTGCACGAGGATGCCGGCGCAATAGGTCATGGTCGTCTGTCCCGGGTTTTTGAGGGCTTCCGACGCCTGTCGATTCCAGACCGTACGCCGATTCACCGCGGTCTCACGACTGCGTCTGGCGGGCCGCCTCGGCGACGCGGAGCTTGACCGTCATGCGCTCGTCGCCGCCGCCCGACCGCGCGCCGCGGAAGGGGGACGCGCTGAGGTAGTCGAAGCCCACCGCGACGCGGACATAGGCCTCTGTCGGACTGCAGCTGTTGGCCGGGTCGAAGCCGACCCAGCCCAGGGCCGGCACATAGGCCTCCGCCCAGGCGTGGGCGGCCTGCTGGTCGATGGCGCCGTCGGCGCGGACCAGGTGGCCGGAGACGTAGCGCGCCGGGATGTCGGCGGTGCGGGCCGCGGCGATGAAGATGTGGCTGAGGTCCTGGCAGACCCCGCGGCGCTGGGCGAAAGCCTCCGCGGCCGTTCCCGTCACCTCGGTGGCCTCGGTGTCGAACGCCACCTCGTCGCACAGGGTGCTCATCAGCCGGTGCAGCCGGTCCAGGGTGTGGGTCGCAGAACCCATGGCGCCGATGGCGAAGCGCCGGAGCTCAACGTCCGCCTCCGTCAGGGGCGTATCGCGCAGGAACACGCCCGGCGGCAGGGGCTCGGCCGCGCCCCGCACCACCCCGTCCGTATTGGAGGTCTCCACCTCGCCGGAGACGAGGATGGTCACCCGGCTCAGGGCCTCGCCGTAGGTCAGGGTGTGGATGCGGTTGCCGAAGGCGTCCTCGGAGGCGCGCAGCCGCGTGTCCGGGTCCGGCTCGATGCGCCAGTCGAGCACGTTCTGGCCGTCATGGTCGCGCGGCGTCAGGCGCAGGGCCTGGGTCACGGCCTTGGCCGGGCTGTCGTACTGGTAGGTCGTGGCGTAGGCGATCCGGATGCGCATGGGGCCTCAGACCAGATATTGCTCGGCCAGGGTCTGGCCCAGCTTGGCGTTGTCGGAGAGGAAATCGGTGATGTACTCGTGCAGGCCCGACTGGAAGACGCCCTCGATCTTCGAGCCGGTCAGGCGGGCCAGGACGTTGCGCGCCAGCCGCTGGCTAGGCCCGCGCCGGCCGTAGGCGTCCCCCAGCATGTCGAGGTTGCGCACCATGGTGTCGTAGCAACTGGCCAGGGACCGCGGCATCTGGCGGTTGAGGATCAAAAGGTCGGCGACGAGCCACGGCTTGACGCTGTCGCGGTAGACCCAGCGGTAGGCGGTCAGGGCCGAAACCTCGCGCAGGATGGTGGTCCACTGGAAGTAGTCCAGCCCGCCCCCGACCCGCTCCGATTCCGGCAGCAGCACGTGGTACTTCACGTCGAGGATGCGGGCGGTGTCGTCGGCCCGCTCGATCGCTCCGCCCAGGCGCAGGAACCAGTAGGCGTCGTTGCGCAGCATGGTGCGGCGCGCGGAGCCGTCGAAGGCGAGCGCCACGCCCTTCACCCACTCCAGGAACTCGCCGTATTCCTCCCGGCCCATGTGCTCGCCCCGGCCGAAGCGGTCGAGCTGGTTCCAGGCGTCGTTGATCGCCTCCCACATCTCGGTGGTCAGGGCCGTGCGCACGGCCCGGGCGTTGGCGCGGGCGATCTCCAGGCAGGAGCGGATCGAGGACGGGTTCTCCGGACTGAAGGCCAGGAAGTAGCGGACCGCCGCCTCGGATGCGTCGCCGTAGCGCTCGTAGAAGAGCGCCGCCGAGCCGGAGCAGGCGATGGCGCTTTCCCAGCCCGTCCCCGCCCCGCCGTAGCTGGTGGGCAGGGCCGAGAGGCGCAAAGCCGCGTCCAGCAGGCGGGCGATGAAGTCCGCCCTCTCGACGTAGCGGGAGGCCCAGAACAGGTTGTCGGCGGTGCGGGACAGCATCTCAGCGGCTCATCGGTCCAGCACCCAGGTGTCCTTGGTCCCGCCGCCCTGGCTGGAATTGACCACCAGGGAGCCCTCCTTGATGGCCACGCGGGTCAGGCCGCCGCGGGTGATGCGCATGCCGTCGCCGCCGGTCAGGACGAAGGGGCGCAGGTCCACGTGCCGGGGCGCCACCCCGGACTCCACGAAGGTCGGGCAGGTCGAGAGCGCCAGGGTCGGCTGGGCGATGTAGCTCTCCGGCTCGGCCTTCAGCTTGGCGCGGAAGTCCTCGATCTCGGTCGTCGAGGAGGTCGGGCCCACCAGCATGCCGTAGCCGCCCGACCCGTCGACCTTCTTGACCACCAGCTCGGCCAGGTGCTCGAGCACATAGGTCAGGGCCTCGGGCTCGCGGCAGCGCCAGGTCGGCACATTGGGCAGGATCGGATCGGCGCCGGTGAAGAAGCGGACGATCTCAGGCATGTAGCTGTAGACCGCCTTGTCGTCGGCGACCCCGGTCCCGACCGCATTGGCCAGGGTGACGTTGCCCGCCAGATAGGCGCCCATCAGGCCGGGCACGCCGAGAGCGGAATCGGGGCGAAACACCAGGGGGTCGAGGTAGTCGTCGTCGATCCGGCGGTAGATCACGTCCACCCGCTGCGGACCTTCGGTGGTGCGCATGTAGACCACCTCGTCGCGCACGAAGAGGTCGGTGCCCTCCACCAGTTCGATGCCCAGCTTGTCCGCCAGGAAGGAGTGCTCGTAGAAGGCCGAATTGTACTGGCCGGGGGTCATCAGCACGACCGTCGGGTCGCCCGAGGCCCGCGCCGGCGCCACCGAGCGCAGGCTGGCCAGGAGGGCGCCGGATAGCTTTCGACCGGCGCCACCCTGTGCTCGGCGAAGAGCTCGGGGAACAGCCGCATCATCGCCTCGCGATTCTCCAGCATGTAGGAGACCCCCGAGGGCGTGCGGACGTTGTCCTCCAGGACGAAGAACTCTCCCTCCGAGACCCGGACGAGGTCGATGCCGGCGATGTGGGCGTAGACCCCGTGCGGGGCGCGCTTGCCCACCATCTCCACCCGGTACTGCGAGTTGCGGTAGATCAGGTCGGCGGGGACCACCCCGGCGCGGATGCACTCGCGCGGGCCGTAGATGTCGGCGAGGAAGGCGTTGAGGGTGTCGGCGCGCTGCTTCAGCCCGCGCTCCAGCACCGCCCACTCCGACTTGCCCAGGACGCGGGGGATGATGTCGAAGGGGATCAGGCGCTCACTAGCCTCGGCCTCGCCATAGACCGCGAAGGTGATGCCGACCCGGCGGAAGAACAGCTCGGCCTGCTGGCGGCGGGTGTCGAGGAGTCCGTCCGGGGCGTCGTCCAGCCAGCGGCTGATCTGCGCATAGAGCTCGCGCACCTCGGCCCCGGCGGGGTCATAGCCATGCATCTCATCGAAAGCGGCCACGGAAAGCGCGAACTCCTTGGAGACCGATATTGCTCGGCCCCTCTACAGCCCCGCCAACGGAAGCCTGCCACGCAGGCGCCGCCTAGGGCGCACAAGCCCTGAGTTGTGCAGACGGTGAGCGCTTCTGCCCAGAATTCAAGCAGGCAATTCCAGGCGAGCGGGCCCCGTCCCCTCCCGGGTTCGAAAGTCGCGTGACATTGAACCGTTCCCGCCGCCGCCGGAACTAACCGGTCGTGGGGACGCGAGACCATGGCCCAAAGCTGCCCTACCGGCCCCGGAAAATGGTTCTCGTCGTTCCCGCCCCTTCCCTCCCGCCCGTCACGTCCTCAGGGGAGGTCGCGCGCCACGCGGATGGAGTCCGACCACGAGGCCTCCTCGACCAGGCTGGAGACCCGCGCGCCGACGCGGATGTCGGTGACCGAGTCTTCCCAGGATCCGCCGCGCAGGACCTTGCCGCTGCAGATGCCGGTCTCCCAGGCGCTGCCGTCGGCGGGCGCGCCCACATATTCGTCGTTCCAGCAGTCCTGCACCCACTCCCAGGCGTTGCCGTGCATGTCGTAGAGACCGAAGGCGTTGGGCGCGAAGCTGCCGACCGGCATGGTCTTCTGGCGGTTGAGCCCCTTGGGATTCATGTCCGTGCGGGTCGAGGCGTCGAAGTTGGCTTGGGCGCTCGAGAGGGTCGGCCCGAAGGCGAAGGGCGTCGTGGTCCCGGCGCGGGCGGCGTACTCCCATTCCGCTTCCGTCAGCAGGCGGTAGTGCTTGCCGGTCTTGCGGCTCAGCCAGGCGGCGTAGGCGTGGGCGTCGTTCCACTGGACGTGGATCACCGGCCGCCTGCCGCGTCCCCAGCCCTCGTCCTCGTCCTGGGCCGGACAGCCCTTGTCGGCCACGCAGGCCCGCCACTGGTCGAAGGTGATCTCGAACCTGGAGACCGCGAAGGGTTTGGCGATCGTCACCGTGTGCTGGTCCTCGGACCCGCGGTATTTTTCGTCGGCCGGGGAGCCCATCACGAACTTGCCCGCCGGCACGGTCACCATCTCGGGACAGCCCTTGCAGTCGGAGAAGCTCGGGACCGCGGTCGCCTTCGCCCCCTTGGCCGGCGCGGCCGACGCCCCGCCCGCCAGCAGCAGCAGGCCCGCCGCGGCGGCGATGAACGCGGAGGTCGGCAGGCTCGGGAATCGCATCGTCTGGTCTCCTGGGGCGCATCGATTGGCGTTTCAATTCCCATGCTGAACGTCAAGATGGGCCGAAAGGCGCCGCACTGCGCCGGATGGAGGCGGACGTGATCCACTTCGCGCCCCTGCACGACGCGGTCAACGGCGGCGCCGGCGCGGACGTCCTGACCTCGACCGCCCACGGGGACGTCATGACCGGCGGGGCCGGCGACGACATCTTCGTGTTCCTGCCGCTGGGAACCGGCGCCCACGACACCGAGGACAGCATCGCCGATTTCGGGGCGATCTACTTCACCGCCAGCCTCAGCGGCGCGCAGGAGGCGCCGGCGGTGGCGACCACGGCGACGGGGACCTTCACCGCCACCCTGTCCCGGGCCGGCGCGCTCAATTTCCTGGCGACGGTCACGGGGCTCGACCTCGGTGGCGGCACGGCCGCGACGGCGGACGACGTCACCGCCGCCCACTTCCACCTCGGGGGCCCGGGCGTCGCCGGCGGGGTGGTGTTCGGCTTTGTCGGCGTCCCGAACAACGAGACCGCCAACGATACCGTGACGATCGGCGCCGCGACCGTGAAGGGCAAGTGGGACGCGGGCGAAGGAAACGGGACCACGCTTGCCGCCCAGACCGCGAGCCTCCTGGCCGGCCAACTCTATGTGAATTTTCACACTAGCCGTAATCCCGGCGGGGAAATCCGCGGCCAGCTCCTGGCCCAGGACGCCGGCCGCGACCGCATCGACGTGAAGGGCGCCGGCATCGCCACCCTGGCCGAGTTCCTGGCCCTGACGACCGACATCAACGGCTCGGCCGACCTCGCCCTGCCCCTGGGCGTCGACATCTACCACCTGCGCCTGGACGGGACGCCCAAGGCGAGCCTGACCGCCGCCGACTTCATCTTCGCCGACGCCAGCCTGCGGCCCCAGGTGGCGGGCTGGTTCTCCAACATCCACGCCGGGCGGGCGGCCCTGGCCCCGGACCAGACGGCCATCAACATCCTCGCCCAACAGCGTTTCGCCGGGCAACTCACCCAAACCCAGCTGATGAAGGCGGTGGTCGACACCGCCGACGCCGAGACCGCCGTGGCCGCCCAGGCCTACCAGTTCTTCACCGGCGCCACCCCGACCCAGGCGGGCCTGGCCTTCCTGGTCGCCTCGGCGACCAACCCGACCGACCTCAACGACGCCTACTACGCCAAGTTCAGCCTCGAGAACCGCTACATCAACTTCGCCGCCAACCTCGGGATCGCGGGCCAGGGCGCGGCGGCCTTCCAGGCGGACTTCGGGGGCTTGAGCTTCCTGGCGGCGGTGCAGCTCGCCTATGGCCGCATCATCGGCCTGAACTACGCCGCCGGGGCCGGGATCAATGCGACGGCGGCCGAGGCCGACATCGCCGGGCGCCTTTCCTACTTCCAGCAGGTGGCGCGGGAGGGATCGCCCGGGGCCAACCAGGACCTCGCCACCAAGGCCGCCATGGTCGGCTACATCCTGGGCGAAGGGATCAAGGCCGACGTGGGCGCCTATGCGGCGGCGAGCAACGCCTTCCTCACCGACCTCCTCGACGGAACGGCCCAGTTCAACGTGAACCTGGTCGGGACCTACGCCCCGACGGCGCCCACCGGGCACTGACGCGCGTCAGGCGGTCCGGGCGGCGAGCGCGGCGCGCACCTTTCGGGCCAGTTCGTCGTCGCGCAGGGGCTTCTGGATGATCCGCTCCTCGCCGACGCTGCTGAGGGCGCTCATGTCGGCGTAGCCGGTGATGAAGAGCACGGGGACGTCCGGGACCTTAGCCTCGATCTCGCGCGCCGCCGCCGCCCCGTTCATGCCGGGCATGGCGAAATCGAGCAGCACCAGGGAGGGCTTGGGCTTGCGCTCCAGGGCAGCCAGGGCCGCGGGCCCGCTCTCGGCCTCCACCACCGTGTAGCCGAGGTCGGAGAGGGTCAGGGAGACGATCTCGCGCACCGCATGGTCATCATCGACCAGCAGCACCACCTGTCCGGCGGCCGCCTTTTCCCGCCTTGCGGCCTGTTGCGGTTCCGGCGGGGCGACCGCCACGCCTTGGGCGCGGGGCAGATAGACCTTCACCGCCGTGCCATCGCCGGGCTGGGTCTCGATCGCCACCCCGCCGCCCGACTGCTGGGCGAAACCGAGCACCTGGGCCAGGCCCAGGCCCGAGCCCTTGCCGATGTCCTTGGTGGTGAAGAAGGGCTCGAAGGCGCGGGCGCGCACCTCCGGGGGCATGCCGGAGCCGGTGTCGGAGACCGAGACCATCACATAGTCCCCCGGTGGCGGCTCTTCCGCGCCCTGCGGCTCGCCCAGGGAGACATTGTCGGTCTTGACGGTCAGGGACCCGCCCACGGCCATGGCGTCCCGCGCATTGATCGCAAGATTCAGGATCACCAGCTCGAGCTGGGTGGTGTCCACCAGGGCGGGCCAAAGGCCGTCCGCCAGCTCGGTCCTGATCGCCACGCTGCCGCCCATGGTGCTCTGCAGCAGGTCCTGCATCCCGCCCACCACCTGGTTCAGGTCGGCGGCCTTGGGCTCCAGCCGCTGGCGGCGCGAGAAGGCCAGCAGTTGGGCGGTCAGGTCGGCCCCGCGCTGGGCCGCCTGGCTCATGAAGCCGAGGCGGCGGCGCGATTCGTCGTCATCCACCCGTCGCTCCAGGAAGCGGATATTGCCGAGCACCACCGTCAGCAGGTTGTTGAAGTCATGGGCGACCCCCGAGGTGAGTTGACCCACCGCCTCCAGCCGCTGCATCTGCCGAAGCGTCGCCTCTACCCGCTCGCGCTCCTCGATCTGGAAGTGCAGGGCTTCGTTGGCCTCGGCGAGGTCCGTCGCCCGCCGTTCAAGCTCGGCGTTGGTGCGGGCGACCGTGGCGTTGGCCGCGCCCAGAACCGCCACCACAAGCGAGGCCATCACCACCAGCAGGACGAAGCCGCCGTAGCGGACCAGCCGCCGGGACAGGGGCTCCGTCAGGGTCCGCAGATAGACCGACCCCAGCGTCTCGGCGCCCTGGGTCACCGGGGCGGTGACGATCAGGTGGTCCTTCTGGAAACCCGGCGGGGCCAGGGCGGCGGCCCGCGGAAGCTCCTGGGTCGGATCGCGGGTGTAGCCGGCGAACAGGACGTTGCGCTCGTCATAGACCCCGGCCGCCTCGACCTCCGGATTGGCGCCGAGGGCCTTCACATATTCCTGCGCCGCCCCCCGGTCCCCGAACACCAGGGCGGCGTTGACGCTGGCGGCGAGGATCTGCGCCTGAACGCTCACCTCCTGCACCTTCTGCGACCGGTAGAGCTGGTCGCTGTAGGCGGCCGTCATGATCCCGGCGATCAGCAGAACCACGGCGCCGGCTATGGCCACCAGGGGCGTTCGTCTCCAGCGGTCGGTGTAGCGGCGGGCGTCGGCCATCAGCGACGCTCCGGGGCGCGGGGCCGCACCGACAGGGCGAGGCTCAGGAGCTTGGAGCTGATCGCCAGGCCGTTCTGGGCGGCCGCCTGGTCGTCGACGTGGAAGCGGACCCGGTTCGCCTCGACCACGAAGTGCACCACCCCGCGCTCGCCGCCGTTGGCCGCGTCGGTCACGGTCAGGACGTGGGCGCCCCGCAGGGCCGCCAGCCCCTGGGCCACCGACTGGGTCGGGGAGCCGCCGAGGTAGAGGATGTGGCAGCCGGACGTCCGGTCCGCCGCCTTCATTCGCCGGATCGTGATCGGGTGCTGGTCCACCTTCTGGCCTGCGACCGCCTGGTCGAGGAAGGCCCCGAACGGGTCCTCGCCCACCACGCACACCAGCAACGGGCTCGCGGCGCCGTCCAAATCGGCCAGGGGCCAGGTGACGAAGGGCGCGAACTTGTAGAGGAACGTCGCCTTCACCGCGTACTCGGGCGCCGCGGTCTGGGCGCGCACGGACCCGCCGGCGGCGAGGGCGAGCGCCGCCGCCAACCCGAGCATGGTCCCGACGCGCGTCATCGGAAATCCATCCTCAGTATCTCCAGCGCAGGCTGGCGTAGACGTTCCGCGGAATGTCCTTCCTGGGAATGGAGCCGTTGATGAACTCGGTGTGCCGGTCGTCCTGGATGTTGGTGGCGGCGATCGCCAGCTCAACGTGCTGGGAGACGCGCCACCCCAGCCGGGCGTCCAGGCCGATGTAGGACGGGACCGCAGGGCTCGGCAGGCTGGCGACCGAGCGCGCGCCGAGGTCGAGCTCCAGATTGCCCGGCAGGTTCATGTAGGAGCGCAGCGACAGCTGGCGCTTCGGGTCGTTGCCGGCGAAGGCGACGCCGAAGATGTCCCGGCTGCCGGGCCGCAGCTCCAGCGACTTGTGCTGCAGGTTCACCCCGGCGCTTAAGCGCCACCAGGGCCGCACCGCGAAGTCGCCCCAGGCCTCGAGCCCGTAGGTGCGCCCCCGCATGCCGTTGGCGATCACCAGGGGGAAGATGCGGACGGGCGTCGCCTCGGCGGTCCTGAGGTCGTCGTAGTCGTTGTAGTAGGCCGAGATCGAGACCGTGGCCGCCTTGACCGGCCGGCCGCGGTAGCCGATCTCGTAGGCGATGAGGCGCTCGGACTTGAAGTCAGGGCCCCCGGCGACGAGGCCGGTGTTCATCAGGTCGGTGTCGAAGCGCGAGGGCGTGCGCACCGCCCGGCTGACCGCCGACCACAGGGTGGTCTTGTCCGACACGCGCCAGGCCAGGCGCAGGTTCGGCATGTACTCCAGGCCGGTATAGCTGTTGTCCTCCAGCTTCAGGCCCACGGTCAGGGACAGGGCGCCGGTGAGGGCGATCTGGTCCTGGACGAACAGGTTGCTGCGGTGGAGGTTTCGACTCGCCGGGGTGAGGAAGCTGGTGCCCTTGCCCGGGGTGAAGTCGTCGCCGATGGCCCGGTAGCCGCCGCCCACCACCAAGGCATGACGCGACCCGAGGGCGACGCTGTACTGCCCGTCGACGTCGTAGGTGTTCACCGTCGAGATGATCCCGGTGACGGTCTTGCGGCTGGCGCGGTCGTAATAGGCCTGGGCGGTGAAGGCGCCCCCGCCGGCGAAGGTCCGGGTCCAGCGGCCCAGCACATTGCCGTCGCTGAAGCTGTTGTCCCTGACCTGGCCGGCCAGGGATTCGGAGTAGCCGTGGATGAGGTCGCCCTGGAGGGTGAAGGCGTCCGTCTGGCCGCCCCAGTCGGCGCGGAAACCGGTCTGCAGCTTGGTGAAGGCGTCGTGGGCGTCGCCCCCCGTGGCGGTGGCCAGGGCGTCGCGGTCGCTCGCCGCGGCGTAGATCCGGAAGGCGCCGTTGGAGCCGAAGGCGCCCCCGTAGCGCAGGCCCATGTCCTTGGAGTTCACCCCGAAGCCGGCGCCGACGTAGCCGCCCTGGGTCGCCCGGGCGCTGCGGGTGACGACGTTGATCACCCCGTTGACCGCATTGGCGCCCCACAGGGCTCCGCCGGGACCGCTGATCACCTCGATCCGGTCCACGTCCTCCAGCAGGACGTCCTGGGCGTCCCAGAACACCCCGGAATAGAGGGGGGTGTAGACGCTCCGGCCGTCGATCAGCACCTCCAGCTTGTTGGCGGTGGCGGTGGAGTGGTTGAAGCCGCGGGCGGAGACTCCGTAGGTGGCCGCGTCGCTGCGGCCGACCTGGAGGTTGGGGGCCAGGCGCAGGGCCTCGACCAGGCTGGTCGCGCCCGAGCGCCGAATGTCCTCGTTCGAGATGACGTAGATCGCCGCGGGGGCCTCGCTGAGAGGCTCGGGCCGTTTGGATACCGAGGTGATCTCCACGTCCACCAGCTGGTCGATGGAAAGGGCGCCGAGGTCCTCCAGGCCGAGGGCGTAGTCGGCCCGGGCCGACCCCACGCCGAGGGCGGCGCCGGCCACCAGGGCGAGGGCCCCCACCTGTGCGGCGCGCGCGACGCCGCAGCCTCCCCGCCGCCTGGAATTGCGGTTCATCGGGCGCACGCGCGGAACCAAAGCCTCCTCCCCCGTCAGCAGCATTTCAATCAGCTTCGCTTCGGCGCACGAAGCGAAATCTTCGGAAAATCCGTCACTTCCTCCCCGGCCGGCATGGTGCGGGGCCAGGCCCCAAAACTGGTCACCGTCGCGGCGAGCAGCCGGAGCATTTCGCGCTCATAGGCCTCGTCGCACCGCTCGGTGGACACCACCACGCCGATCGCTCCGAGCACGCGTCCGCCCTCGGACAGGCACACCGCCCGCCCGGTCCAGCCGGTCGCATATTCCCCGTTGCTAATGGCGTACCCCTCCCGGCGGATCGCCTCGATCTCCCGCCATAACGCTTCACCGGACACAATGGTTCGCGGGGTGAAGGGCTTGAATGCGGTGCGGGCGATGTAGGCGTCGATTTCCGCGTCGCTGCCGTGGGCCAGGAGCACCTTGCCCCAGGAGGTCGGATAAAGGGGCGCGAGCCGGCTGAGGGGAATCTCGATCTGGCGGGCGTGCTGCGACGAGCGGGCGACCACCAGCTCCGAATAGTCGCCCCGGAGCTCGTAATAGGCCGCCACGGCGTCCAGGGCCGTGGATAGCTCGCGGACCAGCAGGCGAATGCCGTCGCTCATCCTGTCCGGGCGGGCGCCAAGCTGGGAGAGGTCCGCCACGCTCGGGCCCAACTGGTAGGCGCGGTGCGGTTCGCGGGCCTGCTCAACATAGCCGCGAGCCGCCAGGGTGTTGAGAAGGTGGAACAGGCTGCTCTTGGGAATCGCCAGACGATCGGAAAGCTCGGCGAAGCTCTGCGGCCGGCCTGACGCCAAGGCCTCCAGGAGATCGAGCACCCGGGCGGCCGACTTGACATTGAAGCTGCGGGAATTCGGCATAGGGTCCTCTATGCGGGCGGCGCCCTGCCCGCCCACGCGCGGGCGAAGCCGGAAGCGCCGGACGCCCGCCATATTGGCGCCGATCATTCATGTATGTGAACTGCTTTACAGCGTTCAGGGGCGTGATCTACGGTTTCAACGACGACTCCGGCGCTCGTTTTGCGCCTGGAGGTAGTATGGGAGGGGAGCCGGATCTCGAAGACGCGCCCAAAGAGCACGTAAACCGTGCCGGGCGACGACACTGTGACGACCCCGGCGGGGGCTCGCTTGACGAGCGTCGCCTGGGCGATCCGGGGGTCTTCAGGTCCATCACCCGAACAACGCCGGGCAAAACCGGCGGATATCGGATTTGGGCGTTCAGGAAGCGCGAGGGGCATAAATGTCTGCAATGAAGAATCGTAATCTGGCCGCGGCGGCACGCCGGGCCGGTTTGGCGTCTGTCAGCCTGTTGGCGGTGGTCGTGGCGACGGGGGCGGCCAGCATGGCCTACGCCCAGGACACGGCGGCCGATGAAGTGGTGGTCACCGGCTCGCGCATCAATCGCACCGGCTTCACCACCCCGACCCCGGTCACCGTGCTTGGGGCGGCGCAGATCGAGCAGCTCAACATCACCAACGCCGGTGCGGGCATCACCCAGATGCCGGCCTTCCGGCCCAGCCTGAACCCGACCACCAACGGCTTCGGCTCCTTCAACGTCGGCGCCCAGATCGCCAACCTGCGCGGCCTCGGCCAGGCGCGGAACCTGGTGCTGGTCGACGGCCGCCGGTTCGCCCCGGGCACCCGCGAAGGTTCGGTCGACCTCAACCTGATCCCCAGCCTGCTGATCGATCGGACTGAGGTGGTCACCGGCGGCGCCTCGGCGGCGTACGGCTCGGACGCCATCGCGGGCGTCGTGAACGTGATCCTCGCCAAGCGCCTGACCGGCATCAAGGGCGTGGTCGACTACGGCGTCACTGGCAAGGGCGACGGCCAGAACTACCACGGGGGCCTGGCCGGGGGCATGGACCTCTTCGGCGGCAAGGGCCACATCATCGCCGGCGGCGAATACGACAAGCAGAGGGGCATCGGAAGCTGCCTGACCGCGCGTCCCGACTGGTGCCGTCCGGGCATCGTCGTCAGCAACACCGGCGCCCTGTCCGATCCGACCCTGCCGCGCAACGTGCGCTACAACTACAGCGGCGGCTATCCGTACAACCAGGCCGGCGTGATCAGCATCCTGAACAACACCACCGCCGCGACGGCGGCCGTGCGGGGCCTGTCGCCCACCGGCGCCATCACCTTCAGCGACACCGGCGCGGTGCTGCCGTTCAACGTCGGCAAGCCGGCGAGCGGCAACGCCTCGGCCGGCGGCGATGGCCCCTCGCCCTACAACTTCACTGAGCTGCTGGTCCCGACCGACCGGTACGCGCTCTACAGCCACATGGATTACGACTTCAATCCGAACCTGAAGGGCTTCATCGAAGGCTCCTACGGCCACACCCATGGCGACACCCGGCAGTCGGTGTACTTCGGCACGCCGATCCAGATCTTCGCGGACAACCCCTACATTCCGACGGCCGTGCGAACGGCTCTGGGGACGAATCTGGGGGGGGCGGCGCCGTCGGCCACTCCGGCCACGGCGCGTCCCAACAACGCCACCGGCAACTGCGGCACGGGCGTCGCCTTCTGCCTGGCTCGCCTGGGCAACCGCCAGGGCGTCTCCAACTCCACGGCGACCACCTGGCGCGTTACGGCCGGCCTTTCCGGCGACTTCAACGACAAGTGGAAGTGGGACGGCTATTACCAGTACGGCCGGACCCATCGCGTCCAGGGCATCAACGACCAGATCGTGACCGGTGGTTCGCGCGTGATCGCCCAGTCCGCGAACGGGATTTCCGATCCGGGCGCCTACGCCTTCTACCAATGGGCGACGGACGCCGTGTACGACCCCGCGGACGCCGCCCTGCCGGCGGCGAACCGGCGGATCGTCTGCCGGGCCACGATCAGCGCCGATGCTGCGCTGCGCGCGGCGGCGGCGGGCTGCGTGCCGCTCAATCCGTTCGGCCAGAACGCGCCGTCCAAGGCGTCCCTCGACTACATCTACCGCACCCTGATCGAGGACACGACGATCCAGCAACACGTGGTGGCGGGCAACGTTCAGGGCGAGCTGTGGAACCTGACCGGCGCCGGCCCCCTCTCCGTCGCGGCCGGCCTCGAGTACCGGGCGGACAGGATCGTCAACAACCACGACCGCCTGTCGCAGGTGTTCGCCTACTTCCAGAACTTCGGCGCCGACTACCACGCGAAAATGAACGTGGCCGAAGCCTATGTGGAAGCCGACCTGCCCCTCCTGAAGGACTACGGCTGGGCCAAGAACCTCAGCCTGAACGCGGCGGCCCGCCAGACCAAGTACAAGCTCGACGGCTTCGGCGGCTACAACCAGTCCACCGGCAAGAACACCATCGACGCCACCACCTGGAAGGTGGGCCTGCTCTACGATCCCGTCGACTGGCTGCGCTTCCGCCTGACCCGCTCGCGGGACATCCGGGCGCCGAACTTCCAGGAGCTGTTCGCGGCCTCGGCCTCGAGCTTCACGGCGGTCACCAACCCCTACATCACCGGCAACCCCTCGCAGTTCCCGGTGGGCCTGAACGGGGGCAACCCGCAACTGTCCGCTGAAAAGGCCCTGACCACGACCTACGGCTTCGTGTTCCAGCCGCACTACGGCTGGCTCGACCGCCTGCGGGTGTCCGTCGACTATTACGACATCAACATCAGGGGCTACGTCGGCACCGCCGGCGGCGCGCAGAACATCGTCAACCGCTGCTTCACCGACGGCCCGACCTCGCTCACCTGCCCCTTCTTCAGCCGGGACGCTGCGAACAACCTCACGGAAGTCCGCAACATCAACCTGAACCTGCAGAACCTGCGCAACACCGGCGTGGACGTGGAAGGCGATTACCGCTTGCCGCTGAACGTTGTGAACGACAAGTGGGTGGGCGACTTCAGCCTGCGAGTGCTGGCTTCGCGGACCATCGACAGCAAGACCAACCTGTTCGGCGTGATCACCAACAACGCCGGCGACACCGGCGGCGGCGGCTCGCCCGACTGGCTGCTGAACGTCTACACGACCTACGCGGTCGGGCCGGCTTCGGTGACCCTGTCGGCCCGCTACATCACGCCGGGCGTGACGAGCGGCCTGCGGGTCGGGCCGGACGCTCCGGGCTACAGCCTGACCAACGTCAACGGCATCAACGACAACTACGTCAAGAGCGCCTACTACCTGAACCTGAACGGCAGCTACAACATCATGAACAAGGGTGGCCGCCGCCTGCAGGTGTTCGGCCAGATCCAGAACCTGATGAACGCCGAGCCCCCGCGGACCGGCGGTGGTCAGTATCCGACCAACCCGACCTACTTCGACCAACTTGGCCGGCAATTCCGGTTCGGCCTGCGCTTCAACTACTAAACCAAGAACGGGATGCGGCGGGCGGTCAGACGCCCGCCGCAATCTCCGCGCACAGTCACAACGCCGCTACGTCGGCGCAGGGAACGAAACGTATGAAGACAGTAGCGTTCAACTGGGCCCCGGCTTTCGCAGTCGCGGCGGCTTGCGCCCTGATCACCGCGGGACAGGCCCAGGCCGCGGCCGCGGCTCGTCCCGACTTCACGGGCGTGTGGACCAACGCCGGCGCCCCGGCGCTGGGCGGCACCACCAACGTGGCCGCCCCGACGCCCCCCATCCGACCCGCGGTCAAGGTCCGGGTCGACGCCTTCAACGCCTTGATTAATCCCACGGGCGAGACCGCCGGCCAGTACTGCCTCGGCTACGGCATGCCTCAGTCCACTTTGGGATCGGGCGGCTATCCGCTGGAGATCATCCAGCGGCCCGAGCAGATCACCACCATCTCCGAGGCCCACACCGAGGTGCGTCACATCTACTTCGGCGCGCGCAACGCCCCCGAGGACGAGCGCCTCCCGGGCCGTAACGGCTATTCCTCCGGCCGCTGGGAAGGCGCCGTGCTGGTGGTGGAGACCGACAACCTGGTCGAGCAGCTTGACCAGCGGCAGTGGCCCCACTCTGACGAGGCCACGATCGTCGAGCGCTATTACCTGGAGCCGAAGCCCGACGCTCAGGGGCGACGCATCCTGGTCGACGAGCTGACCATGACCGATCCGAAGTTCTACACCGCCCCGGTGAAGGCCACGAAGCGCTGGGCCCAGATACCGAACGGGCGGTTGCTCAACTACGAATGCCCCGAAGAGACCTGGCACATACGGTTGGAAGCCCTGGCGAAGGCCAAGGGCGTTTCGCTTCCGTAAGGCAAACAATTCAGGCGGGGGCGCACTAACGCTCAGGAGTCACACATGAAGACAGCAATCATCGCCACCATAGCCGCCGCGGCCGCCCTCGGCCTCGCCACCGGCGCCTCGGCCCACCACTCGGCGGTCCAGTTCGATTTCGGCAAGCAGGCCCAGTACAAGGGCGTGGTGAAGACCTTCGAGGCTATCAATCCGCACATGCGGATGACCCTCATGGTCACCGGCGCCAAGGGCCCGCACGAAGTCGAGTTCGAAGGCCACTCCACCAACAACATGTACCGCAACGGCTACCGCAAGGGCATGGTCAACGTCGGCGACACCGTCACGGTGAACGTCGCGCCCATGAAGAACGGGACCGACGGCGGCTTCGTGGTGTCGGCTACGACCAAGGACGGCAAGTTCTTCGGCGCCAAGTCCACCCGCGCCCTCGACGCCGCCGCCGCCCAGAAGGCCGCCGAAGGCAAGCAGTAGGCTCGCGCCTCAGCAAGCAGGAGTTGTTCGCTTGGTCATGCGTGATTTCGTTCGTGGCGCTTGCCTCCTGGGAAGCGTCCTGGCCTTCGCACTGTCCGCCGGCAGCGGGGACGCGGCGACGCCCGCCGCCGCCGGAAACCAGGGCCAGAGCTGGGACGCCATCAAGACCCTCCCCGCCTTCACCGGGGTCTATGAGCTGGCCCGGGGCCGCGGGGCGCCGACGGACGGACGGCGTGACACCCACGCGGTCTACACTCCGGCGGGCGCGGCGCAGCTGAAGGCCTATCAGGCCACGCAGGCGGCGATCCGCGCCAAGGGCGGCACCGACGACAAGCAGACCGCCAACTGCCTGCCGCCGGGCATGCCCCAGATCATGGACCAGCCCTACCCGATCGAGGTGCTGCTGACGCCGGGCAAGGTGACCCTGATCCAGGAAGCCTACATGCAGGTCCGGCACATCTACACCGACGGCCGCCCGCACCCCGAGGACCCGGACCTCACCTTCAACGGCGACTCCATCGGCCATTGGGAAGGCGACACCCTGGTGATCGACACCGTCGGCCTCGCGCCCGAGTCCATCCTGGAAGACGGCGTCCAGCACAGCGAGAAGATGCGCATCGTCGAGCGCTGGCGCCTGTCCGATCCCAACGTCCTGGAGATCCGCACGCGCATCGAGGATCCGGGCGTGCTGGCCCAGCCCTGGGAATACGTCGGCCGCTACGCCCGCCACGCGGACTGGCACATCGCCGAGTACATCTGCGAACAGAACAACCGCAACTCGGTCAACGAAAAGGGCGAGGCGGGCATCAGGATCACTCAATAGGGGCTGGGGTCCGTATCGACGACATCAAGTGAGGTTACCATGCAGATTCAATGGACCAAGGCGACCCTGATCGGCCTGGCGGCCGCGGCCCTGGCGGGCGCGGCGGCGGCGCCGGCGCTGGCGCACCACTCCTTCGCCATGTTCGACAATACGATCGACAAGACCCTCACCGGGACCGTCAAGAAATTTGATTGGACGAACCCTCATACCTTCATCTGGCTCGACACCAGCGCCACCGAGACCTGGGCGATCGAGGGGATGAGCCCGAACTTCCTGGCCCGTCGGGGGTGGAGCAAGCGCACCATCAACCCCGGCGACAAGATCTCGGTGACGCTCCATCCGCTGAAGGATGGCAGCAAGGGCGGCAGCTTCATGCGCCTGACCCTGCCGAACGGGCAGACCATGAGCATGTCGGGCCAGGCCCAGCCGGCCCAGCCGGCCCCGAACTAGGCCGACCATGAAACGCGCGCTTTTCCTCGCCGCCCTCCTGGCGGCCGCCACACCGGCGGTCGTGTACGCCGCCGCCCAGGTCATGCCGCGAGCGGCGGTGGACGTGCGCGAGAAGTCCAAGCAGTGGCCCTCGCCCCAGGGCGAGAGCTGGGACGCGATCAAGAAACTGCCGGACTTCGGCGGCGTCTGGTCCGCTCCCCTGCCCGGCCAGGACGGGCCGCGCGCGCCGCCGAACCCCGTCCCGTCCTACACGCCGGCCGCCGCGGCCAAGCTGAAAGCCTTCAACGATTCCAAGGCCCGCGGCGAGAACACGCAGACCGACAAGGCCAACTGCACGCCCTTCGCCTTCCCGTCGAGCATGGGCATCTATCCGATCGAGTTCCTGTTCACCCCCGGCAAGGTGACGGTGGCGATCGAGACCGACAGCCAGATGCGCCGCATCTATACCGACGGCCGCCCCCTGACCGACGACCCGGACCCGACGTTCCAGGGGACCTCCGTGGGGCACTGGGAGGGCGACACCCTGGTCACCGAGACCGTGGGCCTCGTCCCCGCCCCGCAGATGGAGATCGTCGCGGGGGTGGGCCACGGCGACAAGCTGCGCATCAGGGAAAAGATCCGCCTGGTCGCCAAGGACCAGTTGCAGGTGGAATGGACCTACGAGGATCCGGACGTCCTGACCAAGCCCTGGACCACCACTCGCATCTACCTGCGCCACCGCGATTGGGACATCCAGGAATACAACTGCGCCCAGAACAACCATGACGCGGCGGACGACAAGGGTCGCCCCAGCATGCGCCTCGACAAGTGATCAGGGAGAGTAAGATGGCCAAGACCTACGCCTGGACTGGACTGGCGGCCCTCGCCGCCCTGACCGTGGCGGCGGCGACGCCCGCCGCGGCCCACCACTCCACCGCCATGTTCGAGTGGGGGAACGAGACCCCCATGGCCGGCACGGTCGAGGCCGTGGAGTGGACCCAGCCGCATATCTGGATCTGGTTCCAGGTGCCCAACAAGACCGGCGGCCTGGACCGCTGGGGCATCGAGGGGATGAGCCCGAGCTACCTGTCCCGCGTGGGCTGGACCAAGCGCACCCTGAACCCCGGCGATAAGATCACCATGGGCATCTACAAGCTGAAGGACGGCCGCAACGGCGGCTTCATCGCCAGCGCCAAGTTCTCCGACGGCCACGTCGTCCGCCACGTCCCGGGCCGCCCGGCGGCGGCCGCAGCGGCGGCGGCCCAGTAGCCGCTCTTTCGCGGGGGAGACTGCGCCTTCCGCCCGCGACGAGCGGGTCAACAGGAGTGAGCGATGTCGTCCCCGGCTGAAGTAGAGGCGCTCGCGCGGGACCCAGCGCGCTATTCGACAGTGGCCATCGCGCTGCACTGGATCATCGCCGTCGCCATCGCGGTCCAGATCGGGCTCGGCTGGTACATGGGCGGTCTCGAGGACAAGACCGCCGAGAAGGCCGTCGAGGCGATCCACATCTCCCTCGGCCTGACCATCCTCCTGCTCACCCTCTGCCGCCTGGCCTGGCGTCTGACCCATCGCCCGCCCGCGGAGCCTGCGACGCTGGCGCGCTGGGAGCGGATTCTCGCATCGCTGGTCCACAGGATCTTCTACGTCCTGCTCCTGATCCTGCCGCTCTCCGGCTGGTTCATGGAATCGATCGGCCCGAGGCCGATACCCTTCTGGGGGCTGGCCTGGCCGCACATGCCGGGAGTCCCCGCCCTTCTGTCAGGCTTCGACACCCACATGATCAAGGACACGGTGGAGGAGGTGCATGGCTCACCCCTCGTCTGGACCATGATCGTCCTGGTCGTGCTGCACGTCGCGGGCGCGCTCAAACACCAGTTCGACGGCTCGCCGGTGCTGGGGCGGATGCTGCCCTTCCTGCGGCGGTGACGCCCGCTGATGTCGCCGCCGGACCGAGATCGGCCCGGCGACTGGTGCATCGACTGCGTTACGCCTGCACCACCCACTCGCCGTTGGCGTTCTTGCAGGCGGTGTAGCGCTGGGTTTCGGGGGCGCCGTCCCGGGTCCTGATGGTCTGGTCGAAGGTGCGGCAGTTGGAGGCGGCCGACGCCGTCGGCGCGCCGACCGCGTCCACCAGGTTCTGGGACACATAGCCGATGCCGACGCCGCCCCGCCCCGCCAGCAGCCAGTTCGTGCCCTGCACCTTGGCCAGGCCGTCGAAGGTCTCGCCGGGGGCGAGCTTGCCGACAACATAGCCGGACGTGCCCGGCGAGCTGCGCAGGTTGGACGTGGTCCGGGACCGGTACAGACCGCCGGCGCTCTCATAGGCCGAGGCCGGGTCGACCCCCGCGGCGAAGCGCATGCCGTTCATGGAGACGGGGGCGTATCCGCCGCCGCTCGAGACCATGCGGATGTCGCCCGAGGCGCCGGTCTCGGCGTTGCTCCAGCTGCCGTTGCGATTGCGGTCGAGGGCGGCCGGCATGAAGACGCGGAGCTACACCAGCTTATTCCCTACACCCGCTCACCCCGGCGAAAGCCGGGGCCCAGGCTTTTTGTCGTAGACCGCGCGGGTTTCAGAAAAAACCTGGGTCCCGGCTTTCGCCGGGATGAGCGGAATTGTTGGGAATCCCTGCGGAGATCAGTCCGGAACCGCAGTCTTGATCAGCGGGCCGAGGTCTCCCGCCTGGTCGAGTTTCCAGGTCTGGGCCAGGAGCTGTTCGGCGCGATCCTTCCGCAGGACCAGCACGGCCTGATCGAGGAACTTGGCGTCGAGCTGGCGGTCGCTCATGGGGCGGGCGAGGTTGCCGAGGCTGTGCTCCAGGCGCTTTTCCACCGCGCGGCCGTCCTTCAGCGTGACCCGCACGACCACCCCGTCCTCGGTGACGGCCGGATCGTCGGCCGCGGCGACGGTGGCTTCGCGGACGCGCTTCACGGGCGGATCGTTCACCGCCTCGTCGGTGTATTCGACCAGCCCCGCCTTGCCGCGCACCAGGCCGACGGCTGCCCCGTGGACCACCGAGAACTTGCCCTGCAGGCCGAGCGTAATGCCCGTCTTGCCGCAGAGGTCCATCACCAGGGGCGCCACGGACAGGCGCACCGAAGCGATATCGGCGGGGTTCAAACCCTCCTCGTGGAGCTGGATGCAGGCGTCGATAGCCGGGTGGTTCACGATCCCGCATGGGAACGGCTTGTAGGTGTTGGCGCGCAGGGAGTAGTCGCGCCCGAAGCCCGCCGTGATCTTGGAGAGGTCGTACTTGGCCGACTGCACGGCGGCGAAGCCCCGCGGCCCCTCCAGCCCATACTCGCCGCTGGTAAAGCCCTCCTTGGCGAGCAAGGCCGCCGCATAGCCGTTGCGGGCCGCCGCTCCCGGGTGGAAGGCCTTGCCCATGGAGCCGAACATCTCGCGCAGGCCCGCGGCTTGCGTGCCCGCCAGGCCCAGGGCCCAGACCATCTGCTGCACGTCGAGGCCGACCAGCCGGCCGATGGCGGCGGCGGCGCCGAACACTCCCGCCGTGCCGGTGATGTGCCAGCCGATGTCGTAGTGGGAGGGATAGACCGCGTCGCCGATCCGCGATTCCGCCTCGAAGCCGAGGATGAAGGCGTGGACGAAGTCGGGCCCCGAGACCGCGTTGGCGCTGGCGTAGGCGAACAGGGCCGAGGCGACCGGCGAGGTGGGGTGGATGTAGTTCTTCGGGGTGGTGTCGTCGTAGTCGTGGACGTGGGAGCTGATGCCGTTGAACAGCGCCGCGTTGAGGGGATCGAACCGCTCCCTTCGCCCCAGCACCGCCGCCGTGGCGGGTCCCGAGAAGGGCGCGAAGGTCCGCACGGCGATGTCCACCGCCGCTTCCGGCGCCCCGCCCAGCGCGCAGCCGACGTAGTTCACCAGCGCCCGCAGCGCCTCATGCCGTACGTCCGCGGGCACATCCTCCAACCGCGCCGAGACGAGGTAGTCGGCCAGGGCGCGGGTTTCGGACATGAGGGCGTTTCCTTGGGTTGTAGTTTTGAGGAGAGCTTAGCCTTGATGGCGGCGGCGCTGCACCCCCAG